>JAISLW010000202.1 GCA_031277105.1 Planctomycetaceae bacterium | reverse complement strand
CACAGAGAACACAGAGGAGTATCTCTAAAAATTGGTAACCGTTCACGAGATTTTAAACTATTCGTACTTGAGTTTGCGTTTACCTTCGCCTGCCTAGCTTTCGGACGGCAGGCTTTGACGCTTTTTAATCGCTGAATTTCAAGTACGAGCAGTATAGAAGCATAGAGTTTTAGGGGTATAGGATGTAGGCGCTAGATTTATTGTAACAATAAATATTTGTCCCATCTGTCCCGCTAGAGACAACATGTAAAGACAACATTAACCCTCATTGCGTCCCTAATGGGACGCTAAAAATTCGCGTATCACTTTTTTCTACCAACATGTTGTCCCTAACGGGACAAATATTTATTGTTACGAAAATTGTCCAGATACGCCCTACTCACTATCCCCTAAAATCTAATCGCTTAACCTAATCGCTTAACCTAATCGCTTAACTTTCCGTGAACGGTTACAAAAAATTATTCTCTGTGAACTCTGTGTTCTCGGCGCTTAAATAAAAAAACAGGTTTTTAGAAGTTACCTTTAATAAATTTTTTAACGTTATACGAATAGGCGAGAATTCGGCTTTTTGAATATCGCCGCTGATTTTACAACAAAATTACATTAAATTACATTACATTAAATTTAATAATGAACAAATTATTTTTTGCGAATGAGTCTCCGTGCTTAAATTCGTTTTTTTTGGTAGCTGCGCGACGTGCGGCGATATTGTTTCCGATAGCGGGAGTTGTTTCAGTTTCGGCTGTTGCTTTGCTCAAGTTAGTAATGTTGATTTGCTGGCTTTGTTCAGGCAACTGGCAATCGCGGATAAAAATATGTAAACAAAATCCCGTTTTCTTAATAATGTTATTATTGATTGCGTGGACTTTTATCGGCGTAATTCGATGGGCTGTTTTTGACGCAAACGTGATCGTGGATGCGTTGAAACATTGGTGGTCGCGGCAATCATTTCTATGTTTATTGATATTGGCAACGCTTTATTTTGACAAGGCGACGCGGATTAAGGCGTTGGCGTCGTTTAATATTGCAATGTTGATTTTTTCTACAAATTTTTTACTCGTTTACAACGAAGTATTTCCCAGAAATATTCCTTCGTGTTTTATGTTATTCAACACGATTACAACCGGAGTCGTATTGGTAATTTGGTGTGTTTATTGGTTACATTATTCGTTTCAAACTAGAAATATTCCGTTGGTTCGCCGTATTCTTCCGAAGTCGATTTTACTTGGGATGAAGGTTGCGTCACGGACGTCGCCTTTTGATCTTGTTGTTGGTATGATTACGCTTGTCAAATCGAAGCAATTACCTTTTTGGGGAATTGTTTTTGCGTGGATACGTTGGGGAGTTATTGGATCGATTATTTATTTTGTATTCGTTCTCAATACATCCCGTACCGCTCAATTATCATTGGCGATTGTAATTGTGATCGGGCTTTTGATGTGGAATTGGCGAAAGGGAGTTCTTATTTCTGTTGTTATGTTGGCGTGTATTGTTGCAATGGCGGCGTCAAATGATATTTTTGTCAAAAAATGGGAGGTTACGTACAAAGGCGTCAATGACGTTTTGAGTAAAGATTTCAATGATATTAGCCATAAAGACCGGCATTGGATACTTCTAAAAATCATACCGGAAATACAAAAGAAGCCGATAGCAGGTCATGGTATTGATGTTGATTTTTCTATGCTCAAAAAATTTCTACCGTTTGGCGAATCTAATGGTTTTGCTCATACGCATTGTGAATTTACGCAAGTTGCAATTCAATTTGGTTTAGTTGGAGTGGGACTTTTTATTATATTTATTTTGCTAATTTTTTATTATTCGTCAAAAATTCCTTTGTCTGTTCGGTATTTCGCAATAGCGATAATTACGGTAATTTTGATTGACATGTTTTTTAATGTTCCGTTGTATTTTTGTCGTCAAAAATATATCACGATGTTTTCGATAGCGTTGGTATTATCTGAAATCGCATATTATCGGCGGCACAAAATTATCGCAACACCCAGCAAACAACAAATACAAACCGCCGCGAAAAATTAATTTTAATCAACATCTAAAAAACATTTTTTTATTTAACCACAGAGATCACAGAGTTCACAGAGAAGAAAATTTAAAAAATTATTTTAGATCAAAAATCAATTATAATATTATGCGTATATTACCGAAAAAACTATCATCTATTTTTTAAACTTGATTATCTAAATTTTAATTTCCGTTTACGATTTTTACGTTTATGATTCGTCCTGTAGTTTCGGGCGATAGTAGTAGTTGCAAGCCTTCTGTTAGTTCGATATTTCCTTTGATTGGTATCGGCGAATTTGTTGTTATATTTTTTAATCCTTGCAAAGTTTCATTTACTAGGAACCATTTCCCGTTGTGCAATTGAAAATATCCGACGGCTTTTTTTTGCGAGTCTTTTAATTGTTCGTTTGGGAAAATTGTTCTGTCAACATGCCACGGATATAACCGTTGTCCGTGAAATACCATCAGTCTGTGATTGTCCGGTTTATAATCCTTGCCGTTTCGCGACGAATAAAAATCTAACACCGGTAAAACTCCCTTGTAGGCGGCGCCGCAATACGGACATTTAGGTTTAGTCGTGTTGTCAAAAATGAATCCTTTCTTGACGCAATTTGGATTATTACAAGGTTGATACATGTCTAAAGTTTTAACTAAAGCCGTTTCCCAGTCATCGGCAGTAGGTCGTCGCGGCGGATTGTGCAGACCGTCAATAAACGCTTGATCAAAAAGTTGTTTCAAATGCGGTCCGTACATCGCATAAGGCAAAACGTCCGCATCAACCCACGGTAAACATACTTTGTCGCTGCCGCTTCTGTCCAATTTCGGACGATTCGATTTGTCAAGCGGGTTTTCAATAAATAACGCCCGCTCGCCCATTTCTAAACGCTCTTGTTTGTCCGGTTCAGGATCGTGAACCTTGCCGCCGCGCAACGGATGACGATGAAAAAGATACATGTAAATCAACACCGCCAACGCATGCTGGTCTGTAACTCGCGACGGCAACTTGCGATTAGGATCCTTAATCGGCAAATGCAACGTCGCCACAACTTCCGGCGCAATAAAATCCGGCGTGCCAACAACATCCGGCGGATAAAGCCCAGGAACAACCAACCCGTCAATATCAATTATACAAGCATTGCCCCGCGCAGGATCAACAAGACAATTTTTGTACGATAAATCCGAATGCGCCAAACCCGCAGCATGAAGACGACGAACCGCACGAGATAATTTCAGACAAATTTGTAAATATCCAAGTTGCGATCCTTTTTCATCGGCAGGAACAAAACGATTAAAATTTTTAGGCGAAGCGAACCATTTGCCGTCTTTTTCTACTCCGGCTAAATTTGTATTAGCGCCAAAAAAGAAATGCGGTTGATACGCCGGCACAACTAAACCGGTTTTGCCGTTGTACTCGACAATACGTTCCGGCCAGCAAAATAAATTTTTCCAATATTCGCCGCCTGACTGTTCAAAAATCCCTTTGCGATATTGACCGACAAGTTTTTCTATGCGGTCAAGACCATTCATGTCAAGACGCTTGCGAAAAAATGCAACAACATAACTTTTATCCGGCGCAAAATATACGTCTTTCATTCCGCCTTGCATCGGGTCGCGAAAAATAAATTCTACCGCCGTACCGTCTTTTGCCGTAGTTTTAACGTGAGTCATTTTTGTATTAAATTAGGTTATGGTGGAATAGTTGTTAGGGGATAGGAATGAATTTTTGTTACAAAATTATTCCGTCTGAATAACTAATGGGCGTCTCTAAAAATTCATTTGTTCAGGTAGGCGGCTAAAAAAATTAAACGCTATGCCGAAACGCCGCCAACCTTTTTACAAAAAAATGAATTTTAGAGACGCCCTAATTTTAATCCCTATTCACTGACCGCTATTCACTTTCTTTTACGATTAGTATAGTTCTGTCGTCGTGATTTCCTTTTGACCAGAAGTCTAGCCATTTTAGTAGGGCTTCTGCTTTTTTTTGCGGTTCAATAGTTTCGTTGAATAAGATTGGGCAACCGGTAGGTTCTTCTTCACAACCGGATTTTAATTTGTTTTCATAAAAATCTATCCAACGTTTACCGTCCGCAACAGCCGCTTCCGACGGAAAAAACGGATCCGTTATACCGTCCGTAACAAAAAGCATTGCCCCAAACGTTTCGCAAAAAGTAAATCGTAATCGTTTGCGAATTGCTTCTGCCGTTATTTCGTCTTTCATTGTCAAGAATTTTGTTTGTCCTGCGAATTCTCCTCCGTCAGGTTCGCCTAGAACGATTACTTCATCGCCGCCGTTACGTCGCAATATCGCAGCGCCGCCATCGCCCACCCAATACGAAACAATAACCCAACTCCGAAAAACATCAAAATACTTAAACGCCGCACAAAGCAACGTCGTATGATAATCTTTGATTTCGGCGTCGTTTTTTTCGGTTTTTCTTTTTTGCGATTCATCGTAAATAGATTTGTAAGCCGTATAAACTGCGTTGTGAAAAATATCGCCAAGTTTACTCGTATCCAATATTTCAGTAACTAACAAGACGGATTGATCAAAATTATTTTGTTGTTGCGTTTGTTGTTGCGTTTGTTGCAATGCTGCGTTAATTGCGGTTTGCAATGCGTTATTAAATTCGGCGCTCAAATTTGTTCGGAGACTTGCGATAACATTATGACATGCGAGATCGGAACCTTTACGTGAAAATTTTGCGCTGCCTGCACCGTCCGCAACCGCTACAAAATTCCAACCCGTTTGTAAATCAAACTCAAAATGAAAACAGTCGTCGCGCGGTTTGCCAACATGAGCATGAGAGCGTCCGCGTTGACTTGCCGCTATCACTTCAAATTTTTTTGCCGGACTTGTTGAAAAGATACCGCGTTTTTCAGAAATATATTCGACCGTAACTCCTGCGGCGGAAAAATCGTCGTTTTTATAACCTTCATAATCCGTAACAGGTAAATTTTGCCATAGATCACGCGGATGAGGATTGATCAATAAAGGTTTTTTATAACTGTTGTAAGATAATTCGTTTGAATTATAGTTTTCGTTAGTTTTATTTCTCTTCTGGAAAATAAAGTACATTGCCGAATCGATACTTTCGCGCGGCGTCGCTTTAATTATTATCTTGTTCGGCGCAAATTGAATTTCAAAACCGCGATCAGTAAAACCGCTACTCAATTTCATATTAGTAATTATCAAGTCTTGACCAATTACTGATAAATCCAAAATTATCTCATACGGAACGCCGACCGAACCGGTAGGAATGTTTGTAGCGTTAAGTAGAGCCTCAATTCTGCCAATAAAATAACTATGAGGACGCTCGTCGCCCAACGGCGTTTGATACAAAAATACTATCGAATATTCCGGTATGGACGAGCCGCGCGTTTTAGTTTGATCGTGTTCGGTATTATTTGGTTCCATGACTGTTAGGAATTAAGTTTAGGGAAATTCGGAATACGGAATTTCAGAATGCGGAATTAAAAATTTTGATTTCAAATTTAAAATAATTCCACATTCAGAATTAAAAAAATAAGAAAATCATTTTAAGCGAATATTTGTCAGTAAGCAATAATATCAGGACAAAACAACGCGAACAGTTAAAAAAAATTTCAAGCAAAATTAAATTAGCGCAAAATTTAACAAAAAATAAATGTTTTACCCGATAAATACCCGAATTTAAACAATATCATAGACTACTCGACTAAATTAAATCAACATGATACTATAATCATTCAAAATTTACCTGATCGCACTTGTTCAATAAAATTTGTTTAGCGGATTATGTAATGGCGATTTTAGAGGGACAAACGGAACAAAATCAAATCCAAAATTTTGAAATAAAAATCCTATAATTCCGAATTACGAATTACGAATTAAAAAAACTATTTTTTGATAAAAATTAAGTAAATCACTTGCATTAAATATGGGACTGTTAGATTTATCAAGCGACCCTTTCGCAAATAAAACATCGCAAAATAACGATAATAAAAGACGGCGTTTTGTCGGAGTACGCTTTAATTGTTGCGGCGCTTACTGGCGGATTTATATCAATCAAGACGAAACCGCTTACGAAGGACGTTGCCCGAAATGCGGCAAACCGGTTAAATTGAAAGTCGGTTCGGGCGGCACTGATTGCAGATTTTTTGAAGTATATTGAAATTTATTCCGCAGTCTGTACAATTTCAAGCCGCTTTATTTTTTGTTACAAAAAAATTATCAGAGGGAACGCAGGCGTCCAGCCGGCATGCGGTTATATTCAACCGCTAGCGCTTGAGGCTGTAAACTGTTCACACTTTTCAATTTACGATTTATTTTCGCCTGCCTAGTTTTCTGATGGCAGGCATTGACGTTTTAAATCACCGCAAGTACGAATAGTATATTTTATGGATTTATTTGTTATGAGATTATTTTTTTTATTTTTTGGACAACATATATTTGGGCGTATTTGTTGCGTTTTGACGTGTTTTTATTTTTTTATGTTGTGTTCGGCTGTTTGCGCTTTTGACGTATGGTTTGTTGACACGCGGCGCGGTTTTGAAATAAATCAACTTGACAATAATTCCAAATGGAATCGCTCGACCTTAAACGAATTTCAACAATCCCATAATCCAAATATTCCTTTAGTTATTGTTACGCACGGTTACAAAATGACCTACGATGAAGCAAAACAATTCGGAATAAATTTTAGCAAGTTGACGCATAATTTTGGCGAACACAGATTTTTGTTCTGGAGTTGGGATGCGGAAAAAGAAAATTGCGGAATCAAATCCGACGCTATCAATACCGGAAAAAAAGCAGACGCTGAATCAAAATATTTGACAAACTTTCTAAAACAACTAAAACCCCAAAGCAAAGTCTCCTTGATCGGATTCAGTTACGGCGCAAGACTAATAAGCGCCGCAATACAAAATTTAGCAACAGAACAATTACAACAATTAAAACAAAATACAAACAACAAAAATAAAATCACAACAAACCTAAATATAAGAATCGTTTTCCTCGCCGCAGCAGTTGACCAAGACCAATTCGAACAAAATAAAAAATACGGAAACTTGCTACAAATTACAGATAAATTGCTCGTCAATATCAATGCCGCCGATCCCGCATTACTCCTTTATCCCTTGCTCACTGGAATCAAATCGCCCAAAGCAGCCGGAAGATACGGAATCAATACAACAAAAATCCACCCAAAATTAGCGTCAAAAATAAAATCATTAAATGTTAGACCTGATATTGGAATCGATCATACATTTATTTCGTCTTTTTGTGCGTTCTTAAAATATAAAAACGAAGTCAAAAAATACGCGCTATTCAACGACGCCGCAAAATAAATAATAGAGTTTAAAGAATAACATTGCCATTGCCGCCGATGTTCCATCCTAACATCGTTCAATAAATTTTAATAACGCTTTTGCGCGTCTTTTTCGATTCAATCTAATTCATTAATTTCGTCAATAGAAAGACCTGTTATTGCTGAAATATCTGATAATGGCATTCCAAAATTTTTCATATTCTGGATAGTTTTAATTGTATTATTTTTCCATTCAGATTCGACTTCTGCTCTGCCTTTTTCCATTCCTATTTCCATACCTTCTGCTCTGCCTATTTCTATTCCTTTATCTGTTGCAACTTCTAGGTCGGTTGCCAAGTCGTGTAGGAATTTTTGACGGGCTTCGTCTAACTCGCGTAATTCCGAACTCGCATTGAAACGCTTGTACTCAATATATG
>JAISLW010000176.1 GCA_031277105.1 Planctomycetaceae bacterium | reverse complement strand
GGACAAATTAACGTTACATAAATTATCAATGTCGCTATTCTCCGTAACAAAAAGAATAAATCAAACGACACGATAAACGATATTTTTCGTTACAAAAATTCAAAATCAAAAAATTTCTTTAACTCAAAATTTCCTAACTTCAAAATTTCACAACAAGGGCGATAATATAAATCAATTCGTCAAGCAATACAAGAGCAATTCCGTCAATTCTAAAAAATTCCTAAAAAAATTATCTTTTAGCGGTGGAGATTATTTGTTTTTCTAATCCGTCCGGCGGTATCCATGCTGTTAATTTTTCAACTATTTCTTGCGCAGATTGTATTCTTTTTGCCGGATTTTTTTCAAGCATTGCAAGCGTAATTTCCGCAATATGAAACGGTATCGTTTGATTGAAAACACGCGGGTCAAGCGGCTCTGTCGCGACATGCGCCGCTAATTTTTGTTTCAAATCGCCGCTTGGAAAAGGCGGCTTTCCGGTCAATAATTGATAGAACACACAACCAATAGAATAAATATCCCACAACGGACTCGGCTCGCTCGGATTACGAATTTGATCCGGCGCAACATAATCTATCGTTCCCGCAATTTTACCGGCGCCGGAGCTAACGCTAACGCCAACGCTTGCGGTTGCATTTACTCCAGTTGTTTCGCCGCCTAAATAATTTTCGCCATAACCCGTCCCCGCCCCAAAATTTTCTATAACCTCAACGTCCTTGCCAACAATTCCATCGACGCTATTAACTCCATTGACGTTATTAACTCCATTGACGCTATTAACTCCACTAACTCCACTAACTCTATCCGCGCCGCACTCTACCGATAAACCCAAATCTATCAACTTAACAACGCCGGAACTAGATAACAAAATATTCGCAGGCTTAATATCACGATGAATAATCCCGCAATCATGCAAATATTGAACTGCCTTAGATAACTCGACAATAATCGCCGCCGCAACATCATATTGAATTTCGCCCTCGCTTTGCAATAACATTTTAACATCGCCGCCGTCAATAAATTCATGTACCATATAATCAACATTGCCATCATGACCTGAATCAATAAAACGCAACAAATTCGGATGCCGCAACCGCCGCTGTAAACCTATCTCATTACGAAACCGCTCAGATAACTCAACCGTCGATTTGATTACCGGTAAAACCTTCAACGCAACCAACGCCCCGTCGCCGCCGCCAGACGACAATAATAACTCCAATGGATAAGGCTTGCCGCACACGTCGACGCCATACTCGCACCCAAGAAATACATGACCATAACCGCCGCCGCCTATCGCATCCAATATCCAATACTTACCAAGCGTAAATTTCGTCCGTCCCGCTAAAAGTTGCGTAACCTGCCATCTGTTCAACACGCCGCAACTCACAAGCGCCTCCGCAAAATAATAATCCAACTCCGTCAAACGTAACCCCTCGTCAACACCGCCAACAAAACCGCCATCCAACGCTGCAAAAGAATTTTGACCACCGCCATTATTGACATTGACATTGATATTAGTATTGACGTTATTGTTGACGTTACCGTTGACGTTGACGTTACCATTACCGTCGCCTTTGCCAAAAAATACGTTGTCGCCCCAGAAATTAGCGCCGCCCGCCAAACGAACCGACGACAATTTACCATAACGCAGCCGAACACAATTCCGCTTAAACTCCGCCGGAAATATACCGTTCTGCTCGCGAAATAATTGCATCCGGCGCTTAAAATCATCGTCAATCGCAGAAACATCGCCGCCGCTGCCGCTACCGCCAGAAGTCTTGACGCGCCGCACAACATAATCATAAGACGCACGAAAAAGTTTATCCAATGTCGCCTTGCCGACAAGACCGCTCAATTTCGCATACTGATAAAATTTGGGGTAGTTCACTTGAAAGTAATGAATAAGGCGTTACAAACGTAATTCTTGCGCCGGAAATCGGATGATCCACACTCAATTTATAAGCATGTAACGCAATCCCTCCGGCGTTTTTTTGTAACAGAAAATCACGTTCAACATTTTTTAGTTTAGAATTAAAATTCACAATACGGTTATTTTGTACGTTGTTATTTTGTACACGTTTATTTTGCACGCGGTTATTTTGCACGCGTTTATTTTGTACGCGGTTATTTTTTGCTCCATATTTAATATCGCCAAGAACCGGATGACCATACGCTGCAAGTTGCGCGCGAATTTGATGTTTACGTCCTGTTAAAAGATTAATCTCAATAAGCGAATTAACGCCTAAATACGCTAATCTGCGATAATGCAACTTCGACTCCTTTCCGTTATCTCCATTCGTCAATTTAACCTTACGATGTCGTTTGTCCTCGCAAATATTACCTGTAAGATCAGATTCGCTTGGAGAAATTTTGCCTTCGACAATTGCAAGATAAATTTTTTCTACCGTATGATTTCTAAATTGCTCGTTCAACCTCGCCGCCGCTTTAGAAGTCCGAGCAAAAAGCACAACTCCCGAAACCGGAACATCAAGACGACTAACAACGCCAAGATATACCTCGCCCAACTTATTATATTTACGCTTAATATATTCCTTCGCAAGCGTCAACAACGTCGTCGCGCCCGAAGGCAACCCCATCGTCGCCAAACCCGAAGGCTTAAAAACTACAAGAAGATGATTGTCCTCATAAATAACATTGAGCATAACGTAAAAATTAAAAGGTGATATTTTTTTAAAATTCGGCATTCGGAATTAGTAGGAAAGTTTTTTTGTATTGATTGGGTTATTTCAAATTAGCGCTTTTCAATTCATACGTATTGCTGATCCGATTTATTGTTACAATAAATCTAACCCTCTACTTCCCTATTCCGTAAAATTCAACGTTTCTACAATTTCGTGACTGGTTACAATTATCTCAAAGCCGCCACGACGATGCTTGCGTTATGTCCGCCAAAACCGAAGCTGTTCGATAAAACGGTTTTAATTTTACGCTCTCTTGCAATTAACGGCGTATAGTCTAAATCGCATTCTGGATCCGGATTTTCGAGATTTATTGTTGGCGGTATTATGCCGTCGCGAATTGTTAGCAGACAAAAAATAGTTTCGACGGCGCCGCTGCCGCCTAGCAAATGACCTATTTGACTTTTTGTACTTGAAATCGGAATCTTATACGCCCAATCGCCAAATGCTAACTTTATTGCCCGCGTCTCCGTAATATCTCCCAAAATTGTACTCGTCGCATGAGCGTTGATATAGTCGATATCCGATGAATTTACATGCGCATCTTCCAACGATTTTTTTATCGCTTTCATTGCGCCAACTCCATTTTCATCAGGTTGCGTAATATGCGTCCCGTCCGATGATAATCCAAAACCAATAATTTCGCCTAACATTTTTGCCCCGCGCCGCGCCGCATGGTCATAAGATTCCAATACCAACACGCCGCAACCATCGGCAATCACAAAACCGTCGCGATCCCTGTCAAAAGGTCTGCTCGCACGTTGCGGTTCGTCGTTACGCATTGAAAGCGCATGCATCGCCGCAAAACCTGCTACTCCCAACAACGTCGTACTCGCTTCGCTACCGCCCGCTAAAATCACATCCGCCTCGCCCAAACGAATCATACGCACCGCATCAATAATCGCATTTGATGAAGTTGCACAAGCCGATGACACGGCATAAGAAGCGCCCGTTAAACCAAAATGTATCGATATATTGCCCGCTGCAGAATTAGGCATAATTTTAGGAATTGCAAAAGGCGAAACGCGCGAAGCGCCCTTAGTAATCAAGCGCGTATGTTGCGACTCAAATTCATTCAAGCCGCCGACGCCGCTGCCAATTATTACCGCGCAACGATCCCTGTCCAATTCAGAAAAATTTAACCCAGATAAATTCACCGCATCAATCGAAGCGCCAAGCGCATATTGAGCAAAAAGCTCCATACGATTTGCTTCGCGTTGCGGAATATATTTCGTAACAGAAAAGTCTATACACTCGCCCGCAATTTTGACCGGAACAATATCTTCTCTATCGCCCAAAATCGACGCCCGCCGTATCCCAGACTCGCCCGCACAAATCATCTTCCACACCTCTTCGACATGCGACCCGAGAGGCGTAACCAAACCATAACCCGTTACAACTACTCGTTGCATGACAAAAAAAGATAAATGATAGAATGACCCCGAACAAACTCAAAATAAAAAACAGATTACGCCGGTCTTATACTGCTCGTACTTGAAATTCAATGATTAGCGTCAAAGCCTGTCGTCCGATAGTTAGACAGGCGAAAGTAAACGCAAATTAAAGTATAAACAGTTTAAAATTATACTATACCGCTCGTACTTGAATTTAAACGAATATAAAAAACACAAACGCCGCCTTGTTATTAAAATATTAATTAGTCAGACGGAATATTAAACGTAAATTCAAATTTGAACAGTTTAAAAAAACCTAAAAAACAACGCCAATCTGCAAAAACATAATCGCAAAAAAACAAAAAAAATCACGGCAACGTTTAAAATTTCAGCAATACAAAAACGTAAAAGTCTGTATTCCATTAAACAGATTTTCTACGACGGTTACTGAAATTTTAAGCGTGAAAAATTTATACGTATCGTACTTGAAATTCATCGATGTAAAAGCGTCAAAACCTGCCGTCCGAATTTAGGCAGACGGCAATAAACGCAAATTAAAGTACGAACAGTTTAAAAAAGCAAAAAAATACTACGTATTCTACTTACAACCGCAACTGTATTATTCTTTTTGATTTTTCTTATTTGAGAACTTCTCAACATACGTAATAACATCGCCCACAGTCAAAAGACTTTGAACTTCCGATTCGTCAATAGAGACTTCTAGTTTGTCTTCAAATTCGATCAGAAGTTCGGCAATATCGAGAGAATCGGCGCCAAGATCGTTGGCAATATCGGTTTCCGGTTTAATTGTCGCCTCGTCTAAACCGAAACGGTTCGCTATAATTTTAACTACTTCGTCTGCAACCGCTGACATAATAAAAAATTCCTTTTTGGTTAACGTTTCAAATAAATACAAATCACATCTTACAATCCAATAACCCGAATAAACATTAGCCCAAATATCCAACAAAAAATAAAATAAGCCAACAAAAGATTATTGAAATCAAAAATGCGAATAATCCAAAAAAAGCCAATACAAAACATATCAGCCCAACAGAAACTACTGTTGTATTTCTTTGTATTCCTAAACAGATCGCACTTGAATTTCGATAATGTAAAAACGTAAAAGCCCGCCTTACGTTAGACGGGCAAACAACGGTAAACGCAAATTCAAGTACGAACAGTTTAAAACAATTGACACGGAATTGCAACAACACAACAACACTCGCCATGCCAATCACAAAGTTCGTATTATACGAATCTCACCAAACTAGTCAACCCGTCTTTTTTAAACTCCTAACAATTAAATTTTCAACCAGACGCCGCCAATAACAAGAACGCAACAGTCCCGCCTACACTTTGCCGCAAGGCAAACAAAAAGGCGCTTGCGATCTAAATTTCGCTCATCGGCGGTTGAGTACAACCGCTTGCAGGCGAGACGCCCGCGATCCTGGGATGCTGGCATTTCGCCTGCGAATCTGAAGGAACACCAGACGAAATGTTTGCGATCCTGAAATTCCTGCGATCCTGAAATGCAGGCGAGACCACCGGATCGCGGGCGTCCCGCCTGCATTTTGCCGATAGGCAAACAAAAAAGCGCTTGAGATCAAAACCTCGCTCATTAGCGGTTGAGTACAACCGCTTGCAGGCGAGACGCCCGCGATCCTGTGATGCAGGCATTTCGCCTGCGAACCTGAAGGAACACCAGGCGAAATGTTTGCGATCCTGAAATTCCTGCGATTCTGAAATGCAGACGAGACCACCAGATCGCGGGCGTCCCGCCTGCGATCCTTTGGTCTGTGGATCATTTTTTTGTCCACAAATTACCAGATTAGAAAGATTATTTTTTTTGGCGATTACTGGAGATTTTTTGTTGTTTTGATAAACTATTTGACTTGATTTTCGTATATTAAGCCGTTTATATTTTAATTTCGCTAACATCGGCAAATCTGACTAACGAATGACGGATTTGTTACATTTTTTGTAATCATTCAAAAAATTAAGGCGAAAAAATATACCGTCCCTATCGGAACGAAAACAAAGCAACAACAATATTTGAATCATTGTTTTTTGAATCGCGTTTTTTGATCGTGTGATTAAAGATACAAAATAATCGCATGCGGTTTTACATCTTTAATCTTTAACCCAATATTTTTTAACCCTTAACCAAATTTCAAAAATTACCCGCAAAATAAATTTTATGAATAACGAAATCTTGCGCTTGATTTTTGTAAATTTAATTGCGTGTAATTTTAGCCAAATCCGATGACATTTTCATACGAAAAATTGACGACTAAATCGCAAGATGCGCTCTCTGCCGCTCATGAGTCGGCGGTCAAGTTGGGTAATCCTGAATTGACTCCTGTTCATTTGTTAAATTCATTGCTTAAAGAACGCGACGGCAACGTCCGTCCTTGTCTTGAAGCGGCTGGTTGCAATCTTGGTCAACTTGACAAAATGCTCGAAGCGGAAATACGGCAATTGCCCAAAGTTTCCGGCGGCGCGTCGCCTAATGCGAGCAACGAATTACAACGCGTTTTGTTTTCGGCGTCAGACGAAGCGGAAGCAATGAAAGACGATTTCGTTTCTACCGAACATTTGCTTCTTGCCCTAGAAAATATACAGTCGAAAGCCAAAAAAGTTTTTGAACTCAACGCAATAACACGCGAAAATTTACTTCGCGGAATTAAATTAGTTCGCGGCAATAAACGTGTTGCCGACGCCGAACCGGAGTCCAAACTTCAGGCTTTATCGCGTTATGGAATTGATCTTGTTGACCGTGCGCGGCGCGGCAAACTTGACCCTGTGATAGGACGCGATTCCGAAATTAGACGCGTAATTCAAGTGCTTTCGCGGCGTACAAAAAATAATCCCGTTTTAATCGGCGAGCCTGGAGTTGGCAAGACTGCGATAGCGGAAGGTTTGGCGTTGCGGATTGTCGATGGCGACGTTCCTGAATCTCTGAAGAATAAGCGGGTTGTTGGGCTTGACATGGGGGCGTTGGTTGCCGGTACTAAATTTCGCGGTGAATTTGAGGACAGGTTGAAAGCGATTTTGAGCGAAATTGATTCGGCGGCAGGTCAAATAATTCTTTTTATTGACGAGTTGCATACGCTTGTCGGCGCGGGACGCGCGGAAGGCGGCAGCGATGCGGCGAATATATTGAAGCCGGCGCTCGCAAGAGGCGAATTACGTTGCATCGGCGCAACTACGCTTGACGAGTATCGCAAGTATATCGAAAAGGATGCGGCGCTGGAACGAAGGTTTCAACCTATTTACGTCGGCGAGCCGGACGTTGATGATTCAATTGCGATTTTACGCGGTTTGAAGCCGCGTTATGAAGCGCATCACAAGGGCGTAAAGATAACGGATTCGGCGTTAGTTGCGGCAGTTGAGATGTCGCATCGTTATATTGCGGATCGTTTTTTGCCGGACAAGGCGATTGATTTAATGGATGAAGCGATGTCAAGATTGGCGATGGAACTTGAGAGCGTTCCGGCTGAAATTGACACGGTGCAACGCCGCCTAGTTCAACTTGAATTAGCGGCGCGACAACTTGCAGACGAAAATGAACCGCACGCCCGCGAAAGATTACACGATATTGAAAAAGAAATTATTCAAGCAAGAGAAGAACTCGCAGAACTACGAAATCAATGGGAAAAAGAAAAAAACGGAGCGCTCGACATACATCAATTGCGGAGTCAATTAGCGGAAGTCGAATTAGCGTACAAAAATCTGGAAACAAAAATCCATGCCGAACAATCGCAAGTTAAAGTCGTCGATGAAACTGAATATCAAAAATTGTACGAACTTGACTTACAACGCAAAGGACTAGCGGCAGAGATTGCGAAGGCGGAAAATTTATCAGCGCAAAAAACAGATAACACAACGGCGACTGATAAAAACATTTTAGATAAAAATATTGCCGTCGATACATTGGCTGATAAATTGGCTGATAAATTGACCGGAAATAAAACGACTGTAAATCAACAGACTGGAGAAACTGCGAATAAAATTTCGGGCGGCAATTTTGTTACGAAAAAATTGTTGCGGCAAGTTGTAGGCGTAGATGAGATAGCGGAGGTTGTGAGTTTATGGACGGGGATTCCAATGAGTCGGATGATGGAGACGGAGCGTGCAAAGTTGCTTGTGCTTGAGGATCGTTTGCATGTTCGCGTTGTTGGTCAAGACGAGGCGGTTGATGCGGTATCTAATGCGGTGCGGCGAAGTCGCAGCGGTTTGCAAGACCCGAATCGACCGATAGGTTCGTTTTTATTTTTGGGTCCGACCGGAGTTGGCAAGACGGAATTGTGCAAGGCGCTGGCGGAGGCAATGTTTGACGACGATAACGCAATGATTAGGATTGATATGAGCGAGTTTATGGAAAAACACGCAGTGAGTAGATTGATAGGCGCGCCGCCAGGATATGTCGGTTACGACGAAGGCGGCATGTTGACGGAAGCGGTGCGGCGGCGACCTTACAGCGTGATTTTATTTGACGAAATGGAAAAGGCGCATAGAGACGTTTTTAACATCCTTTTGCAAGTCCTAGACGACGGACGATTGACGGACAATCAAGGAAGAACGGTTGATTTCAAGAATACGATTATTGTGATGACGTCTAATGTCGGCAGTCAAGTTATACAAGAAATTACGAAAAACAATGGCGCTGAAACGGCAATACAAAATGCGGTTAAAGAATTATTAGGCGAACATTTCTTGCCGGAATTTTTGAACCGGATAGATGAAACAATAATTTTTCATCCGCTTAATCGTATGCAAATCGCAAAAATTGTAGAATTGCAATTAAAACGCCTAGAAAAACAACTCGCAAAACAAAACGTAACTATTATTGTTACAAAAGACGCAGTTGATGAAATTGTAAATTGCGGCTACGATCCCGTGTTCGGAGCAAGACCGCTAAAACGAATCATTCAACAACAAATACAAAATCCAATCGCCGTAAAATTACTACGAAAAAACACCGATGAAAAAATTAACATAATTATAGACGCTAAAAACGGAGAACTCATTTTTGATTAAACTCCAGGCAAAACGAACTGATGATTTTTGTAAGTATTCAGCAGTCGTAATTATTTTTTGTAACGATAAATTTAATTGTATTTCGCCCCATCGGGGCAATAGCATTAGCGTAGGGCAGCGCCCTACGACGTAATGCAAAAAAAATTGTTAGCCCTGTAAGGGCGATAGCCGTCAGACGTTCCATCAAGCGTAATCGTGCTTGCGCCCTTACAGATTTTGCGTATAGAAAATCATTTTACATATGGCGCTGCCCTACGCTAATGCTTGTCGCCCCGATGGGGCTAATATAAACAATTTTCGTTACAAAAAATATCATTTGTACAATTCCGAATACCGAATTAAAAATTCCCAATGCAATATTCTATTACTGCAAATCGTATTCATACAATGACCGGCGTTGATGGCGGTGTTGGAGTTACTGGGTTACTTGCGGGGCGTTATATTAATATTGAAAATGATAAAATCGTATCTGTATCAAAAAATCCGCAATTCAAAAATATTAACGATTATGGAAACAGATATGATATTTTGCCTGGAATGATTAACGCTCATACTCATCTGGAATTGAGTCAACTTGAATCGCCGCTTCAATTGTCGCAAAAATCGCCGGACGCAAAAACGCCCGCAATGCTTGACCTGAAATCGAATTTTGGACAATTTGAAAGATATTGCGGTGAATTTGATCAATGGATTAAGCAATTGATAGATTTTCGCAGGTCGGAGGAATATGATTTATCTTTGGGATTAAATTTAGCTAGGCGTTATTTTGAGTTGTATTATGGGACGGTTGCGGTTGTTGATATTGTTCCGTTTGGGTTGGATTTGGGCGATGTGGGGCTTGGTGAAAATGTCGAATGGTTTTGTTATCCTGAATTGATTGCGTGGGATTCAATTTCTGTTACAAAAAAGATTGATGCGATTTGTGGTTTATCTATAAGTTCTTATTTGGGGTTATCGCCTCATGCGCCGCATACGGTATCGTCTGAGTTATTGGAGTTTGTTGTTGATTTTGGCGTTCCGGTTGTGATGCATCTTGCGGAGTCGCCGGAAGAGATGCGTTTGTTGCGATATGGCGATGGAAGGTTGTTGGAAATGATGCGAAAAGTCGATGACAATTACGATCCGTCGAAGGTTTTACTTGGTCGAAAGCCGATGGATTATTTGCAAGTTTTATCGCGAGCGCCGAAAGTGTTGGTTATTCATGGCAATTATCTTGACGACGGTGAAATAAAATTTATGGCAGAGTGTAATGAAACGATGGCGTTAGTTTATACGCCGAGATCGCATGATTATTTTGGGTTCGATGAATTGCCGTTACAAAAAATGTTGGATAGTGGAGTTTGCGTTTTGGTTGGAACGGATAGTAAGGCGTCGACGCCGGACTTAAGTATGATAAATGAAATCAATCATGCCGCGAGTATTTATAAAAATATTCCAATTGAAATATTCTGGCAAATGGCAACTATAAATGCGGCAAAATTTCTAGGCTTAATCAAAAACTACGGAACAATCGAATCCGGCAAAAAAGCAATATTCTCACTGTATAAAAACAACTCATAAAAAACATAAAAAACATAAATGAGTATTTCTAAAAATCCGTAACCGTTCACGAAAATTTTGTTTATTAAATTATGGGTATCATCTCTAAAAATTCATTTGTCCAGGTAGGCGGCGTTTCGCCATTGCGTTTATTTTTGTAGCCGTAATAGAGTTTATGATACCAATAAATTTTAATAATTTATAAAACCTAAAATATATTAATATTAAAGTTTTTTGACGTTGTAAACCGTAATGCGGCTCAAAATTAAACACTGGGCGAACCGCCGCCTATCTGAACAAATGATTTTTAGAGATACCCATTTTAATAATTTATAACGTATAATATACTTTAATTTTTAAAAACCCATTTTAATTAATGCTATTTAAACTGGTCGCACTTTAATTTACGTTTATCTTCGCCTGAATTGCTATCGGATGGCGGTTTTTTACGCTTTAAAATCACAGAATTTCAAGTACGAGCAGAGTGTAGTCGTTTATCTTGACCAATGAAATTTTATAGGCGTTCAAATTTAGAAAAGAGGATTTAATTATGATAGAATTAGGAGTCAATATTGATCATATTGCGACGTTGCGCGAGGCTCGTCGTACAGTTGAACCTGATCCGCTTTGGGGAGCGGTATTAGCGGAACTTGGCGGCGCCGACGGCATAACAGTACATTTGCGTGAAGACCGCCGTCATATTTCGGATCGCGACGTTAAATTATTACGCGAGTCAGTACGATGTAAATTGAATATGGAAATGGCGGCAGTTGACGAAATAGTAAAAATTGCTTGCGAAATAGTCCCCGACCAAGCCACTCTTGTTCCAGAACGACGCGAAGAAATAACTACCGAAGGCGGTCTCAATGTTAAAGACCAATTTGAAAAAATCAAAAAAATCGTAGAGAAACTCCAAAACCGTTTCATCGCAGTCAGTTTGTTTCTCGACCCCGATCCGCAACAAATTATTGCCGGAATAAAAACGGGTTGCGATGCTATTGAAATTCATACCGGAAAATACGCGCTAGCAAATAAACCTCAAAATATAACACCCGAACTGTCCAGAATTATTGAAGTTAGCGCTATAATCACCGGCGCCAATTTGAGACTGCATGCAGGTCACGGCTTGACCTACCACAATGTTTATCCAATCGTAAAAATTCCAAACATGAAAGAATTAAACATCGGTCACAGCATCATCGCACGCTCAATCATGGTCGGACTAAAAGAAGCCGTACACGAAATGAAACAACTAATAAACAATAATATAAATTGATCAAAATGTTGTCATACTGGCAACCTTATTTACTATGATTCTACATCTAATGGTCAATAGAAATCATAAGAGCAAAATTCCAAATCGGTATGCGAAACCTTGTTTATACAGATCGTACTTGAATTTCAGCAATTTAAAAGCGTCAAAGCCTGCCGTCTGAAAGCTAGGCAGGCGAAGGTAAACGCAAATTCAAGTAAAAATTGTTTATAAATCTAAAATTTAAGTTATGAGATATTTTAATATAGCCGGACCTTGTAATAATGACGAGCATTACATGATAAATGCTTCCTTGCGTTTACAAGGCGTTGATCAATTGATAAACATGAAACAATATTTTGTTATTCACGCTGCGCGACAAAGCGGAAAAACAACTTATCTCCAAGACTTGAGTCAACGCCTCAATGCCGAAGGAAATTATTACACTCTTTATTGTTCTTTGGATAAGGTACAAAATATTTCCGATGCGGAGCGCGGCATACCTGCAATTGTGCGAGTCATTCGCGACGCACTTCTTTTTACGAGTATTCCGCATCGAGCGGAATTTGCTAAAGACGCTGATTATGATAATTTTACCGGTGTTTTGGGCGTTTCATTATCGTTGTTTTGTATGTTGTTGGACAAGCCTCTAGTTCTTCTTATGGATGAGGTGGATTGTTTAAGCGGCGAGACGTTGCTCTTATTTTTGCGGCAATTACGCGGCGGTTATATTGATCGTAATGTTACGCCTTTTGTTCGTTCTGTTGCGTTAGTTGGAATGCGTAATATTCGGGATTACAAGGCGCAAATCCGTCCCGATAGCGAGTCGCTTGGTAGTTCGAGTCCGTTTAATATTGTTACAAAATCTTTAACGTTGACGAATTTTACCAAAGATGAAATCATTCAATTATATCAACAACACACCAATGAAACCGGACAAATATTTAACGACGACGCAATTGAATTAGTTTGGAATCAAACGCAAGGTCAACCTTGGCTAGTCAACGCAATTGCCCATGAGGTAATTTTTGAAATATTGCAATCGGATCAAACGCAACCAATAACATTAGAGTTGGTCAATCGTGCAATTCAAAATATTATTCTCAATCGTCCTACTCATATTGATAGTTTGCTTGAGCGGTTGAAAGAAACACGAGTTCGGCG
>JAISLW010000144.1 GCA_031277105.1 Planctomycetaceae bacterium | reverse complement strand
ATGTATTTATTTTAGATGTTACGAATTATTAAAGTTTAATAATTATTTCATATCTAATGCGGCGTTTCGGCGAAACGCCGCCTACCTTTTTGACAAAAAATTGAATTTTTAGAGATGCCTCTTAATAAGTCATTGGGCATCATTAAAAATTCAATGTTGGGCGAACCGATCAATCATTCGCAGTTTCTCTAAAATTCTAATACGCTCTTTAACAAACCTCATTTTAACCTAATTTTTCTGAACAAAACAACCTCAGTAGAAGATATAAAAAATAAACATTCTTACCTCATTAAAATAAAATCATAATGAGGTTGTGGTGTGGAGGATTCATTTTCTACTGATGTTGTTTTGTAAAGAAAAATTAGGTTAAAATGAGGTTTGATAAAATTAAATCAATAATGAATTTTTAGAGACGTCCAATATTAAATAACGTTTTGATTCCAATTAAAATTTTCCCTCTGTGTTCTCTGCTGTGATTTCTGCGGTTAAAAAGGTTCCTTTATAATTGTACTCCGAAATTTTTTGCGATTGCGGCTAATCCTCCGCTTACGCCTTGTCCGACGGCGCGAAATTTCCATTCGCCTGCGCGACGATATAATTCGCCGAAAATCATTGCCGTACTTGTGCTGGCGTCTTCCGACAAGTCAAATCTGGCAAGTTCTTCATCTTTAACGTCGTCGACGACTCTAATAAAAGCCGAGTTGACTTGACCGAAATTTTGTTTATTTTTTTCGGCTTCGTGAATTGTAACTACGAAAGCGATTTTTTGAATATCCGACGGCACGTTATTTAATGTAACGTTAATTATTTCGTCGTCGCCTTCGCCTTCGCCGGTTCGGTTATCGCCGGTGTGTTCGACGCTGCCGCATTTCGATTTCAATTGATTGTAAAAAATGAAATCATCCGAACTACGGACTTTGCCGGATTCCGTAAGAAGAAAAGCCGATGCGTCTAAATCGAATGCGGCGCCTTCGGTTACGCGTACATCCCACCCAAGACCGACTCTAATTTTATTCAAACTTGGATCGGTTTGGCTCAGCGACATATTTGCGCCTTTGACGAGTGAAATAGTCATTTTAATTTTTGGGGTTAAAGGTTTTTTGAAATTAAATTATGCTGTTCGTACTTGCAATTTAGCGACGATTTAAAAGCGTCAATGTCTGCCGTCCGGCGGCTAGACAATCGGCGGTAATCGCAAGTTAAAGTATGAACAGTTTAAAAAGCGTATTGCTTAATTTTTTTGTGAATGATTACAAGTTGCGTATATTTATTTTATAGGAATGGGATGATGTTTGGCAATGTTTCGTGAAAGGTTCTTCCGTTTGCGGGTTCTCCGATAGCCGCCATTTTCCATTCGTTGTTGTGGCGGTAAATTTTGGACATAATTTGTGCGGTAAAATTGCCTCCGCCGCTCAATGTATATTTAGCGATTTCTTGTTTATTGTCGAGATTAACTAATCTGCAAAAGGCGTTTTCGATTTGGTTAAAATTTTGTCCGGTGAAGCTATTTATGGTGAAGACGAGGGTTATTATATTTTTTGGGACGTGATTAAGATTGACTGATATTGTTTCGTCGTCTCCTTCTCCTTCTCCGGTTCTGTTATCGCCGGAGTGTGTTATGCTGCCGTCTTTACTGCGAAGTTGTTTAAACCAGACGACATCGACGATATGTTTTTCGGCGTCGAACATGATGCAAGTTGCGTCGAGATCGATTGACGGCGTTGTTGAGAAAAATCCAAAAATACCTTTGGGGCGGGCAACATCCCAGCCGAGTCCCATTGCAATTTTTGATAAATTTTGACCGCCTTCTTTTTCAAGTGAAATCTTTTGTCCTTTGACAAGTGAAATAGCCATCTTAATATTTATATTGTTAAGGATGATTTTTTAAATTCAGAATTCGGAATTTTCGATTCAGAATTATTTTTTGAATTTGTAAGGTTGCAAAAGATAAACCATGCAAAAAAATTTGTCAACAGGGGGATATATCAAGATGATATAAAGATCGCAGACCTCTCGCCTGCAATTTGTCTGAACTATGATTTACGTGATTATTGTGATTTATGTGATTAGTATATACTGCTCGTACTTGAAATTCAGCGATTTAAAAGCGTCAAAGCCTGCCGTCCGAAAGCTAGGCAGGCGAAGGTAAACGCAAACTCAAGTACGAATAGTTTAAAAATCAAAGTTCAGACAGCATGGTTCTACTTGTCCCTAAAAAAATCTTTCTAATCTGCGTAATCTGCGGATCGCTTTTAAAACGAACAGCAGACCAACGGATCGCGGGCGTCCCGCCTGCACTTTGCCGCAAGGCAAACAAAAAAGCGGTTGCGATCTAAACCTCGCTCATCAGCGGTTGAGTACAACCGCATGCAGGCGAGACGCCCGCGATCCTGCGGCGAGTACGATCCTTTATCCTTTTTTTTGCAGGCAAGACGCCTGCGATCCTTCCAACTTGTCCCACTGTCCCGCCTGTCCCACTTGTCCCTAAAAAAATCTTTCTAATCTGCGTACGCTGTAGATTGTTCTTTTTGTCCACAGATTACGCCAGATCAAAAAGAATTTTTGTTTTGACGGGGAAGTATTGACAGATTTTTATGTTTATTTACAATTCCCAAAATTTTACTTTTACATCTGTCGCATAATTACAAAATAATTATCTATTATGAATACAAATAATTCTGCCTTTCCTAATATACCACTTTATCCGTTGCGTTTTGAACCGATTTATAAGAATTATATTTGGGGCGGTTCGCGTTTGCGGACTTTATTCGGTCGCCAACTTCCGGCTGACTTTGAAACGGCTGCCGAGTCTTGGGAAATCACCGATTTGTCCGACGATACAAGCATAATCATTAACGGCGCCCTTCAAGGTTACTCCTTACACGACGTTTTATTAAATAAATCTTACGAATTGTTAGGAATAAACGGCGTCGCCCGATTTCCAATGATGCTAAAATATCTCGACGCCCACAGCACACTATCAATTCAAGTTCATCCCGACGACAATTTAGCAAACGAAATGCAACTTGAATACTCCGGCAAAAGCGAGGCTTGGGTAGTTGTTGAAAACGAACCCGACAGCGCCGTTTGGATAGGATTAAAAAACAATTACCCATTCGACGAATTACAAAATTTAATACTTAACGGCGGCATTGAATCAGCAATGCGTAGAATTGAAGTACGTCGCGGCGATTGCTTCTACATCCCGCCAGGCACACTACACTCGCTCGGCGCCGGAGTTATGGTCGCCGAAATTCAACAACCAAGCAATATCACATTCAGAGTTTTCGACTGGAACCGAACAGATAAAAACGGCTCGCCAAGACAATTACACAAAAATGAAGCAATAAAAGTATTACAAACAAAAAATAAAAATACCCCCATCAATCCCACAATCCCACAAAAAACAAATAATCCAAATTGCGAACTATTAGTAACTGACCCCAATTTTCTACTCTACCGCTGGACCTTCAATAAACCCATCGAAATAAATCTAAACGGCAATTGCTCAATCTGGACTGTATTCAACGGAACCGTACAAACCGGTCAAGAAACCTTAAACAAAGGCGACTCAATTTTAATTCCCGCAAACCAAAAAAAAATTAAATGGATACCAATAAATAACCCGCCAATAATATTAGGCGAAGGAAAAACAAATTACCAAAAAAATTAAAAAACATAACCGAATCGCCTACAAGATAACAACAATAACCAATAAAGGCAACTTCTAAAAACCACAAATTTATTTTTATTAACCACAGGGTATCTCTAAAAATTCATTTGTAAGGTAGGCGGTCGTTTCGCCGCTGCGTTTATTTTTTGGGCCGCAATAGAGATTAAGACGCTAATAAATGTTAATATTTCACAATGCCTAAAATA
>JAISLW010000089.1 GCA_031277105.1 Planctomycetaceae bacterium | reverse complement strand
TAAAAAGCGACCTACAGACCCCCGGCTCGCGGGCGTCCCGCCTGCACTTGGCCGCAAGGCAAACAACAACCCGCTTGAGAACAACCCCTCACTCATTCGCGGTTGAGTACAACCGCGTGCAGGCGGGACGCCCGCGATCCTGGGATGCAGGCATTTCGCCTGCGAATCTGAAGGAACCCAGGCGAGACGCCTGCGATCCGGTGGTCTGCGATTCGATTTTTTTGTCCATAGATTACGTAGATTAGAAAGATTTTTTTAGGGACAAGTGGGACAATGTTGTCTGAACTTTGATTTTTATGATTTGTGTGATTTTTATACTAATCACACAAATCATAGTTCAGACAAATTGCAACCGGAACGCCTGCGTTGCGTCTTTTACTCTTAAAATTATTCGCTGTCCCCAGTGGCGTATTCTAGCAGGTCGTTGTCGTCAAAATCTTGCGTTGCTTCGTTGAAAAATTCGGCGTTGTTTACGTTGTCTATTGTTCCACTATTGTTGTCAACAAAAGCAAAAGCATCCGGCTCCGGAATATCATTCAACAACGCATATTCTTTCGGCGTTTTTTCAACATAATTTTCAACTTCCGCCATCTCGCGCGCTACACCGTCGCGATAACGCCATTGCGCTTTCTGATAATTTCTGAAACCAGTCCCCGCCGGAACAAGATGTCCAAGTATCACATTTTCCTTTAACCCAATCAAACCATCCGTCTTACTCGCAAGCGCCGCTTCCGTTAAAACTTTCGTCGTCTCTTGGAAACTTGCCGCCGAAATGAAACTTGAGCTTTGAACCGACGCCTTCGTAATACCTAACAATCTTGCCGTAACTTTCGCTTGCTCCGGTTTCTTTACCTTTGCCGGCTTCTTTCCCGCAACGACAGTTTCATCGTTTATTTGCTCGAAATCGTCCCGCAAAATAATCGTTCCCACCGCCAGCGACGTATCGCCCGCATCAACTACCTTGACACATTTTGAAATTTCATCATTCGCTTTCTTTACAACATGCTTGTCAACCTCAATTCCCTCCAACAACTTCGTATCCCCCGCCGCTTCAACTCGCACTTTACGCAACATCTGCGAAACAATTATCTCAATATGCTTGTCATTTATTTTTACCCTCTGACTCCGATAAACATTCTGAATTTCACGAACCAAATACTCCTGAACCGCTTCCTCGCCCTGTATCCTCAAAATATCATGCGGCACAAGCGGCCCGTCCGTAATCGCTTGACCAGCCTTGACATAATCTCCAGTATGAACTCTCAAATGCTTGCCGTGCGAAATTTCGTGAACTCTTTCAGCGCCCGTTTCTTCATTGCGTATAACAATCGTCCGCTTGCCATGCCGCTTCTCACCCAATAAAACCATACCGTCAATTTCAGCAATTACCGCCGGATCTTTCGGCTTCCGCGCTTCAAAAATTTCCGTTACTCTTGGCAGACCGCCCGTAATATCTTGCGTTCCACTAACGTCGCGCGCTGATTTTGCCAACAACGTCCCCCGCTCAACTACCGCGCCGTCCTCTACCTCAATAATCGCCTTGCCTGGTAAATAATAGAAGTCTAACGTTTCTACACCCGCAACGTCTTTCAAATCGATTTGCGGATGCCGGTCGCCCTTCAACTCCGTAACAGTACGCCTCATTTTGCCCGTGTTCAAATCCTTCTCCGACCGAACAGTTTCACCATCGACAATATCAACATACTGAACCTTCCCCGCAACCTTAGCAAGAATCGGCACACTATGCGGGTCCCAACTACAAATCGTTTGCCCGACTTCAATCTGCTGATTCTCCTTGACCGCAATATTCGCCCCAATCGGAACATTGTACTTGTCCCGCTCACGACCGCGTTGATCTAGAATTGCAACAGCGCCATTTCTGGAAAGCGAAATTTGTTGTCCGTTTGATTCGATTACTTCAAGTTGTACAAATTTAACCAGACCTGGATACTTCGTTTTTATTTCGTTGTCTTCAACGTCGCGTGCCGCAACGCCGCCGATATGAAACGTCCTCATCGTAAGTTGCGTGCCAGGTTCGCCGATACTTTGCGCCGCAATAATCCCGACCGCTAAACCTTCCTCAACTTTACGCCCCGTTGACAAATCCATTCCATAACAACACGCGCAAACCCCAAGTTCCGCCTCGCACGTCATCGGACTACGGATTTGAATTTTTTCTAGCCCAAGTTCCTCTATCTTTCGCGCTATTTCAGACGTAATCAACTCATTTTCCCGCACAATAACTTCGTCTGTAATCGGATTGACAATATTCGTCCGCGACATCCTGCCCCTAATCGACTCCGCAAGACTAACCTCCACCTTTTCACCGCGATAAATTACGCCCTTCGTGATACCTTGCGTCGTGCCGCAATCATCAGTTGTAACGACGAAATTTTGAGCTACGTCCGCTAATTTACGCGTAAGATAACCTGAATCTGCCGTTTTAAGCGCTGTATCCGCTAAACCTTTACGAGCGCCGTGAGTCGAACTAAAATACTCCAAAACAGTAAGTCCTTCGCGGAAATTCGCCTTAATCGGCGTTTCAATAATTTTACCATTCGGCTTCGCCATCAATCCGCGCATACCTGCAAGTTGGCGTATCTGTTCCGTACCGCCTCTTGCGCCGGAAATCGCCATCAAATGAATCGGATTGACATACCATTCTTCGCGGACGTCGTTTTCAAGTTCCTTCATCATCTGCGTCGTAATATCTTCGCGCGCATGAGTCCACGTGTCTAACACCTGATTGTATCGCTCGACGTCAGTGATTACGCCGCCTTCGTAACGGCGGTAAATTTTTGCGACTTGTTTTTCGGCAGTTTCGATAATATCATGCTTCGCCTTAGGCGTAATCAAATCATCCGTAGAAAACGACAGACCGCTTTTCGTACTTTCCTCAAACCCTAACCGCATCATATTATCCAATAAATCAATAGTCGCCCGCCGCCCAAGATGTTCGTGGCAATCGCTAATAACTGTTTGCAAACCGCCGGATTTAAGCGGCTCGTTGTAATACGGCATGCCTTCGCCAAGAATATTGTTAAATATCAATCTGCCCGGAGTAGTTTCAAATAACTTGCCTTCGGTAATACTACGGTCGTTCTTGAGCCAGCGCCCTTTGGGCATACGCACCTTAATCAAAGCGTGAACATTGACAATCTTATGCGCATGAGCAAGCAATGCCTCCTCGCCGCTTGAAAAAATCATTCCTTCGCCTTTCATGCCAGGACGCGACATCGTAATATAATAACAACCCATCACAACATCTTGCGACGGCGAAATAATAGGAGAACCGTTCGCAGGACTAAATATATTATTCGTCGAAAGCATCAACGTGTGAGCCTCGACTTGCGCTTCAAGCGATAACGGCAAATGCACCGCCATCTGATCGCCGTCAAAATCCGCATTAAATCCTCGACAAACCAACGGATGCAACTTGATCGCATTACCTTCGACTAACGTCGGTTCAAACGCCTGAATACCCATTCGATGCAACGTAGGCGCACGATTAAGTAAAACCGGATGATTTTGAATAACCTCTTCCAATATATCCCAAACTTCCTCGTCTTTACGTTCAAGCATTTTCTTTGCGCTTTTGATAGTGTCGGCGTGTTGTAGTTCTTTTAAGCGTCTTATTATGAAAGGTTGAAATAATTCCAGAGCGATTTTCTTTGGGATACCGCATTGATGCAAGCGGAGTTGCGGTCCTACGACGATGACGCTACGCGCAGAATAATCGACGCGTTTACCAAGCAAGTTTTCACGAAAACGTCCTTGCTTGCCTTTAATCATGTCGGTCAATGATTTCAACGGGCGATTACTTGAGCCGAGTACGGGTCTTTTGCAACGTCCGTTATCAAAGAGTGCATCGACTGATTGTTGTAGCATTCTTTTTTCGTTACGAATAATCACGTCGGGCGCGTTTAGATCGACAAGTTTTTTAAGTCTGCTGTTGCGGTTAATTATTCTGCGGTAAAGATCGTTTAGGTCGCTGGTTGCGAATGTGCCGGATTCTAATAAAACAAGCGGACGCAAGTCAGGCGGTATTACTGGAATTGCGTCAAGAACCATCCATTCGGGTTTATTATCGCTGTCGCGTAATGCTTCGACGAGTTTGAGTCTGTTTACTAGGTCTTTGCGGCGTTGTTTGGATTTAGTTTCGGACATTTCGACTCGTAATTCTTCGGACAAGGTTACTAGGTCGATGTCGGCGAGTAATTTACGTATTGCTTCGGCGCCCATATCTGCGTCGAAGGAGCCTGTGGGGTATTCTTCTTTTGCTTGTCGGTATTCTTCGTCGGTTAAGAGTTGACCTTTCTTAAGCGGGGTATCGCCAGGGTTGACGACGACGTAATCTTGAAAGTAGATAACTTTTTCGAGGCTGCTTGCGCGCATTGAGAGTAAGGTTGCGAGGCGGCTAGATGCGGCTTTGAAAAACCAAATATGAACTACGGGTGCGGCAAGATCAACATGCCCCATACGTTTACGCCGCACGCGACTATGGGTAATTTTAACGCCGCAGCGGTCGCAAGTCATACCTTTATATTTCATGCCGCGATATTTACCGCAAGCGCATTCCCAATCCTTTTCGGGACCAAATATCTTTTCGCAAAACAAACCGTCGCGTTCGGGGCGATATGTTCTGTAATTTATAGTCTCTGGTTTTTTGACTTCGCCGTAAGACCAGCCGCGAATATCGCTCGGCTTTGCCAAACTAATTTTAACGGCGGCGTAATCGTTGATCATATCATATTGGAGTTCATTCGTACTCATTATACCTGCAATCTCCTGCACAAAAAGGAATTAAGACGCGATACCGGAAGGAAACAGAACCATCCAGATTAAAACATACGCGCCCAAAAATCGAAAGTCGCATATTCTACTACATTTTCATTTTCACGCAATAGCCGCCCAAAAAAACGTTATTTGTTAGAGAACTTCTAAAAAACGCAAATGAGCGTCTCGCCTGCATTTCAGGATCGCAGGCATTTCAGGATCGCAGGCACTTTGCCTGGGTTACTTCAGATTCGCAGGCGAAACGCCTGCATCCCAGGATCGCGGGCGTCTCGCCTGCAAGCGGTTGTACTCAACCGCCGATGAGCGGGTTTTATATTAGGGGAACTTCTAAAAACTTATTTTTTGTAAAAAGGTAGGCGGTGTTTCGCCGAAACGCCGCAATACGTATAAAATAATTATTAAATTTTAATAATTCATAACGTATAAAATAGATGTATTTTATACATCGTGAAATAGTAAAATTTATTGGCGTCATAAACTCTATTGCGGCGTTTCGGCGAAACGCCGCCTACCTAGACAAATGAATTTTTAGAGATGCCCAATAGCAATTAAATATTCAACCGATATTTTTAATTTTACAAACCAAAAAATCAATGAACGGATTCTAACGTGAGCGTAATTCAAAATAAAATATTCAAGATGATTTATGCGGACAATGCCGCAACGACTAAAATTTCATCTAACGTTCTTAATGCGATGTTGCCGGCTCTTACGGAAGAGTACGGTAATCCTTCTGCGATATATGATTTTGGCGGTCGCGCGAAACGGATGATAGAATTGGCTCGCGGGCGTGTTGCGGGCGCAATCGGCGCTCGGTCGCGTGAAATTTATTTTACTTCCGGCGGCACCGAATCGATAAATTGGGCAATCAAAGGCGCCGCCTCTACTTGCCGTATGAAAAATAAAAATCATATTATCGCGACGACAATAGAACATAACGCTACAATTAATTCGCTTGAATTTTTACAACGTCAACGGTTTGACGTTACGTTTCTTGATGCGGGCGATAATGGAATAATTGATCCGGCAAAGTTGCGAGAGGCGATACGTTCTGATACGGGTTTGGTATCGATAATGTATGCGAATAATGAAATCGGCACAATACAACCTATATTTGAACTCGGCGAAATTTGTCGTGAATTTGATTTATTATTTCACACCGACGCGGTGCAAGCCGTGTGTGAAATTGAGATTGATTTGGGTAAATTACCTGTTGACTTGCTTTCGATTTCGGGGCATAAAATTCATGCGGCAAAAGGCGTCGGGGCGCTTTATATTCGCGACGGCGTTGAGATAGACAAGTTCATCGACGGCGGCAACCAAGAACGCGGCTATCGCGCAGGAACAGAAAATACGGCGGCAATTGCCGGACTAGGCGTAGCAATGCAAGACGTAGTTGAAGGACGACAAAATAAAATTTATGTTAAAAAAATTCGCGATAGATTTTTGGAGGGCGTGTTGCGGATAGGCAATGTAAGAATACACGGCGATAAAGAACAACGTTTAGCAAACAACGCCAATATCGGATTTGATGGAATTGACGGAGAGTTCGTCGTCTTGGCGCTTAATCGTTACGGAATTTGTTGCTCAACCGGCGCAGCATGTAGCGCCGGCGCCGTCGAAACAAGCCGCATAATTAAATCGCTAGGATACAATTCAAAAAAAGCAAAAGAAGCAATAAGATTCTCTTTCTCCGAAGAAAATACAATAGACGAAATCGATTACATACTAGAAAAATTAAAAGAAATAATAAAGAAATAACGCAACCGTTCAAAAATGTAAAACAATAACATTTTAGAGATTAGAGCGTAGAAAATAGGGAGTAGTTTTTAATTAGGAATTAGAAATTTAGCGAAATAGATTTTGTTACAAAAAATAACGCTATCACCTAACCCTTATCCATCAACCCCTAAAATCAGGCGCTTAAATTTTCGTGAACGGTTACCGCATGTTTATAATACGATGTTAAAAATTAATTCTAAATTGCAAATTCCGTTGAGTGAAATCCGGTTTTCGTATGCACGTAGTCCTGGACCTGGCGGACAAAATGTCAATAAAGTTTCAAGTAAAGCGATATTGCGATGGAAACCTTCGCAGTTGACGCAAGAAGAAATAGAACGTTTGACAAATAAATTTCCGCGATATTGGTCAATTAGAAATTGCGAAGTAGTTATCTCAAGCCGCCAACAACGCGACGCATTGCAAAATAAAACCGATTGCATTAACAAATTAACCGCCGTGTTAAAAGACGTCGTCAAAATACCAAAAAAACGAATCCCAACAAAACCAACAAAAAACTCAATAAAAAGACGACTCGAAAATAAAACAAAAAATTCCCTGAAAAAACAAAACCGAAAAATAATTTTAAAAAACGAATAACCAAAAAAATATTGTAACCGTTCACGAGATTTTAGAAGCGTAGAATTTTAGGGGATAGGGGATAGATTTATTGTTACGAAAATTGTCCCATTACATCATAACCCTTAAAACCTAGCGCTTAAATTTTTGTAAACGGTTATAAAAAATTTAATCAATAATTATGGAATCAAATAATTCAAAAAATAATAGTAATAATTGTAACGATAAATTAGTTATGAATTGCGAGCGCGGCGCTGATATAGATTGGGGGCGTTTTGTTTTGCTTGTCAAGTCGTCGCGGCGGGCGCTTTTGACGGCGCATCGTCGTCCTGACGGCGATTGTCTTGGCAGCGAGTTAGGGATGTATCATATTCTTACGCAACTTGGCAAAGAAGTACGTATATTGAATCATCATTCGTTGCCGCCGACGTTATCTTTTCTTGATCCGTTGGGGTTGACGACAGGTCTTAAGCAGATGACGGACGAGTTTAGGGAGTGGATAAAGGGCGTAGATTTAATAATGATTCTTGACACGAGCGTTTGGTCTCAACTTGGCGACATGGGTCAAATTATTCGGGAATCCGGCGCTGTTAAGGTCGTTTTGGATCATCATGAGTCGTGGGACGATCTTGGGGCGGAGCGATTTGTTGATGCTGAAGCGGAGGCGACGGGGGCGCTTGTTGTTTGTGCGGCTGAAGCGTTGGGAGTTGGTTTGAGTTATGATGTTGCGTTTTCGGTTTTTGTCGCGTTAGTTACGGATACGGGTTGGTTGTCGTATGCGAGCGCCAATGCCGGCACGTTTCGGACGGCGGCGAAGTTAATTGACGCGGGAGTTATTCCGGCGGAAATTTACAGAGAAATTTATGAGCAAGATTCTTTGGGACGGCTCCATTTGACGGGCAGAACTTTTGCAAATGTCGAGTCTTTTTTTGACGGTAAATTAGTTTTTGCAAAAGTTATGTTAGAAGACCTGAAAATTACCGGAGCGCTCAGCTCGGAAACGGAAGGATTCGCAAGTATGATTTTAAGAGTAAAAAATTCGCAAGTTTCAATTTTGATTACGGAGTTAGACGACGGTAGTTTCAAGTTAAGTTTTCGTAGTCGTAATGAAATTGACTGTAACAAGATTGCGAAATTATTTGCCGGAGGCGGTCATAAAAGAGCGGCAGGCGCTACGGTAAATTTACCGTTTGACGAAATAAAAAAACAAGCAATAAACGCCGTCAAAAACGCTATTGAATCACTATAAAAAATTTCTAAAAATCACAAATTTATTTTTATTAACCACAGAGGTCACAGAGAACACAGAGGAAAATTTTAATTTCAATCAAAAAGTTATTTAATATTATAATTGACGTAGTATATAAAATAATTTTTGAAAATTTTCTTCTCTGTGAACTCTGTGTTCTCGGCGATTAAATAAAAAACCGGTTATTAGAAGGCGCCTATAAAAAATTTCTAAAAATCACAAATTTATTGTAAACGTTCACGTAAATTTTAAAACGGTAAAATTTATTTTTTGAAAAAAACGATCAAGTAATTAATGTTTTGTTGAAATTCAAATATGATCGTTATACTGCTCGTACTTGAAATTCAGCGATTTAAAAGCGTCAAAGCCTGCCGTCCGAAATCTAGGCAGGCGAAGGTAAACGCAAACTCAAGTACGAATAGTTTAAAAACCTTATTTCTACCTAATTTTCTAATAAAACAATTTCATATTATTGACTCATGTTACGCATCATACGCAGAAACAAGGCTAAATATAGTAACTATATTCGGTCTGAATTTGACCGCCTGCGTAACGTGAGTTATTTAATGTATGTTTTCGTTGTTTTGTCTTCGTCCCGATAGGGACGGTATTTTCATAACCGCAGGTCTTTGACCTGCGGTAAAAAATCCGTCGCCATCTCTGTCCCGCTAGGGGCAGGACATTTTGCGTTAAATAATGTCAATAAAGTCCTGCCCTTTCAGGGCAGCAAGTATGTGCGGATTTTATCGCAGGTCGCAGACCTGCGGTTATGACAGTTACGCCCTTATCAGGGCGAATATTTTTTGCAACTATACATCAAAAACAAAATAATCACTCATGTTACGCATCATACGCAGAAACAAGGCTAAATATA
>JAISLW010000042.1 GCA_031277105.1 Planctomycetaceae bacterium | reverse complement strand
GCGATCCTGTGGTGCAGGCGTCTCGCCTGCGAATCTGAAAGGAACATAGGCGAGATGCCTGCGATCCTGAAATGCAGGCGAGACCGCCGGATCGCGGGCGTCTCGCCTGCACTTTGCCGTTAGGCAAACAAAAAGGCGCTTGAGATCAAAAGTTCGCTCATTAGCGGTTGAGTACAACCGCATGCAGGCGAGACGCCCGCGATCCTGGGATGCAGGCGTTCCGCCTGCGAATCTGAAAGGAACCCAGACGAGACGCCTGCGATCCTTGAAAGCAGGCGAGACCGCCGGATCGCGGGCGTCTCGCCTGCACTTTGCCGATAGGCAAACAAAAAGGCGCTTGAGATCAAAAACTCTCTCATTAGCGGTTGAGTACAACCGCTTGCAGGCGAGACGCCCGCGATCCTGTGATGCAGGCGTTTCGCCTGCGAACCTGAAAGAACACAGGCATCCCGCCTGCGATCCTTTAGACGATTTTTTGTAACAAAAAACTGTTCTCTAAATTTCTAAAAGACAACTCCCTATTCCCTAAAACCTATTGTTTAAAGTTCCGTGAACGGTTATTAAAAGTGAATAATAAATTTGTTGTTGGGGTTTATTGCAAAATGGGTATTGACAAGATTGTTTGGCGTAACTATACTTCCCCGCAATTCAATTTTCTGCATAAAGTTTTATACGAATCGTTATTTTGAATTTCGGCGTTATAAACTGGAATCTAATTAACGAACATTGCAAAAGGCGCGTAATATTTCACAAATTTCGTAACTGTCTATTTTACTTCTGTCGGTTGCCGGTAATTTTTTTAACGGCGTTAGAAAATAAAATCGACGGTATTATAAACTTTTCACACTTGAATTTTCATGATTTTAAATCAATGAAATTAAAGTACGAGCAATGTACAAAACTTTTCTCTAATTTTTAAACTGTTCGCACTTGAGTTTGCGTTTACCTTCGCCTGCCTAGCTATCGGACGGCAGGCTTTTACGCTTTTTAATCGCTGAATTTCAAGTACGAGCAGTATAACAGGAGTTTAACATGAATTTAAGACAGTTTTTTATTGTAACGTTAATTCTTTGCCCGCAATTCGCTTTTGCCCAAGACGATTCTAATTCCGAAAAGACAAAAAATAACGCTAACAATTCGTACCGTGAAATTATTTACAACGTCAATAGATCAAGCGATCCCAAAAATACAACGCGACCGGATTGGGCGACGGGAAATTATTTTAAACTTACAATTTCGCCGCAAAAATTTTCTTATCCGATTCTGAAACATCGTCTCAATGTTTCGCTTTCTTTTATCGAATATGAGAACGCTTATCCGTTTTATGTTGAGGCGAAAAAGGAATTTGACAAAGTTAAAAATGAACGTTTGCGAATTTGTTGGCAATCGGAAGAATATCGAAAATTAGATAAAAATGAATTTAAGCAAATACGACAATTGGAATATGATTATTTTCCGCTTTACATGAGTTATTATCTTACTAATGGAGAAGTTGTCAGAGTATCGGCGGATAAGGAGGCGGAGATTTATGACAAGTTGTCGCATGTTTACAAGTTGCTTGAAAAGGGCAGCCGGAGTCGATATTACAAATGGGGCGATAAAAACGATCTAAATGGAATTGTTACCACATTGCCGTTTATTGATTACGTACGCGAATTAGAACGTTATCTAGCGAGTAAAGCCGATTGGGAAATTCGTAACGGCAAATACGACGAAGCGACAAAAACGATTAGAGTTGGTTTAGCGTTTGGCGATCATATTATAAATTCGGCGCCAAGCACGTTAGTGTCAATACTTGTCGGCGTTGCGATTAATGGTACTATGCACCGTCAAATATTACATCTTATCGGGCAATCTAATTCGCCGAATTTATATCCGGAGTTGACGCAAATTCGCCGGAATGTTAAAGCCTTAACAGATGGGATAAATGCGGAGGAAAATTTCATATTTTTTAAGCCGATCAGACCTGAAATTTGGGATAATTACGACAATTTATCAGCGGCAGAGAGTAAACAAATTGTTGAGCAATTGGCAGATTTATCTTATTTCGGCGGTTTTGGTAACAATCTGTTGTACAATTTATCTTATGACGAATTTTGTCAAAAGAACAAAATAAATCGTTCAAGAATGTTATCTGTATTTTGCGCTTTTTCGTATCAGCCTGCCAAAGAGCGGTTGCGAGAGCGTGGAATGTCCGATGAAAAAATAAATTCATTGTCAATATATCAAGTAATAGCGCCGTATGCTATCGAAAAAATCGCTCACGCTTACGGACTTATGAAAGTTTCTATTACGATGCAATCGTCTGAAATTAGCGATTCAAAAATATTTACCGGATCGGATTGGGTTGAAAAGGAGTTAATTCTTTTTTCGTCTGTTGATGTTTTGTTACGATTATTTTTACCGGCGCTTGGAGTGTCAAGAAAAAGCATGGAACGGTTAGATCAAATATACAATCTGATTAAGATAATCGAAGCGATTAGATATTACGTCGCCGTTCACGATGGCAAGTTGCCAGAATCGCTAGACGCAATTAAAGACGTACCAATATCCAAAAATTGCCTAACAACCGGCAAACCTTACGTGTACAAAGTTGAAGGTAAAACAATAACAATCGATTATACAAACGGTTATAATAAGAGTAAATTAGATTCACGTTTGGAATTAGTCGTCGAATAGAAAGAACGCAGCCGTCCCGCCTGCAAACGGTTGCGATCCTTTTAAACTGTTCGCACTTGAGTTTGCGTTTATCGCCGCCTGCCTAGCTATCGGACGGCAGGCTTTTACGCTATTAAATCGCTGAATTTCAAGTACGAACAATATACCCCTTTAACCAAATTTAAAACCATGAAAACCATTAGCAGATTTTTTATTTTTGCAACGTTAATTTTTTGTTCTCAATTTGTTTTTGCTCAATTTATTTTTGCGCAAAACGATTCTGACAAGATCAAAAAGAACGCTAGCAATTCGCATCGTGAAATTGTTTACGAGTTCTCTAAACGCCAAGATTCCAAAAATACAACGCGACCGGATTGGGTAACGGGCAATTATTTTAAACTTACAATTTCGCCGCAAAAATTTTCTTATCCGATTCTGAAACATCGTCTCAATGTTCCGCTTTCTTTTATTGAATATGAGAACGCTTATCCGTTTTATGTTGAGGCGAAAAAGGAATTTGACAAAGTTAAAAATGAATGTTTGCGAACTTGTTGGCAATCGGAAGAATATCAAAAAGTAAATAAAAGAGGCATAACAAAAGAACAACGAATAGAATTAGACGATAAGAAATATCAAATGGAATATGATAATTTTCCGCTTTATATGAGTTATTATTTTAGTAATAAAAAAATTGTCAGAGTATCGGCGGAGAAAGATGCGGAGATTTATGACAAATTGTCGCATGTTTACAAGTTGCTTGAAAAGGGCAGTCGGAGTCGATATTACAAATGGGGCAACCGTAACGATCTAAATGGAATTGCTACGCTTACGCCGTTTGCGGGGGATGCTCATGACTTGGGGCGTTATCTTTCGAGTAAAGCCGATTGGGAAATTCGTAACGGCAAATACGACGACGCAACTAAAACAATTAGAGTTGGTTTAGCGCTCGGAAATCATATTTTTAATTCGGCGCCTAATACTTACATTACCATTTATACCGGTAATAAAATACACAGAATGATGCAACGTCAAATATTATGCATTATCGCCCAGCCTAATGCGCCGAATTTATATCCAGAGTTGACGCAACTTCGCCCGATTGCTCCAATCTTAACCGATGCGATTATTGCGATAAAAACAGGAGATATGTTATTTAAACCAACCAGACCTGAAATTTGGGATAACTATGACAATTTATCAGAATCAGAATGTAAAGAAGTCATTGAGCAATTGCCGGATTTCATTTTATTTTTTGGACCGCAAGGATTGGGTGGACTTAGAGCGGACTGCTCTTATGAAGAATATTGTCAAATACGCAAAAATCTTCGTTCAAGGGTAATATCTTTATTTTGCGCTTTTTCGTATCAGTTGGCGAAAGAGCGGCTTCGGAAACGCGGGCTATCAGACGAAAAAATAAATTCGTTGTCAATATATCAAGTAATAGCGCCGTATGCAATGGAGGAGATTTCTAATGTTTACGATATGTTGAGCGTATCGGCTACGTTGCCGGAGTCAGAACGTAACGGTGAAAAAATATTTATCAAAAGTATTAGCGAGGCGGATAAAAAGTTGATTATGTGTTCATCGGTTGATATTTTGATAGGATTTATATTTAGAGATTTGGGATCGTCGCATAAACAAATTATAGAATGGACAGATCAACTTTACGATTTGATTAAGATAATCGAAGCGATTAGATATTACGCCGCCGTTTACGATGGCAAGTTGCCTGAATCGTTAGACGCAATTAAAGAAACGCCAGTCCCGAAAATATGCCTCTTATCCGGCAAACCTTACGTGTACAAAGTTGAAGGTAAAACAATAACAATTGATTATACAGCCGGTTTTGATTATACAGACAGTAGAGGCGGTTTTGATAATAGTAAATTAGATTCACGTCTTGAATTAGTCGTCGAATAGAATAAACGCAGGCGTTCCGCCTGCAAGCGGTTTTTTCGACCGCTGTGATTGAGTTTTTTATCTCAATCGTTTTATTGGTTATTGCGCCGATACGGTTGCGATCCTTTTTTTAACCCTTTAACCCAAATTTAAAACCATGAAAGCTATTAGCAGATTTTTTATTTTTGCAACGTTAATTTTTTGTTCTCAATTTGTTTTTGCTCAATTTATTTTTGCGCAAAACGATTCTGATAAAATCAAAAATAGCGCTAGCAATTCGCA
>JAISLW010000479.1 GCA_031277105.1 Planctomycetaceae bacterium | reverse complement strand
TCGCAGGCGTCTCGCCTGCAAAAAAAGGAATGCAGGCGCTAAAAGATCGCACTCGCCGCAGGATCGCGGGCGTCTCGCCTGCATGCGGTTGTACTCAACCGCTAATGAGCGAGGTTTTGCTCTCTACCGCCTTTTTGGTTGCCTATCGGCAACATGCAGGCGGGACGCCCGCGATCCGGCGGTCTAGCCTGCTTTTCAGAATCGCGGGCGCTTCAGGATCGCAAACATTTCGCCTGGTGTTTCTTCAGATTCGTAGGCGGAACGCCTGCATCACAGAATCGCGGGCGTCTCGCCTGCATGCGGTTGTACTCAACCGCAAATGAGCGAGGTTTTGCTCTCAACCGCTTTTTTGGTTGCCTATCGGCAACATGCAGGCGAGACGCCCGCGATCCGTTGGTCTCGCATGCTTTTCAGAATCGCACGCGGTTGTACTCTACCGCTAGCGATGGAGGTTTTGTAATCGTTCACGGAAATTTTTTTAGCAAACTATGTATTGGCGATTTGCAACTATTCAGTACATTATTATTTTTTGGATCGGAATTGATTTATATTTGCCCCGATGGGGCGAAATACAATTAGAATTATCGTTACAAAAAATAATTACGAATACTAAATACTTACAAAAAACTACACCCTATTCCCTACTCCATATTCCCTTAATTTACGATTCCTGTTGGCGGGATAACTGTTGGGGGGATAATTTTTGGGCTGTCTAATTTTTGGCGTTGATTGGGGGAGCGTTGTATAGTTGAATTTGGTTTTATTATTGGCGATTTTTCATTTAGCAAGTCTTCTATACTTTGTTCGTCGTTATTATTTTTTTTGTTATTATCGATTATAGTTTCGTTATTATTTTCGTTTGCGTTATTATTTTCGTTTTGATTTTTTGTATTTGAGTTTTGTGTTTCATTTATTTTTGCGTCGTCTTTTTTTGCGGCGGCGGATAGCCTTCCCGACGGTTTCATTTCTGCGTTAGCGTCGCAAATATTTTCGGCGCATGCGCAAGGATTACGATTACAAAATTTGCACGTATATGCAAAAGGAACTTGACCTGCAAACGGCGGCTGATCGCATTTACAAACTCCATCCGAACACACCGGACAAGTATATCTAAACGTGTACGGACGCGCATAACCCGCATAAAGCGACGGATTCCAATAAGGTCGATAATACGGCGCCGGATTATAATAAACAGGGAATTTTCTTGCGCCGTTATTATATTCGTCAAGTATAGGACGCGGAATAACTGCAAATATTCTTGACTGTTTGTAAGGATTCCATTCGCCGTGCGGACCGCGTCCGTCGGCTGCGTGTTCACAAGGGTCGCTGCGATGCTCGCGACAAGAATCACATGTCCCGCAAGGTTCGCCGCCTGCGGTTAAATCGCAAAAATTATTCATATCGCGACTAAGCGGCTGGACGCAATGACGGCATACGGTTTTTTCACAAGGATAACCTTGTTTACATTTGTCGCATTGTCCGCAAGGCGTTTTAGGATCGTCTTTGCAAAGCGGGCATTCTGCGGCAGGCAAAGGCGTTTGTCCTGTTTGTTTTCTGATTTCATCGATGTGCCGGCGGTGTTGAACTTCTTCTTCCGGCACGGCTGCATGACGGTCAAAACTATACGGCGCCGGCAAAATACCGCCGCGATTATAAGGCGCAGGCGTAACGCCAATACTACGCGGATCGGGATATTCGTCAGAATATTTCAAAAAACCGGCAGACGGAACATGATTAGGTTTGATTGGAGTAATTAGTTTAAGCGGCGGTTTCACTTCTCCCGCAATATTGGTTCCGTCAAGATTATCTTGTCGATTATTTTGTTCAATAACAATATTGTCTGAATTTCTTTTTGGCAAAATTAACGTATCCGGCGCATTGGTAGTAAAATCGTCGTCATTAAAAAGCGTTTTATCAATATCAAATAATTCGCCTGAAAATTGTACTTTGCGAAAGTTATTTGCGGCGTTTTGATTTTTGGGTTGTTTTTTTGGTTGCGGCAATTGGCGAATTTTTGTAACGGAATTGTTTTGTTGTTGTTTTGTTATTTGTTGATTATTTGCGTAAATTTTTTGTTGTTTGGTTTGGGTTTTCAAGGTGTAGTTTTTTGTTGTTTTGTTGTTCGTATAAGTTGGGTTATAGTTTGTATCTTTTATGAACGGTTCTTGATTGCCGTTTGATCTAGCGTATTGAGCCGCATTCAAAATATACGGCGCAACGCCAAAAATAAAAATCGCTAAAATAAATACGTAAAAATTTTTCATTTTTATTCTCCGTAATGTTAATGCTAATGGATAGTTTTTTTAATTTGTAATTTGTAATTCGGAATAATGGAATACATTTTTTGTAACAAAAATTGCGACAACATTTCGCCCGCCTCAAATGTTCGCCAAAATGTATAACACAAAATAATAGGTTACAATAAACAAAAAACAGAACGATCCGGCAAAATTAACAAAAATTTATTTTACCCGCAATAAGAATAATCGTTACAATTATTATAGAATGATAGTTTTTAAACTATTCGTACTTGAGTTTTCGTTTACCTTCGCCTGCCTAGCTTTCGGACGGCAGGCTTTGACGCTTTTAAATCGCTGAATTTCAAGTACGAGCAGTATAAAACTCGAAATTCGGAATGCGAAATTAAAGATTTTGATTTCAAATTTAAAATAATCTTTTTAATCCGTGTAATCTGTGGACAAAAAAATCGATCCACAGATTACGCAGATTAGAAAGATTATTTGTTAAAAAAATAGTCTTAAGGATCGCAGGTATTTCGCCTGGGTTCCTTAAGGTTCACAGGCGAAACGCCTGTATCCCAGGATCGCGGGCGTCTCGCCTGCTTTTCAGGATCGCCAGGTATTTCGCCTGGGTTCATTCAGGTTCGCAGGCGAGACGGTTGCGTTCCTTCTCAATCTTTTTAATCTATGTAATCTGTGGACAAAAAAAATCGATCTACAGATTGTGCAGATTTGAGAGATTTATTTTTTTGTTGTTTTTGTAGTTTTTTTTGTGATTTTTTTTGTGGATTTTTTTGTTGTTTTTCTTCTTGGTTTTGTTGTTGGTCCTTTTGCGGCTTTTTCGGCTAATAGGTCTAGGGCTTTTTCAAAAGTTATATCATCAACAGCCATATCTTTTGGAATAGTTGCGTTTGTAGCGCCGTCTGTTATATAATTTCCAAAGCGCCCCGCTAGCAACTTAACAGGCTTACCGGTTACAGGCGAATTTTCAAATGATTTCAAGGGTTCATTCGTCTTGCCTGTTCCGCCTCTTGCGGTGCGTATTTTTGGTTGCGACAATAATTCTAGCGCTTGCTCTAGTTCTATATCTAACGGCGATAAACCTTCCGGCAACGACCGCGTGTCCTTGCCGCAAATGATATACGGTCCGAACTTGCCGTCTCTTGCGAAAACGTCCTCGTTGTTCTCTGGATTTTTTCCTAAATTACGCGGCAACGACAATAACATTAACGCCACGTCTAACGTTATTGTTTCCGGCGTCATTCCTTTTAGCAATCCTGCGTTTTGTTTATCGTCGTCTTCAGGGAAGCCGCGTTGAACGTATGGTCCGAATCTTCCGTTTTTTATGTATATTGGTTTTTGCGTTTCGGGGTCAAAACCTAACGGTTCTTCGCTGCGTTGTGAATTTTCTAGTATCTCTTTCGCTTTATCTACCGTCAATTCGTCCGGCGGCAATTCGCTTGGTAAATTTGCGGTTATTTCACCGTTTTGCAGATAAGGACCGAACTTTCCTACTCGCACAACAATCGGCTCGCTAACGTCGTTAAAAATATTTATCGTACATACGTCGCGGGCGTTAATCTCATCGACTTTATTGTCAAGAAGTTGCCTTAATCCGTGTCGTTTGCCGCCAAAATAAAATTCCTTCAAATACCCCAAGTGATCGCTTTCGCCGCGACTTATTGCGTCTAATTGGTCTTCCATTTGAGCCGTGAAATCGTAATTTATCAAGTCCGGCAAATGTTCTTCCATCAATTGATTTACGGCAAAAGCGATCCAAGTCGGCGTCAATGCGCCGCCTTTTTTGAATACGTAATTTCTATTTAATATCGTCTCAATAATCGAAGCGTAAGTACTCGGTCGCCCTATTCCGCGTTCCGTCAATTCTTTCGTCAACGCCGCTTCCGAATATCGCGACGGCGGCATTGTCGCATGCGGTTTCGGTTCAAGATTATTGCAAATTAACGTGTCGCCGCTCTTGACCGGCGGCAATAACACCTCGCGGTCGGCAAGCTCGGCGCTAGGATCGTCCGAACCTTCAACATAAACGCGCAAATATCCAGGAAACTCTATCGTTTTACCGCTAACAGAAAATAAAGCGTCGTCAATTTCGACTGCAAGTTGTTTTCTCTTGCCGCGCGCATCGGAAGTTTGACTGGCAACAGTCCGCTTCCAAATCAATTCATAAAGCCTAAACTCGTCGCGACTCAATCTGTCCCGCAAATTCTCCGGCAACTCAAAAACGCTACCGGCTGGACGAATTGCTTCGTGAGCCTCTTGTGCGTTTTTGACATTCGTTTTGTAAATTCTAGGAGCGTCTGGCAAATATTCTTTGCCGTATTGCGACAAAACTAAATTGCGGGCGGCGTTAATCGCTTCGTCTGATAAATTCGTAGAATCTGTACGCATGTAAGTAATATAACCGTTTTCGTAAAGTCCTTGAGCGATGCTCATTGTTGTTCTGGCAGTCAGTCCTAACTTGCGATTTGCTTCTTGTTGCAGCGTGCTTGTTGTAAACGGCGCGTATGGTTTTTCGGTGTACGGTTTTTCTTCGACGGATTTAACTTTTGCCGTGTGATTTTTCAATCTGTTTGCCAATTCTATCGCCGACGTTTCATCAAGTAAGACGTGCGACGCCGGATTGATCAAGACTCCGGTTTTCGGATCGAAGTCTTTGCCGCTTGGGATTTTTTGCGAATTGACTGAGATAAGTACGGCTTGAAATGATTTGCTTGTTTCGTTTTCGGCGAAGTTGCCGAGTATATCCCAATATGTTGCGGAGTGGAAAGCGATGCGTTCTTTTTCGCGTTCAACAATTAACCGAACCGCGACGCTTTGAACGCGTCCGGCAGAAAGTTTAGGACCAATTTTTCTCCAGAGCAATGGCGAAATTTCATAGCCGTAAAGACGATCTACTATTCGGCGTGTTTCTTGTGCTTGTACGAGATCGTTATTGATTGTGCGGGGCGTCGAGAGCGCTTTATTGATTGCTTTTTCTGTTATTTCGTGGAATACGAGTCGCCGTATTGGTAACTTCGGTTTTAGCGTTTCGACAAGATGCCAACTTATAGCCTCGCCTTCGCGGTCTTCATCAGTTGCGAGATAAAGGTCGGAGGCTTCTTTTAATAAGTCGCCTAATTTTTTAACTTGTTTTTGTTTGTCGTCGGGGACAATATAAATCGGTTCAAAATTAGAGTTCACGTTTACGCCAAGATTAGCCCATTTTTCTTTTTTGTATTTTGCGGGAATATCTTTGGAATTTTTCGGCAAATCGCGAATATGTCCGATGCTTGCCTCGACGCGATAACCGGCGCCAAGTATGCGACCAATTGTGCGCGCCTTTGCAGGCGACTCAACAATAACAAGCGAATAACCGTCCTTTGACTTTGTGGATGTAGTCATAAAAAATTTTAATGTTTTCGCTTCAATTTTACGTCAAACATAAAAACAACTTTTGCTTTACAATTGACGAAAATTCAAAAGCGCTTTGTGGGTTAAAACAACTCTTAAATTTAAACGCCCGTCAAATAAAATAAACTAGCTAATTTTATTTCCAGACGCATGAATATTTTGTCGGGTAACTTTCGGGTAAAACGTAATTGTGTGAATCGTGATTGAATTTTGGCTGTTTGATTGATTTTTGGCAATTCTTTTTGCAGTTATTACAAATATCCGTCTATCTTGTCAATGCCAGTTTTCCAAAATTCCGTATAAAAAATAAAAAACCTGCGAGTTTAGGCAAAATATATGCGATCAGTCAAACGTTATTGCCAAAAAAATAAAAATTTTTTTTGAAAATTTTTTTAGAGGTACCCGAAATGACTGATCAAAAGAATCGTTGAATAATTTCGTCAAGTATATTTTTTATTTTTAAATGAGTTAAAATGAGGTTTAAACTGTTCGCACTTGAATTTTCGTTTATCTTCGCCTGCCTAGCTTTCGGACGGCAGGCTTTGACGCTTTTAAATCGCTGAATTTCAAGTACGAGCAGTATATTAAATAAAAGTTCTGCTGAATCTGAATAATTACTCTGTAATTATATTTAGAACGGAATCTTCAACCTTTAACATTAACTTTAACGAAATTTATAAATTATGGATATACCATTTGTTCATTTACATTGTCATAGTCATTATTCTCTTCTTGACGGCGCCGGTACGATACCTGCGATATTGACTCGCGCAAAAGAATTAGAGATGCCCGCAATCGCCATAACCGATCACGGCAATCTTTACGGCGCGCTTGAATTTTATCAGAAATCTCACGATTACAACATCAAACCGATAATCGGCTTTGAAGCGTATATCGCATCAGGCAGCCGTTTTGAGAAATCCGCCGCTTCGTCTAAAGACGCTAGTTTTCACTTGACCTTGCTCGCAATCAATCGAACCGGTTATAAAAATTTACTCAAATTATCATCCGCCGCCTTTCTTGAAGGCTTCTATTACAAACCGCGTATCGATAAAGAATTACTGACGGAATTAAACGAAGGTTTAATTTGTCTCAGCGGCTGCGCTTCTGGCGAAATTTCACGTTCTATACTCGGTAACGAAAACAGCGAAAGTAATAGTTTAAACGAAGCAAAAAAAATCGCTAATTGGTATCGCGAATTATTCGGCGACAGATATTATCTTGAAGTACAAGATAACGGTTTGGAAATTCAAAAAATTATCCTCGAAGGTATTACCCAAATTTCGCATGAATTAAATATTCCGACCGTAGCGACAAACGACGTTCACTACGTTTACCAGAACGATTGGGAGGCTCAAGATATTTTGCTTTGCGTCAACACCGGCAAACTCCGCTCCGATACGAAACGAATGAAAATGGACTCCGATCAATTTTACATGCGTAGCGGTCGCGAGATGTTGCGGGCGATGCCGTCTTTTGAAGACGCAATAAATCGCACGTGCGAAATTGCCGAGCGGGTAAATATTGATTTAGAATTGGGCAAGCGTTATTTCCCTGTATTTTTGCCGCCGGACGGTTTGTCGTCCGACGATTATTTGCGCAAAATTTGTATCGAAGGTTTGCAAAAAAGATACGCCGATAATCCTAAACGTTACAACAACGGCGAACTATCCGATGAAGTGATGTCGCGTTTGGATCGCGAGTTATCGGTGATTAAGAAGTTAGGTTTTCCGACTTATTTTTTGATAGTTTGGGATTTTGTGCGAGTAGCGGAGGAGCGGGGTATTCACCGGACGGCGCGCGGCAGCGGCGTTGGCGCTCTTGTTTGTTATGCGTTAAATTTATCTCATGTTTGTCCGTTGGAGTTTGATTTGCTGTTTGAACGTTTTCTTGATGAGAATCGCGTCGAGGCGCCTGATATAGATATAGATTTTGACCAGAACCGGCGCGGCGAAATTTTAGATTACGTCAAGGAAAAATACGGCGAAGCGAATGTGGCGCAAATTGGCGTTTTTGGCACGATGGCTGCGCGGCAATCGATCAAGGATGTTGGAAGGGTTCTCAATATTCCGATTAACGCTGTTGAAGCGGTAACAAAATTAGTGCCGGACGAACCGAAAGCGAAAATCAAAATGGCGCTCGAAGTTAGCGAAGAGTTGAAAAAACGTTATGAAACCGATACGGAAGTCCGCGAAGTAATTGATTACGCAAGAAAATTAGAAGGTTTAGCGCGGCAGGCGGGCGTTCATGCGTGCGCGGTTGTAATTGCGGATAAACCGTTGACGGAATATTTACCGTTGCAAAAAGTCAAAGACGCTAACATCGTAACTCAATGGCAAGGTCAAGACGTTGAAAAAGCGGGCTTGCTTAAAATGGATTTTTTGGGGTTGCGTAATCTTACTATTCTTGACCAAACGATACAATTAGTTAAACGGACGACGGGCGAAGATATTAACCCTTATAAATTCCCGCTTGATGACAAGGCGACGTATGAATTGCTTTGTCGCGGCGAGACGAAGGGGATATTTCAACTTGAGGGCGGCGGCATACGCGAGTTGTTGCAGCGGATGCGTCCTGATAATTTTCGCGATATAATTGCGACGCTTGCGTTGTATCGACCCGGTCCGCTTGAAGGCGGCATGGTTGACCAGTACGTCGATGTAAAACACGGACGTAAACCCGCAACATACGATCACGAAGTAATGCGCGACGTATTAAGCGAAACTAACGGCGTAATGGTCTATCAAGAGCAAATTATGCGGATATTGAACAGACTAGGCAAAATACCGCTCGGCAGTTCGTACTCGTGTATTAAGGCGATTAGCAAAAAGAAAGAAGACCAAATCGGAAAATATCACGCACAATTCATAGACGGCGCAATTGAAAACGGTCTAACACGCGAAAAAGCGGAAGAGATTTTTGAGTTGATTATAAAATTTGCAGGTTACGGTTTCAACAAATCTCATTCTACCGCTTATGCGTTGGTGGCTTATATGACGGCGTATTTGAAGGCTCATTATCCTGTGGAATTTATGGCGGCGCTTCTCACGGGCGATATTTCAAAACGTAATTTTAAATCGAAAGATTCTACGGTCGAACATATTGAGGATTGCAACAGAATGGGCATAACAGTAGAACCGCCGGACGTAAATAAATCTTTTCAACTTTATTCCGTCGTCGGCGGTAAAATACTTTTTGCGTTGACGGCGATTAAGTCTTGCGGCGATTGGGCGGCTGACAAAATAGTGCAAGCGCGTCAAAGCGGCGGCGATTTTAAGAACATATTTGATTTTTGCGAACGCGTCGATTCGCGAGCGTGTAACCGTTCAACTTTGGATGCGTTGATCAAGTCTGGCGCTTTTGATTCTTTTGGTTGTCCGCGGGCGTTGTTAATGCAGAATCTTGAGCCGGCTTTGCGGGCTGGTCAAGCGGTTGCGGGGGATTTGATTAAGGGACAAAAGAGTTTATTTGAAGATGCGGCGGAAGACGAACCGCAGATGCACAAATCGCCGTCGATGGCAGGTTTGCCAGATATACAAGAATGGTCGGACAAGGAAAAGGGAACGTATGAACGCGAAGCGTTAGGATTTTATTTGTCGATTCATCCGTTAAAAGAGTTTGAGGAATGTTTTCGGCAATTGAGAACGCATACGTGTTATGAGGCGGCGTGTGCGAGAAGCGAAGAGCGGGTAGTTGTAGCGGGCATGTTAAGCGATATTAAAATAAGTGAAACGCGAACAAGAAATAGCGGGAAGTCAAACAGATTTGCAATGTTCACGGTAGAAGATGCGGATGGAGCGATTAGGGCGTTAATGTGGTCGGAGGCTTATAGTGTTGCGGCGGAAAGAAATTTGATCAATCCGGATTCTATTGTGTTTGTTACGGGACGTATTGACCGAAGTCGCAGTCAGAGTGAAAGTGATGCGAATTTAATTGTATCGGATATTTTTTCTGTTGAACAAGGCGTAGAAATTTTATCGGCAGGGGTAAAAATTGTTTTTGACGAACACCGCCACAAGCCGGAAATCGTTAAGCAATTGTATGAAGTTTTGCGAGGTAATCTTGGGGACAAGCGAATTGAGTTCATGGTAAAACTTGAATCGGGAACGCTAGCGGTAATGAAACCTGCGGGAAATATGAGAATCGCAGTCAATTCAAATTTAAGAAAAAATTTAATCGATCTACTAGGAGGAGAATCTGTAAACTTAATAAAAGCGCCGCCAAAACAAAAAATGGAAAGAAAATATAACAACCAAAAACAATGGAAAAGAGAAGTCTAAATCTTTGTAACCGTCCACGAAATTGACAATTGGGCATCTCTAAAAATTCATTTGTTCAGGTAGGCGGCGTTTCGCCGAAACGCCGCATTACGGTTTACGACATCAATAAATTTTGATATTTCACGCATCTAAAATGAACATATTTTAGATTTTATGAATTATTACAATTTATTGGTAGCATAAACTCTATTGCGACGTTTCGGCGAAACATCGCCTACCTTTTTACAAAAAAATGAATTTTTAGAGATACCCAATTTTTGAGCGACAAGTGGGACATGAGGGACAAGTGGGACAATTTTTGTAACAAAAAATAGAGAATGAACGCAGACAAGACGCCTGCGATCCTAAAATGCAGACGAGACCAACGGATCGCAGGCGTCTCGCCTGCGAATCTGAATGAACACAGGCGAAATGCCAGCAATTCGGCGTTTTTTGTAACAATAAATATTTATCCGATCTGTCCCGTTAGGGACAACATGTTGGTAGAAGAGATGATACAATTTTTTAGCGTCCCGTTAAGGACGCAATAAAGGTTAAGGTTGTATTGACATGTTGTCCCTAGCGGGACAAATATATTTTTGACCTTACTTTTCTACCAACATGTTGTCCCTAGCGGGACAGAAATGAATTTTTAGAGACGCCCAGATGTTAAACCTCGCTCATTAGCGGTTGAGTACAACCGCTTGCAGGCGAGACGCCCGCGATCCGGTGATGCAGGCGTTCCGCCTGCGATCCGTCAAACGATTTATTTTTAAAATCTGTTAATATTGTCAAATTGCGTAAAATTTAACGTTTTGTAATGTTAATTTATTCTGATAATATCGATTTTTTGTTTTATTCTGAATTTTCTGTTCCGATAAAGTCTGAAGACAGAGTAGAATTTAGCAGACGTATAGTTTTTTTTAATTTGTTTGTATATTGCTCGTATTTGAAATTTATTAGATATATACAGATCGTACTTGAATTTCAGCGATTTAAAAGCATCAAAGCCTGCCGTCCGAAAGCTAGGCAGGCGAAGGTAAACGAAAACTCAAGTGCGAACAGTTTAAAAACCTCAAAGTTTGGTTGCCAAATAATTCGGTAAACAATATTAACAGGAAATTTAATTATAAACAGTTTATACTGCTCGTACTTGAAATTCAGCGATTTAAAAGCGTCAAAGCCTGCCGTCCGAAAGCTAGGCAGGCGAAGGTAAACGCAAACTCAAGTACGAATAGTTTAAAAGTAGTCTTGAACTGTTTTGGCAAAATTGTTAATATCCGCAAATATTTACATAAATGAATTTCCAAAACGAACAGTATAATTTTTGGCATTCCGGTATTCCAAACTAAAACGTTGCTGAAATTCATAAATCCGATCCACGATATAATCCGTCTTACTTTTTTTGATTTTTATGTACAAAAAAGCGCTTTTTAACCGGTTCGTATTTTCAATTTTGGTATTTGCATTTTTGGTATTTGCCTTTTGGCGACATGCCGGATGGCGGATCTTTACGATCTTATATCGTTTATGTTTCCGAAATTATAAGCTAAATTATGAGTACGAATTGTTGCCGGTATTATTGTTTATTTTTTTATTTTGTTTCGGTTCTTTTTTTAATTTGAGTTTGCGCGCAGAAGTCGCCGACGCGGACGAAATGTTTTCATCGCCAATAATTTCGCCGCTTTACACCAATACTATCGTTGAAACAAATAACGAAAATAATAACGACAACGACAACGACATTGACAACGAAAACAATAACAATAAATCCGAAGACCCAAACGCCGAAAACCAAAATAATAAATTACGCCCCCGCTACAATATTTCGCCTACTCTTGGAAATCGTATCGAACAAGTGTCTTCGCAAACCGAAAAATCATTGCCGGCGCCGTCGCAAATCAAACAAGCCGAATTTAACCGGTCGAAAAATAAAACGCCTTCGCAAAACACAACGGCGGCGCATTATCATCATACGCCGTCGACTTCCGATCCCTTTGGAAACATTACGCAACCTAATATTATTGGTAACTTGAACGGTATGATTTCGCCGCTTGACTTGCCCGCCGGATTATCTGTTGCGCAAAATAACGGAGTACAAAATAACGTTGCGCAAAATGCAGTTATCCCCAATAATCAACCTGATGAGATTATGCCGCTCGATATTCCAGATTCGCCTGATTGCAATAATGATTCGTACAATAAATTTGTCGGCGGTTACGGCGGTTATTTTTTCGGCGATCAAAAAAACAATCACAGACAATACAATAATAACGGCTTCTTTTGCGGCGGCTGGGTAGAAGGCGGAATTTTCTTTAGCACAAATTCAAACGACTCACAAACTCCAATCATCAAATACAACGACCGCAACAGCGAATTTACAATGAATCAACTTTATCTTACTTTAGGACGCAAGTTGAACCGCAGACATAATTGGTTTGAAATTGGCGGTCAAATTGATTTGTTATTTGGAACGGATTATTTATACACGTCGTCTGTAGGACTTGAGACGCGGCGGACAAATAAATACGTCGGCGGCAACACGATTTATCCCGATGAAGCCGCAGCACATTGGAACGGCGCTCACGGTAAACGGCTTGGTAACACGGCGGCGCTTTACGGTTTGTCCTTGCCGCAAGCTTACGGTGAAATCCGATTGCCCGTCAACGAAAACACGACCGTCAAAGTTGGACATTTTTACGCTAATAACGGTATTGAATCTGCCGCCGCAGTACAAAACTTTTTTTACTCGCATTCATACGGATACATGTTCGGACAACCCGTAACTTTAACCGGCGCAATTATAAATTCAGAATTGCCAAGTTACCGCCGGTCGCGAATTCGCCAAATATTTATTGCGGGAATTACGCAAGGTTGGGATATGTTCGATAGACAAGGCGATATAAATTTCGTCGCCGGACTTAAATATGTCAGCAAAAAAAATGAACGAAATTACGTCTCTTTCATCACGCAAATCGGAAAACAATCAGACGCTAATTCACACAGCCGAATAAATTATACTTTGGCAATTAACAGACAACTAACCGAGCGTCTATCCGATTCGTGGGAACATAATTTCGGTTACGAAAAAAACGGCGTTATACTTAAAAACGACGACGCATGTTGGATTTCGGTTGCGAAATATTTTAAGTACGATATAAGCAGTAAGTTATCTGTAGGATTGCGGGCGGAATGGTTTATGGACGACGGATTATCTCGCGTTATAAAAGTATACGATTCGTGGATTTCTTATTACACGGGTAAAAATTATTTTGAGGTAACGCTTGGCGCTAATTGGCGACCGGCGCAAAATATTATCATTCGTCCAGAATTAAGATTTGACTGGTCTGATTTCAAACAACACTCGTTAGTGCTTCCCGCAGCAGGCGCTTACAATGGTCATAAAAACATGACGTCATTCGCAGTCGATGCAATTATCAGATTCTAAACTGTTCACACTTGACTTTGCGTTTACCGCCGCCCGCTTAACTATCGGACGACAGACTTTACGCTTTATACCGCTCGTACTTGAAATTCAACGCTTGAAATTCAGCGATTTAAAAGCGTCAAAGCCTACCGTCCGAAAACTAGGCAGGCGAATGTAAACGAAAACTCAAGTACGAACATTTTAAAATCACTAAATTTCAAATACGATACGTATATGTATTTTGGATTATCAAAATTTATTTGGGTTACGTTTTTATTTGTAGTGATATTTTGCGCTGTTTCTTGTACTAATTTTAGCAAGCCTGTAGTTGATATTGGCGGCGGCAATGTTAGCGTTGGGTCAAGTGAAACGTTGCTCAAGTCTGATAACGTTCCGGTTAATACGGCTGCGGTAGAAATATTTAATATTCGCGTAACATCTGAAACTGAATCTTATTTAGAAAAACTCTGGCAAGAAACGGACGAGCAAGCGATTTCGGCGTTGGTGAGGCTTAATTTGTACCGCAATGGAATTCGAGTTGGAGTTCAAGGCAGTTTAATTTCGCCGGCGTTGTCAAGACTAATAAATATTAGCGACAATCCAGAAGAGCAAAAATATGTCAACGGCATGTTGCGTGAAGTTTCTGTTTCGGAGGCGTCGCGCGAGTTGCCGGTATCGCGTCAATTTCAAAATTTGTTTCCCGATACGCGCGTAGTTTTGAAACCTTTTGACACGGCGATTTATGAATTGTCGTTATTTGAAGGCGACGGCGGACAAGTATGGGGCAAAACTTACACAAATGCACAAGGTCAATTCGGTCTGACGGCGAAACCAATCGACGGCGGCAAGGTAAGATTTGAAGTCGTGCCGGAACTAGAATACGGTTTACCGGAAACAAAAATGTACAGCCGACAAGGGATGATGTTCATACAGACAATTAAACCGCGCAAAACTTATGAAACCCTTAAAATCACCGTAGATTTATTACCCGGAAATTGGTTAATCATGGGCGCAACTTCGGGTAATTGCCGCGGAACAGGACGATGCTTTTTTGTAAGAGGAAACGAACAAATTGAACAACGAATAATCGCAATAAGATTAATAAACCTAAAACACACCGAATTAAACCAAAACATAAATAACCAAAACCAAAACAACCAATTAACCGAAAGAAAATAAACATAACCACTCAAAAAAATCGTTTATGCAAACACGTAATTATTGATTTGGATAACGAAAAATCATAACCGTCGCGAAAATTTGTTTATTAAATTACGTTTTGGCAATTTTTGAGGAACAAGAGAGACAAGCGAGACATGAGGGACAAATTTTTGTAACATAAAATTGAGAAGAAACGTAGCTATCTCAGCTGCAAATTGCCGCAAGGCAAACAAAAAGACTGTTGCGACGTAACATCGCTCATTGGGCAATTGAGTACAACCGCATGCAGGCGAGACGCCTGCGATCCTGAAATGCAGACGAGACCAACGGATCGCGGGCGTCTCGCCTGCATGTTGCCGAAAGGCAACCAATAAGGCGGTTACGATCTAAACGTCTCTCATTAGCGGTTGAGTACAACCGCATGCAGGCGAGACGCCTGCGATCCGTCATACGATTTTTTTAATTCCGCAAGTAATGTTATTGTTGCGGTATTATTTCTATTTGTCCGATTGTTATGAAGATTGATCTACAGATTGCGGCAATTGAATCGTTTTTTAAGGAATCATCTGCAAGTTTTATTCTTGCCGCATCCGCGCCGCCAAGCCCGTACATTGCATCAAGCGGTCGCCAAATTCCGTCAATATACGCTTCATTCCACAAATGAAAAACCATCTTGCCATACTGCGATTCGTTAGTTTGATCTTGCGTTTGATCTTGATTTTGATCTTTATTTTGATTTTGAGATTGCGATATATTTTTATTTTTTGGATTTGAATAAACTAATCCGACGACAATTCTTGCCGGAATGCCTTTTTTTCTACAAAGCGCCGCTAACAAAACCGCAAACTCCGTACAATCGCCGCGCCAATATCTCAAAACATCAGACGACGACGCAAAACCAAACATAAACGAATCCAAACGGATTCTTTTTGAAACTAATTTTTCCAACGCAATAGCCGTCTGCCAATCATTCAACTTGTCCGAATCCACCAACGCCGCCAACTTATCCAAATTCGGATCGTCTAGATCAATCAATTTACCCGATGCAAGATATTCATTTAATTGCGTCGCGTTATTTGCGATATTATTTGTAACGTTAATTGCAATATTTTCGTAAGATTTATTGCCGTATTTTGTCGGGTCGTCGTCGATTGAACTCCAGACGGTGATAATGGCGCTTTCGGAATCGGCGATTTCTACTTTTTGAAACGGCGTATTGACAAACCAGTCCGTAATTAGAATTGAATTATTTATTGCTGAATTTTTTATTTTGACAAGAAACGACAACGGCGACGTTTTCTGCGGCAACTTAACCGGAACGCTCAATATCACTTCGCCAACATTACCGTACTCGATCAACGTGTTGCGGGTAATGATTGCGGTTGCGTGTTGTTTGGATGTTCGCGCCGTTCTAATTATTTTGTCGCCGAATTTGGTTTCGGTATAGATAATATTGCCGTTGCGATCAGTTTTATAAACGCTATCCATTACAATTTTATCGTCAATATAACTCGCCGCCTTAATCTCCAATAATTTTTCGCCGCTATTGAACTCTTCCGCCGCATTCAATATCGTTTCAATAATTTTTGCTTGACTTGGATCAAAATATTTTATTTTACGTTTTTCGGCGCGTTGCATTGGCTTTTGCAACAATGATATTATTACGGCGTTGGCGCCGGGTAATTTATTCCATGCAATTGAGTCATTCGTTTTATTTGTTGAAATTATTAACTTGTCATCCTCAACGCGAAAATTTGTCTCAACCGGTTCCAATCCGGCTTTCAACTCAGTCTTGCCCGACGCAAAAAAACCGTCAACATCAGATTCCGAAACCAACGTCGTCGCAATATCAAACCGCTCGCCTTGACGTAACGCTATTAAACGACTTTGACGTTCAAAATATTTGTTACGAATAATCGTCCTCTGAAAACCAATCTGTTTCGCATCATCGGTTATTATCTCCCAATACTCGCCGCCCTCACGTAACAAATCATCCGTTACAACAATATTAGGAACATCTGAAACATTAGAAACAAACTTTAACCACAACCCCGAAATATCGCCAAAAGGATACACAACAAAAATAAAAAATATCACACACGCCAAAAAAAACAAAATAAATAAAAATAATCTATTCAATTAAAATACTCCTTTCTCTAAACTATCTAATAATTTTAAATACGCTATTAGTTTTCAATAATTTCATATTTGTTTTTGCCAATAAAAAGTAATAAGGCGGATTTTAAATTCGGGCGGTCTTTTAGTTGACGAGTCGCAAGATAGGCGTTTAATTGGTCAAGTCCTTCCTTGCGTTTTTGAATAATTTCGGATTTTTTTGTTGTCGTTTTGCAATATTTCAATTCTAAAACCCATTCGTATTTTGCTTGCGAATATTTTGGGTTACGTTGCAAAAATATATCAACGCGACCAGAATCAACTTCGCTCTCGCTTATCGGAATATAATTATCATCCAAAATTAGATAAGTAAGTAAAACCGCTTTGATATATTTTTCATCAAAATTTTGCAAATCGTAATTTGATAATTTGCTAAGTACATTTTTTGAAATATAACTAATAAAATCGTTAATATTCCCGTCAATCGCGATTGACTTTATCGACTTCTCCAATAAAGACGTATCTATACGGACAAGTTTAGAATTTTCCGAAATCAAAAATCGAACCTGTTCCCAATAAATTCGTTGGATCGAATAATTAGGAATCGTTAATTGCGTTTTACCTTCGCTGATTCCATTGATCGTCAATAAACCCATGTAAAACAACAACGACACAAAATAATCTTCATCGACTAAATTATCTATCGAAAATTTTTCTAACAATCGCGCAACTATACCGCCGTCCTTTATTATTTGCAGTAAAATATCACGGTTTTTTCCATTTTGACAAAGACGACGCAAACGCATAGAATCTATATTCAAATTAGGATCAATAAGATGTTTTGGACTCTTTCCCGTTTTTAATATTTGATTAAAAAAATAAAATATCATTACTGAATTATAAATCTTATTGGTTGCGTCTTCGTTGAACAGATAACCGTTGTAATAGTATTCTATATCGATTTCAATTTTGCT
>JAISLW010000466.1 GCA_031277105.1 Planctomycetaceae bacterium | reverse complement strand
GGTTATCTGTTCAACGAAGACGCAACCAATAAGATTTATAATTCAGTAATGATATTTTATTTTTTTAATCAAATATTAAAAACCGGAAAGAGTCCAAAACATCTTATTGATCCTAATTTAAATATAGACTCTTTGCGTTTGCGTCGTCTTTGTCAAAATGAAAAAAACCGTGATATTTTGCTTCAAATAATAAAGGACGGCGGCATTGTTGCGCGATTATTAGAAACATTTTCGATAGATAATTTGGTCGATGAAGATTATTTTGTTTCGTTGTTGTTTTACATGGGTTTATTGACGATCAATGGAATCAGCGGCAGTAAAACTCAATTAACAATTCCTAATTATTCAATTCAAAGAATTTATTGGGAACAGGTTCGTTTTTTTATTGCGGAAAATTCTAAACTTGTCCGTATAGATACGTCTTTATTGGAGAAGTCGATAAAGTCAATTGCGATTGATGGGAATATCAACGATTTTATTAGTTATATTTCAAAAAATGTACTTAGCAAATTATCCAATTATGACTTGCAAAATTTTGATGAAAAATATATTAAGGCTGTTTTACTTACTTATCTAATTTTGGATGATAATTATATTCCGATAAGCGAAAGCGAAGTTGATTCTGGTCGTGTTGATATATTTTTGCAACGTAACCCAAAATATTCGACGGCAAAATACGAATGGGTTTTGGAATTGAAATATTGCAAAACGACAACAAAAAAATCAGAAATTATTCAAAAGCGCAAGGAAGGACTTGACCAATTAAACGCCTATCTTGTAACGCGTCAACTAAAAGACCGCCCAAATTTAAAATCCGCCTTATTACTTTTTATTGGCAAAAACAAATACGAAATTATTGAAAATAAATAGGGGCGGTATTTAAATTTTTCTTTCTTAAATTTGGGTTTATTGTTGCCTGTTTAATTTTCGGGCGGCAGTTTTTTACGCCTTAAAATCGCAGAATTGCAAGTATGTTGCGTATGATTTTCAATTTAATTTTTTTCCGTTTCTTCTAGGAATTTTTTGCAGTTATCTATTAGGCTATTTCCTTGTGCGAATAATCCGCTTCCAACTAATAGTAAAATGTCATTGCCATAATTTTGCAGCATACTTTTTATATTTTTCAATTCCATACCTCCGGCGGGGCTTGGGAATATTGGCGGAATATTTCCTAGCGGTTCGCGGCTTTTCGTTACAATATCTTTGCAATCGTCTGCCGTCAATGGAAATCTTCCTCCGTAGTTTGGAAAAATAGTAGCGTCGGCGCCGGCTAATCTCATTAGTGTCCCGTAAAGAACGCCGCAAGATAAACCTTGTGCGTTCATTGCCATACCGCCGATAAATGCCGGATGTGCAATAAGCGGCAGACCGATTTCCAATGATAATTTTCGCATAACGTCTAATCCAACTAATCCTGGCGAAATCATCAAAGCGCCGGCGCCGTTATCTTTTGCGAAATAAGCCCGTTCAAATATTTGATCAAACGGCGCCGTAATATTTGGAACATAAATTGATCTACGTCCGGTTTTTTCATTAACTTCGCGTACTGCCGCGGTGCATTTTTTTATGCGTTCTTCGAATCGTGCAAAAGGCTGATCTGTCAATCCGTGATCGTCTTTGATTATGTCAATTCCGCCGTGTGCAAAATTGGAGGTCAACTCCGCCAAGTTATCCGCAGATAATCCCATTGGTTTGATTGCCGTAAATAAAAGAGGACGCGACGGCGCTCCTAATAATTGACGGATTCCAGATACGCCAAATTGAGCGCCGCCAAGAAACTGAAAAATTCCGGCGCTGGGCAAGATTGAAATAACTTGGATCCCCAATTTCATACTAATATTGCCGAAAACAACATTAAGAAATTGCGTCAATTCCGAAGCCGCCAACTCTTCCGCAAAACTTATCGTAACGATAAATTCTTGTTCGGCGGCTTGTTCAAATTTTTCTATTTGTCCGACGATTTTATTTGTTATAGCGCCTTGCGGCAATAAGCGAACCGGAAACTCAACCGTCTGCTCCGCACAAATATCATCCGCTATACGCTGCGCCGCATCACGCAAACCCGTCAACTTATAAACAACACAAAACCGCCTGCCAGACAAACAAGCGTTGAGATTGTTGTCATTAAAACTATTAAAAAAAATATTCATCTATTTACTCCGGCAAAAAAATTTTATCCACACGTTGAAAAAATTCTACAAAAAATTTTCTTATTAGCAACCAAGCAAAATTTTTTGGCAAAAATGCAGGCGGCGTTTCGCAAAGTTGTCAATTATCAATTTGTCAATTTGTCACACGTGTCTCACATATCCCACGTGTCCCTAAAATAATCTGCATGTTGCCGCAAGACAATCGATAAAGCGGTTGAGACCAAAACCTCTATCACTAGCGGTTGAGTACAACCGCATGCAGGCGAGACGCCCGCGATCCGTCAGACGATTTTTTGTAACAATAAATATTTGTCATACCCGTTCCGCTAATGACAACATGTATACAGTTCGTACTTGAAATTCAGTGATTTAAAAGCGTCAAAGCCTGCCGTCCGAAATCTAGGCAGGCGAAGGTAAACGCAAACTCAAGTGCGAACAGTTTAAATACAACCTTAACTCTCATTGCGTCATTAACTGGACGCTAAAAAATCGTATCATTTTTTTCTACCAACATTTTGTCCATAACGGGGCAAATATTTATTGTTACAAAAATTGTCCCGCTACAACCTACAACCTATTCCCTACTACCTATCCCCTATCTCCTATCCCCTACACCCTACACCCAGTCGCTTAAATTTTTATGAACGGTTACCATATTTCTCTACTCTTTTTTTGCGTTTAATTTTTCATCGGCGGCGCTTGGACGGGAATAAATTGGCTTTATAGTCCAAACGTCAGACGTTTGCTTGCGTTTTTCGGCTAATTTTGCTGCGGCGCCGGCTCGCGGATCAAATAAATTTTCGTCAACAATTTTTACACTTGCCGGACGCTTCTCTCCATAACGCCACAACGCCGGTCCCGCCGCTACAAAATTTTGACCACTCCCCAATAAATGATCCCACCATCCGCCGACCGACGTCATCAACGTTTCCGATAATTGAAAACAACCGCCAACATCAACCCGCCAATCTTGCACCACAACCTCGCCGCGCTGCGCATCAACGCCAATCGAATATAACCCAAATAAACCCGATAAAAAAATTCTATACGCTACCGTCTCAAAAGAAGTCAAACCAATTATCTCAGCGCCCACAACATACGAAAACATCCGCGCCGTAATAATACCAACTCGCAAACCCGTAAAAGAACCCGGTCCCACAATAACAACAACCTTGTCAATATCCTTCGGCAATAATTTGAACTCGCCCAAAAGACCGTCCATCGCCGGCACAAGCGATTGAGCGCTACGTTGCGACAACGGTAAAATCCGCTCCAATAACACGCCGCCCGAATATAACGCAACACTACCACTCTTGTCCACCGTCTCTATCGAAAGTATATTCGCCATTTTATCTGACCCGCTCGACATATTTTTTATATCCTATTTTTGTAACCGTTCACGGAAATTTTTTTATTAAATTACGTTTTGGCAATTTGAGAGGAACATGTGCGACATAAGGAACAAGTGAGACTATTTTTTTTAACAAAAAACTTTTTCTCTAAATCACAAATTCTAATTTAAAAAACTACACTCTATCTCATAAAACTTGTCGCTTAAATTTTCGTGAACGGTTTCCTATTTTTAAACTATTCGTACTTTAATTTTCGTTTACCTTCGCCTACCTAGCTTTCGGACGGCAGGTTTTGACGCTTTTAAACTGTTCGCACTTGAGTTTTCGTTTACCTTCGCCTGCCTAGATTTCGGACGGCAGGCTTTGACGCTTTTAAATCGCTGAAATTCAAGTACGATCTGGTATAAATCGCTGATTTTCAAATACGAACAGTTTTAAACATAACATAAAAGCAAATAATTACTCCCCCCTACAATCAATCAAACAATCAAACGATTGATGGATTGCGCCCCCGATTTTTCGTAACGTAAATTATTATAATTATTGTAACCGTTCACGGGAATTTGTTGATTAAATTACGTTTTGATAATTTTGAGGGACAAACGGGACATGATGGAGAAGTGGGACAATTTTTTTATAACAAAAAATTTTTCTCTAATTTCTCTAATTTTAAACTGCTTGTACTTGAGTTTGCGTTTACTTTCGCCTACTTAGTTTTCGGGCGGCTGGTTTTGAGGCTTTTAAACTGTTCGCACTTTAATTTGCGGTTTACCTTCGCCTGCCTAGCTTTCGGACGGCAGGCTTTGACGCTTTTAAATCGCTAAATTTCAAGTACGATCTGTATAAATTACTGGGTATCTCTAAAAATTCATTTTTTGTAAAAAGGTAGGCGATGTTTCGCCGCTGTGTTTATTTTTTGGGTCGCATTACGTATAAAATAATTATTAAATTTTAATAATTCATAACGTATAAAATAAATGTATTTTAAACATCGTGAAATAGTAAAATTCATTGGCGTCATAAACTCTATTGCGGCGTTTCGGCACAGTGTTTAATTTTTTTAGCCGCCTACCTGGACAAATGAATTTTTAGAGACGCCCT
>JAISLW010000460.1 GCA_031277105.1 Planctomycetaceae bacterium | reverse complement strand
TATATTTATTTTAGACGTTATGAATTATTAAAGTTTAATAATTGTTTTATGCGTATTGCGATGTTTCGGCGAAACATCGCCTACCTTTTAACAAAAAAATGAATTTTTAGAGATACCCTAATTTATAATTTATAAAATGGACAAGAGGACGCGCGAGTTACTTAATCGTCTTATTTTGGATGACGGTTCTGATTTGCATCTTGCTTCGGAGAATCCTCCGATGATTCGGATTCATGGCAAGCTTGCGCCGATGTCTGGGGAGTCGGTGTTGTCTGCCGGCGATACGTTTTCAATAATATCGCAGATAGTTCAAGTTGACGAAATTAAGGAATTAGAAGCGACCGGCGAACTTGATGCGGCAATAGAATTGGAAGGCGGATATAGGATTCGTATTAACGCTTACCGTCAACAAGATACTTATGCGGCGGCGTTGCGTTTATTGCCTAATCGTTTTTTTGATTTTAAGGAATTGGGTTTGCCGCTCAATGTACTTGAGCATATTTGTCAACTTCATTCAGGACTTGTTCTTGTTACCGGCGCTACGAGCAGCGGGAAATCAACGACTATTGCAAGTATCGTAAACAGAATAAATCAAGAACGTTTTTGTCATATTCATACGATAGAAGACCCTGTCGAGTACAGACATCGTAGTCTGCGGTCTTTTGTAACGCAACGTGAAATAGGACGCGATACGGTTACGTTTGTTGAAGCGTTGAGAAGATCAATGCGGGAAGACCCCGATGTGATTGTTATTGGCGAAATGCGAGATTTGGAAACAATGTCGGCGGCGCTGACGTTAGCGGAAACAGGACATCTCACCTTCGCAACATTGCACACCTCAACCGCAATTCAAACCGTTTCAAGAATCGTAAGCGCCTTTCCCGCAGCACAACAACCACAAATAAGAGTACAACTAGCATCAACATTGCAATACGCCATCTGCCAAAAACTCATTCCATGGGATAACGGAAAAGGAAGATCGCTAATCGCCGAAATACTATACGTCAACTCCGCAGTAAGAGCAATGATCCGCGAAGAAAAAACACACCAAATAAATAACGTAATGCAAACAAATTACGACAAAGGAATGAGAACGCTAGACCAGTCGCTAGACGACGCAATAAAACAAGGACACATATCGCAAAAAAACGCACAACTATACAGAGAATAAAAAACTCTAATCAACCAAACTTTTGTAACAGATCACGAAAGTATAGAAGCATAGAGTTTTAGGGGATAGCGTCGAATTTTAAAATATAGAGTGTAAGTGATAGATTTATTGTAACAATAAATATTTGTCCGATCTGTCCCGCTAGGGACAACATGTTGGTAGAAAAACAATGTAAAAAATATATTTGTCCCGATAGGGACAAATGAATTTTTAGAGACGCCCATAAGTTTGAAACTAAAATCTTTAATTCCGAATTCCGAATTCCGAATTCCGAATTTAAAAAACTACCCATTAACATTTAAATTTATTTATGCGAAAGCTTCCGATTTATTTTTTATTAGACACGTCCGAGTCAATGGTAGGCGAACCTGTTCAGGCGATAGAACAGGGATTACGGACGATGATTAACATGTTGCGTAAAGATCCTTATGCTCTTGAAACGGCTTATTTGAGCGTAATTACATTTGGAACGACGGCGAAACAAATAACGCCTTTGACCGAGTTGTGTCAATTTCAATCGCCTAAATTGGTTCTTGGTTCCGGTACTGCGCTTGGCGCCGCTTTGGAATTGCTTGACAGGCGTATCGGAGTTGAAGTAACCAAGAGTTCACCGCAAACAAAAGGCGATTACAAACCTATCGTCTTCCTAATGACCGATGGCGAACCGACGGATCAATGGGAAAATCAAGCGGCTAAATTGTCAAAAAATAGATCGCTGCAAATCATCGCCATCGGTTGCGGACTTGACGCAAATCTTGATACGCTCCGAAAAATAACCGATCTAGTTATAACCGGCGCCGAAATGAATCAAGACACGTTGACAAAATTTTTCAAATGGGTCAGCGCCTCCGTCGCTACCGCAAGCCAATCAGTTGATAAAACAGGCGACGCAAAAATTAACCTCGAAAAATTCCCGCAAGACGACAATATAAAAGTCGCAGACGAAACAACGCCGCAACATAAAATCGAACCGAACCGCTTCGTATTCCTTCACCATAAATGCGTCAAAACAAAAAAATTCTACATCCAAAAATATACGAAAAACGGAAAAAAAAGAACTGGATTTTTAGGCTTCGGACAAAAAGAAATTTATCAAGCCGCCGGCGCTTTTCCGCTTGATGATTTTGAAGAACCTGAATCAAAAAACAATATTTCTATTGCGGCGAATTTACTTACAGAACCGGATGCGTGTCCGTATTGCGGTAATAAAAATTGGGCAATGTGCTCTTGCGGAAAAACGCATTGCTCGCCAGATAGTACAGATACAAAAGGAAAAATAACGCTCACATGCCCATGGTGCAATCAAACAAATATCTACGAAATGGCAAATTTCAACGTCGGAGGAGGTGGAGGTTGAATTTTGAGAGACGCAATAAAGTATTTAAAAATTAAAAAAACTTCTGAAAATTTTTGCAGACTGGTCTTGTGTTATTTTGCGGAATGATTTATACTACCGCCCCGCGTTACGAAATTTGAGATCAGATTTTTTTGTCCATAGATTACGCAGATTAGAAAGATTTTTAAAATAGTCTTTTAAAAATAATCTTTTTAATCTGTGTGTGATCTGTGGATCAAATTTTTGTAACGAAAAATATTGTTGTGTTTAATTGCGGCAAATTTAATTTTTTAATTTTATGCAAAAAAGTTTTTTGCGAAATTAGATTTTGTTGCGATTAAATTTTTGTTTA
>JAISLW010000346.1 GCA_031277105.1 Planctomycetaceae bacterium | reverse complement strand
ATTGCCGTTAAAATTACAAAAACAAATTAGAAACGTCAGAAGTATTGAGAAACTTGACGAACTTATTGTATTTGCGGCAACATGCGTTTCAATAGGAGAATTTTCAACGGCTCTCGATTAAAAACAATAGAACTCCAAAATAATCTTTTTAATCTGCGTAATCTGCGTATCGTTTTTAAAGCGAACCACAGACCGCCGGATCGCGGGCATCTCGCCTGCACTTTGCCGCAAGGCAAACCCAAAGGCTTTTGAGATTTTAATCTCGCTCATTAGCGGTTGAGTACAACCGCCTGCAGGCGAGACGCCCGCGATCCTGTGATGCAGACTTTTCGCCTGCGAATCTGAAGGAACACCAGCATCTCGCCTGCGATCCAGAAAATCAGGCGAGACCATCGGATCGCGGGCGTCTCGCCTGCACTTTGCCGCAAGGCAAATAAAAAGGCAGTTGAGATTTCAAGCTCGCTCATTTGCGGTTGAGTACAACCGCCTGCAGGCGAGACGCCCGCGATCCTGTGAAGCAGACTTTTCGCCTGCGAATCTGAAGGAACCCAGGCGAAATGCCCGCGATCCTGAAATACCTGCGATCCAGAAAATCAGTCGCGACCGCCGGATCGCAGGCGTCTCGTCTGCGTTCCTTTTATTTAATTCCGCATTCCGCATTGCGAATTTTTTCTAACATTTCTTTTACTTTTTTTAGGCATGATTTGCAATTTTTAAATTCTTTTGAATTTACGACGTTTGCGCCTTTTTTTAGGCGATTTACAACATCGCCGCAAAGCTCATTGAAAAACGCCTTGCGAAATTTTTTTGACCGATTATCAATAAATTTACCTTGCACACTCTTTAACAAATTCGCTACAAACAACTTTATAATTACCGCCGCCGCATAAATAATCGCCTCGCCACAGAGCAAAATAAAAACAGTTACAACCACGCCGCCAAACAACGTCAACGAAAACCTATACGCTACAACTAAACCCGCCGCAATAAATAAAAACGTCAACGCCAAACGAAATAACACAACAACATTATCAAATAATCTCACTAATTTTATAACAACAGGATTCCGTAACGACCACTCCACAAGATTTTGCCTACACGCCTCCCTAAACCCCACTTCTAACGGCTCTAACTCCCCCAACACGCCCCTCGCACGCCCCATCAACTCAACCCGCCTTTGACCACTAATTAACTTTTCAACTTCACGCTTCAATACTCTGTTTTCCGTTTTCGCTAGCGCTTCCAAACGCTTAAAAATTGCGCCGATAAACGAAACAACCGCCGCCGCTTCCTCGTCCTTGAATTTCTGCAACATATTTTCAGCGCTCTTTACAGAATTTTTGTTACGATAAATTACCCCCAAAATAAATCGCCACAACAAAACAAACGGATAAATTACCCACACGCCAACAACGCCATAAATATCATTCACACTACGCACCCACGCCAAACGCTGCTCCTCACGCCACCACGACTTCACCTCCTCTGCAAATATTAAATTCGGAACCTGCGGCCATTCTAACTTCGTATCGCCGTTTTTACCGTTGTTTATGTTGCTGTTGTTGCTGATGTTGTTTTCGTTGTTATATTCGTTGCCGAATTCGTATTCGTTGTTTTCGTCAATTAGTTCCAACGTATTCAATGCTTCACTAAATTGATTTGACGCAAATTCGATTCGATTTACAAAAGACGGTAAACCAGATACTTCGTCCATAATTACCCGAATAGCGCCTAGAAACGTCTGCAACTTAATCCGCTCAAATTGCAACCCCGCCAACGCTTGCCCCAAGCCCTCAACCTCGCCCGTAATAACGCCGCCCAACGTCGCCCCATAAAATGATAACCTTAACCCGCCAACAAATGAAGAAATCACAGATGAATTTACAGATGAAATTGTCGAATAAGTCGCAGAAGAATTCGACGCTGAAATTGTCGTTGAATTTGTCGCCGTTGCCGCCTCTTTGTCAAACGGCACAACAAAAACCGCAACCGGAATACAACCGGTTTCAACACAAAATTGATCCAACCAAACCGGAATACACTCGACGTCGCTCTCCAAATTTACCATGTTGAAAATAATAATAACCGGCTTCGCCGCTTCCGCCGCTTCACGAAAAAAACGCTTTACCGCCGCATCGTTGTACTTCTGCCCCGTCAATACAACAATCACCACATCCGACGCATGACGCACCGCCCTCGCCCTAAACCAATTCAACTCATTGTCCGAGTCAATATCCGGCGTATCCACAACCACAATACGCTCCGATAAATTTGCACCTACCTTCCAAAATAAACGATGCTCTTGACCCGCTTCCAAAGATTGCTCCGAACTCGCCCACTCAACAAATTTGAAATTAACAAAATTACGCCGCAACACCTCCAACGGCTCGCAAATTAAACCAGATACCACACAAACCGGATACTTCGTACCAGACGCCCGATAGTCAACGCCACTACAATAACTACCCACAAGATGATTAAATATCGCCGACTTCCCCGTGTTCGTACCGCCCATCACAGAAACAATCAAATAAACGCCATCATTAACCTGCCCCGATAACTTACACGAAAGCAACTCATACCAACCCTCGCCAAAAGGTAATCCAACACCACAAGAATCAACAACGCCCAAAAGTTGACCAACCACACCGTCAACCTCGCACGCCAAACCCAAAAATTCGCCAAATAATCCCACGCCAACACCGCCCATTTTCTTTACATCCATAAAATATTAATTCGGAATTCGGAATTCGGAATTACTTTTTTAATAATCTTTCTAATCTTTCTAATCTGCGGATCGAATTTTTTTTGTCCACAGATTACACAGATTACAAGGATTATTTTAAATTTGAAATCAAAATTTTTAATTCCGAATTTTCCCTACGCCTTACTCTTTAAAATTCATTCGGAAATTATCTTACAAATCTTTCTAATCTGTGTAATCTGCGGATCGAATTTTTTTTGTCCACAGATTACGCAGATTACAAGGATTATTTTAAATTTTAATTTGAAATTAAAATCTGTAATTCCAAATTCCGAATTTCCCTTACGCCTTACTCTTTATTTAATGCGATTAGTTTACGCATTGCGATATACGCTTCGTAAATAAGCCACAACGCAAGCAAGATTATAAACGTCCCCACTGCCGTTAATAAATATTGCCCCTTGCCCACAAACACAAAAATAATATTGTACAACATCGCCCACAACGGAATAATAATCATCACCGCCCCCGGTATCAATAAATATAACGCCCCCGAACGGCGCCTAAATAAATACACCCCCGCAACCATCAACGTTAGACCCGCAATTACCTGATTTCCGGCGCCGAAGATTGGCCACAGAATTAAACCGCCCGTTCCATACGCGGCTTCCGGCGACGGCTTGCACAACGCCAGCCCTACCGCCATCATTAAACCTATCGCCGTTGCCAAAAACCTGTTCCGCATCGGCACAAACTTAATCATAGCCGCCAACTCCTGCAAAATATATCGCATCAAACGTAACGCCGCATCTATCGTCGTCGCCGCAAAACACGCTACCAAAATCGCAATCACGCCTTGACCAAACTTTACCGGAATCCCCGTCATACTAATAAAATTAGCGCCGCCCTCAATAAACGTGCCAACCTGCTCGCCAAGATTCATCTCGCCCCAACTACGGTTATACCTCAAATTCCACGCCTCGCGACCAGTTACTTTAGATTGTAACGTTTGAGTTTGAGATTGCGATTTATTTTGAGTCTGAATTTGAGTCTGAATTTGAGTCTGAACTTGCGATTGCGTTTGATTGTTTTTTGTCAAATTATTAACCCCCGTCGAAGCCGCCGCCGATTCCGAATTTACTATCCCCATCCCAATACCAGCCGTACAACATAAAATCACAATTACCGCCAACGCCGCCTCAAGCAACATGCCGCCATAACCCACAAATTGAGCGTCCCGCATCGACGCAACCTGCTTGCTACTGGTGCCGCTACTTACCAACGCATGAAAACCGCTAACAGCGCCGCAAGCAACCGTAATAAATAAAAACGGCAAAATCGGAGGAGCGCCCGCTTCCGTCGCCGCCGCTATCCGCAAAAACGGCGCCGCCGCAGCCATATCCGCAACACCCGTAACACACGCCAAAATTAAACCAATCACAATCAACGCCAACACGATATACAAAATTAAACTGTTCACATAATCGCGCGGCTGCAAAAGAATCCAAACAGGAAAAACAGACGCAAAATAACAATAAATAAAAAGCGCCCACGTCCAAAGCATCGTCGAATTAAGCGACGCATGATAAGACTCAAAACTCGGCATCAAAACCGTAAACGATGAATTACTCGCCGAAATCATCACCGTTACGCCAAGTATAAAAATCGAACACAACGACGCAAAAAATAATGATACGCCATAACGATGCGTTACCACGCCAAGAATCACAGCAACAGGTATAGAAATAATCGTCGGCATTACAGATTGCGGATAATCCTCAAACGTATTCGCTATAACATTGCCAAACACCGCCACCACTATCGCAAGTATAAACGCCAACAATATCAAAAAAAGCAACTTCGCAGAAGGCGATAACACCTCGCCCGCTATATCGCCCAATGAATGACCCTTACTACGCAACGAAAGTATTAACGCCGCAAAATCATGAACCGCCCCAATAAATATACTGCCAAATAACACCCAACATAAAGCCGGAAACCAACCCCATATCACCGCTATCGTCGGACCAACTATCGGACCTGTCCCCGCTATCGCCGTAAAATGATGACCAAATATCACATACCGATTCGTCGGAACAAAATCTATATCATCACGCAACGCCACACTCGGCACAACCTCGTTGTCCTTAACGCAAAATATCCTACGCGAAAGAAATCGACCATAAGTATTATACGCAACAATAAAACCAAAAAATGATAAAAACACAACCAAAAAAGTAAACATCAAAATTTAAATAATAGAGGGTGAAGAGTAGGGGGTAGGGTGTAGGGAATAGGGTGTAGGGGGTAGGGGGTAGGGAGTAGGGAGTAGGGAGTAGGGAGTAGGGTGTAGGGTGTAGGGTGTAGGGTGCAGGGTGTAGGGAGCAGTGAGTAGTGAGTAGTGAGTAGGGAGTAGCTTTATTGTAACAATAAATATTTTTCTTATTGTCCCGCTACATCATATACGCTATACCCTAAAATTTTTTGCTTAAAATTCCGTGAACGGTTACGTTGTTTTTAAAATTCGGACTTCGGAATTGTTTTTTAAAATACTCGTTAAAATAATCTGGCGGATTGTTTTAAAAGAGATATTTAGATTACGCAAATTTTGTTTGGGATTTTCAGGGACAAGTGGGATTGCGGGATAAGAGGGAAAATTTTTTAACAAAGACCTGTTTTCAAAATTCCTAAATTTTTAATTAAAAAAACTACTCCCTATCACCTACCCCCTATTCCCTAATTTTAATCTGCTGGAAAAAATAAATTTATTTCGCGTTGTGCGGATTCGTTTGAGTCTGATGCGTGTACTAGATTTTGTCTTTTACTCATTGAGAGATCGCCTCTAATAGTTCCGGCTTCGGCTTCGATTCCATTTGTAACGCCTATCATTTTTCTCACAACTGAAATTGCCTCCTCGCCTTCAAACACAATCGCAACCGATAAACCGCCCGTAATATACTCTTCCAAATCTGGATAAAACGACTTGCCAACATGATCCGCATAATGTACCCGCGCAAGATCAGACGTAATTTTAAGCATACGCATTTTGACAATATTCAATCCCTTCCGCTCAAATCTACCCAAAATCTCGCCGCACAACCGCCGCACAACCGCATCCGGCTTAAATAAAACCAACGTCCGCTCAATCATAATTTGACCTCAAAAATTTTTCTAAATTGACCTTTACCCGATAGGGCAAAAATTTCATTTACAATTATCGTTACAAAAATTGTCCCTCTTGTCCTCAAAAAAATTGCCAATATGTATTTTGGGTATCTCTAAAAATTCATTTTTTTGCAAAAAGGTAGGCGGCGTTTCGCCGCTGTGTTTATTTTTTGGACCGCAATGGAGTTTATGCTATCAATAAATTTTGATATTGCACAACGTCTAAAATATATCTATTTTACACGTTATGAATTATTAAAATTTAATAATTATTTCATACGTATTGCGATGTTTCGGCGAAACTTCGCCTACCTTTTTACAAAAAATAAGTTTTTAGAAGTTACCTTTCGTGAACTGTTATAAAATATATTCGTCAAATTCGCGTGGTACGAAATTACTCAATACTTCGCAACCGTTTTCTGTTACGAGAATATCGTCTTCGATACGGACGCCGCCCCAATCTTTGATATAGATTCCTGGTTCGACGGTAACGACCATTCCTGTTTTTAGTATAGTTTCGTCTGTTATTGACAATCTTGGGTTTTCGTGGATTTCCAGTCCTAGTGCGTGTCCTAATCCGTGTCCGAAATTTTCGCCGTAACCGCTATCTTTAATTATGTCGCGTGCGATTTTATCGATTTCGTTACATTTTTTTCCGGGTTTTATTGCTTTTATTGCTTCGGTTTGTGCTTTTAGTACGGTATTATAAATTTTTTTGAGTTTAATATTTTTTGGTTTTAGTATTAACACTCGCGTTAAATCGCTCATGTATCCGTTTACGATAGCGCCCCAATCGATCAATAGCAATTGTTCTTTTGCAATATCAAAATTTCCTGGTACTCCGTGAGCCATTGCGGAGCGTTTGCCGGAACAGACAATCGACGCAAAACTTTTTTCGCTTGCGCCGTGTTGACGCATTAAGTATTCGAGTTCGTTTCGGATTTCGGTTTCGATTAGCGGTTTGCGGGCGGTTGATATTTTGGACAATTGTTTTGAAATTTTATTACGGATTTCGTTAAAGGCGTCGTATGCCGCTTTGATTGCGTTTCGGATTTCGGTTATTTCAAAGTTATCTTTAATTTGACGCAATTCCGCAATAATGCCGTGTAGGGGAACGATTTTAGCTGTAGGATTTGCCTTTTTTATAAGATTGTATTCGTGCAATGTTATTGTTTCGGATTCGATACCTAATTTTGGTTGTTTTTTTTGGTTTACGATTGCGCTGATTGTTTTTTGTCGCTCGTTAATTTGACAAATTTTAACGTCGATATTGTTGCATTCTTCTTGTATTTGGATTGTAAATCGAGGATCGCTAATTAACGTTGCGTCGCCGGATTGAGTCAAAACGAGACTTGCCTCGCCGCCTGTGAAGTTTGTAAGATAGCGAACATTAGTCGGGTCTGTTACCAAAAAGAAGTCAAGTTGCTTTTTGGTCAAATACGAAATAATTTTATCGCGACGATTTTGATAGCGACTGAAATCAGATTTTTTCATTGTTATTCAAATAAACAAAATTAATATAATTAAGAGGAGGATAATTCGAATGCGAAATTAGGGGAACAGATTTTGTTAAAAAAAATTGTCCCCCCCCTGTCCCTCCTGTCCCTCTTGCATTTTTCTAATGGGCATCTCTAAAAATTCATTTGTGGTAGGCGGTCGTTTCGCCGCTGTGTTTATTTTTTGGGCCGCAATAGAGTTTATGACGCCAATGAATTTTACTATTTCACGATGTTTAAAATACATCTATTTTATACGTTATGAATTATTAAAATTTAATAATTATTTTATACGTATTGCGACGTTTCGGCGAAACATCGCCTACCTTTTTACAAAAAAATGAATTTTTAGAGATACCCTAATGTTGATATTATTTTTTTGGTTCGTTTCCTTTGAAGGCGAAGGGTTTTTCGCCTAGTAGGTCGGTTGATGTGATTGATGGCGCTACGTATTTTTCGATATATTCGACAACTAATTCGGTTCCTTTAAAATGTGATACGAAGGGTTTTTTTCTTGAATTGTACATTGTGTCGGTCAGGTCGCGCATTAGTACGACGTTTTGACCGTATGTAACCATTTTTCTCAATCCGAAAGGTCGTCCAATTACGCACATATTTGTGTGGACTCCCATTAGTATTACGTTTTTTATTCCTTTTTCGCGCATGTAGGTTATTATTTCTGTGCCGCTGTCGCTGATTAAATCTTTATCTTGGTCGATTTCTAATATGTCTATTTGGCTATTCCATGCTCTGCCTTGTTTGCATTGTGGTTCGCAATCGCAGCCGCCGTCGGTTTGATCGATTGGCCAAACGGCGCCTTTTTCTGTTGGCAAGTTTCCGTTGAACCATTTATTGCTTTTATATTTTTTTTCGAATTCTGCGTCGTGTTTACCTTCGATTCTTTTTCTTGCCGGTGTATTTTTGTAGGTATTTAGGCATTCGCTTGGCGCGTGGATTATGGTAATATTTTTTTTGCGTGCGGCTTTTAGGACTTCGTTCATTTTTGGCGCCATTTCTCCGACGCGCGACGTTGCGCCTTTGCACCAATGTTTATTCCACATATCGCAGATAATTATTGCGGTTTCTTCGCCTTTCCAAGTTTCTTCTTTGATTTCGATTTCAAATTCGGTTGGTTTTGCGTCTGGGTTATTTGCGTCGATTTTTGCGACTCGTTTTTGAAGATGAACTTTGACTTCGTCTGCAAGTAAATTTTGCCCATTGCCGGCGATCAAGTCATTAGTTAAATTTTGCGTTACAAAAATTGTCAACGCAAAAAAAACGGTCAACATAATATCTTTTATCTCAATATTGCAAAGTGTGCGTAATGAGATTTTTTCGATTAAAGTTTGGTTAAATTTTTTCATTTTTTTAAATTTGGTTAAGGTTAATGTTTTCAAGTTGGGCGGCAAGAGATGCGTTAGGAAAATAATTAGCAACGATTTTTCGTTACAAAAAATCGTCTAAAGGATCGCGGGCGTTTTGCCTGTGTTCCTTCAGATTCGCAGGCGAGCCGCCTGCGATCCTTTTGTTACAAAAAATTGTCCCACTTGTCCCTCATGTCCCACTTGTCCCTCAAGAATCGTCAAAACGTA
>JAISLW010000338.1 GCA_031277105.1 Planctomycetaceae bacterium | reverse complement strand
GCGGTGTTTCGCCGAAACACCGCAATAGATTTTATAGCGTTATTAAATTTTAAGATTTCACACAGTCTAAAATATATCTTTTATTTTCTACGTTATGAATTATTAAAATTTATCGGCGCTATAAAATCTTCTGCGGCGTTTCGGCGAAACGCCGCCTACCTTACCAAATGAAATTTTAGAGACGCCCAAATAAATTTCCGCGAACAGTTACGAAAAAACGAATACGTGCAATTATTCTATTTTTGAAAAGGTGTAACGATGATCGATTTGATCAACCGTGAATTTGGCGATTATCATATATTGCGTCGTATTGGCAGCGGTGCGATGGCGGAGGTTTATCTTGCCGAGCAACGGTCGCTTGGCAGACGTGTTGCGTTGAAGATTCTTAAGCCTGAGCTTGCCGGAGACGACGTTTACTTGCAACGTTTTATTCGCGAGGCTCGCGCAATTGCCCGCATGGTTCATCCTAATCTTGTCCAGATATATCAAGCAGATTGTTTTGATAATTATTGGTATATTGCTCAAGAATACGTCGCCGGTCAAACGTTGCAAAATCTGATTCAATCTAGTAGTCCGATTCCGGCGATACGTATTGCGGAGATTCTTTGGCAGGTTTCGGCGGCGTTATTTGTAGCGGAGCAAGCCGGAATAGTGCATCGTGATATTAAGCCGGAAAATATTCTTATCGGCGAAAATGACAATGTTAAGATAGCCGATTTTGGATTAGCGCGTTTTAATGAAACGGGTTCGTTGGCGCTGACTCAAGTTGGCATGACGCTTGGCACGCCGCTTTACATGAGTCCTGAGCAGGCTCAAGGTAATCCGCTTGACCATCGCAGCGATATTTATTCGCTTGGGATTACTTGTTATCATGCGTTGGCGTCGCGACCTCCGTTTACGGGCGAGACGGCTATTGCGGTAGCGTTGCAACATGTCAACGCCGAACCGGTTCCGTTGTCAGAAGTGCGTCCCGATGCGCCGCCGCATTTTTGCCGGGTAATTCATAAAATGATAGAAAAAAAACCTGACAAGCGATTTCAATCTTTCAATGAAATCAGAATTGAGTTGCGTTCTTTTTTTTCTATTGCGGCGCCGGAAAGCGGCGTGAATATGCCGGACGCTTCGGATTTATTTAAGATTGATCCGGTTGACAAAAAGATTATTGAGCGGGCGGGACAATTGCAATCTTTATTGAATACGGGCAAAAATACGGTAACGGGCGTATTGGGCGGTAGTTTATTGCGGCGATATATTTTGTTGGTTTTATTTTTTGCGTTTGTGATTTCGGCGGGCGTTTTGCTTGGTTATATTCATGTCGTTTCGATGCCTAATCCGTTGCATTTACCGGCGGCGACTGATATAAAAAAGTATGAGACGGTTGAGGAGCAATGGGTTTATGCGTGTATTCTGGACTCGCCGGAAGCGTGGAATAGCGTAATAGAATATTTTCCTGAAGCGGATTATTATTGGCAACGCAAGGCGAAGCGGCAATTGATACGTTATTATTTTCAATCCGGCGATCACGGTAATTTGGTAAAATTGTTACCTCTTTTTCAAGAGTTTGCTCAATTAAGCGGAGTTGACGAATATGATCGTGCGCTTGGGTTAGTGGGTTTGGCGTGGTACACGGCGGAAGTTGCGGACGTAAATGAACGGGACAAAATGAATAACGCTTCGTCTTATTTGTTGCAATTTTACGAATTAGAAGACGTTCACTCTGACCCCTTGATAATACAAATATTAGACGCCGCAAAAAAAATTATACAACGAAAAAATAAAACCTAATTCTGCTCGTATTTGAAATTCATTGATGTATTGATGTAAAAGCGTAAAAGCCTGTCGTCCGATAGATAAGCAGGCGACGGTAAATGAAAATTCAATCGCGACCAGTTTAAAAAAGTAGCGAATTAGCGAGTGAGTTTTTTTGTAACGAAAATTGTCTTTATTGATTCTATTGTGATAATAACTTAATGATTTGTTGCGGCGTGTTATTTATGTATTTTGCGGCTATTCACAGTTTATAATTTTCGGTTACAATTAGTTGCTTTACAATTACCGGTTATAGAAGTCGGCATTGTAATTTTGGCTTATTAAGTTCTTACTTGAATTTGCGTTTACTGTTGTCTGCCTAGTTATCGGGGGCAGGTTTTTACGTTTTCATATCGCTAAAATTCAAGTACGATCCATATATATTTAATTTGTAATTAGGAGTTTTATTGTGATAGTAGCAGCGTCAACGGCTTGTATTCCTGACAGTACGCCTTATGAGGTATTTGATCGATTAGCTGATTTGGAATTTATGAATGTTGAGATTTCGGTTAGCAAGGATGGGATTATTACGCCTAAAGATATTTCGGATAGGTTTGATTTTTATGTTCAGGTTTGCCGGTCGTTACGGCGTGTATCGTTGGCGAGTATTTTTTATGAAGTTGATCCTTTAGCGCCTGATTATTTTGATAATTTTAAGGTGTTGTGTGATTTTGCGAAGGCGATAAAGGTTGTGGTGATGACGGTGCGGTCTTCGGTTGTGGGTACGCCTTATAATGAGGAAGTGGAACGTTTGCGGGAGTTAGTTCGATTTGCGATTGGCAATGGCGTATTGGTTGGTTTATTGACGGAATCGGGACGTCTAACGGAAACGCCGAGTACGGTAGGCAGTATTTGTAAAAGCGTTAAAGGATTAGGCGTTACGCTTGATCCGAGTCATTATATTTACAATCATACGAAACCGGTTGACTATGATATGATTTTGGATCAAGTTTGTCATGTTCGATTGAGGGACACAACGCCGACGCAGTTTCAGGTGCGTATTGGTCAAGGCGTTTTGGAATTTAATCGTCTTGTAATACAGTTGAATAAGGTAAATTATCGCCGAGCGCTCTGTATTGATTTAGCAGAATTGCCGAATATTGACCCAATGTCAGAATTACGAAAAATGAGATTATTAGTTGAAAGTTTATTATAAAAAAATTCTAACGTGAGACTCTATACTACTCAATACTTGAAATTCAGTAATTTTAAAGCGTATGAGCCTGCCGCCCAAAAACCAAACAGGCGAAGGTAAACGCAAATTAAAGTACGAACAGTTTAAAGTAAGTAAGAACGTTTAAAATAATCGAATAAATCTTATGACAAAAAAATCACTCCCAAAAAAAACTTCAACTAAAAAAACGCCCGCCCAAAAAACAACTAAACAGCAATCGCCTAAATTATTGCCTTATGGTACTGCTGATTTTAAGAGTGTTCGGACGCGGAAAAATTATGCTTATGTTGATAAAACGCGTTTTATAGAACTACTAGAAAACGAAAGTAGCGATAGCAAGATATTTATTCGCCCGCGTCGTTTTGGAAAAAGTCTATTTCTTTCAATGTTGGCGTATTATTACGACGTTAATTATGCCGATGAATTTGAGCGGTTATTCGGCGATCTTTATATTGGTCAAAATCCTACGCCGCTAAAAAATAGTTACGCCGTAATGGAATTTGATTTTTCAAGTATTGATACGTCAAGTATTGAATCTTTTAGAAATTCTTTTTGTGAAAATGTACGCCAAACAGTTTGGGTGTTTCTTGACAGTCATAAAAACATATTCTCCAATACCGAACAAATCATTAATCAAATTAACGTTACAGAAAATACAACATTTGCCAATTTGGGATGGGCTTTTAGAATTGCCCAATCTGCCGGAATAAAGATATTTGTGATAATAGACGAGTATGATCATTTTGCGAATGATTTAGTTGCGATGGATTCTATCAGCGGCGATAAATTGTATAAAGAAGTTGTTACCGTCAATGGGCTAGTCCGCGATTTTTACGAAAAACTTAAAGTTATGTCGAAGTTCGGCGTAATTGGTCAAACTTTTATAACTGGAATTTCGCCGGTTATGCTTGACGATTTGACTAGCGGTTACAATATCGCTACTAATTTTTCGCTTGATAAAAAATACAACGAAATGCTAGGTTTCACGCAAGACGAAGTAATCCAATTGCGAGATGAAGTCGGCATAAAACCGGAACAGATCAAAGTTGACATGGAATATTATTACAACGGTTACCTGTTCAACGAAAACGCTGAAAACAAAGTCTATAACTCATCGATGATTCTTTATTTCTTTGAGCAGATATTAAAAGACGACAGATTGAGTCTTGTTGATTTTAATTTGAGTATCGATCCGAAACGATTGATACGTCTTGTCAAGAATGATAAAAACCGCGATATTTTGATTCA
>JAISLW010000337.1 GCA_031277105.1 Planctomycetaceae bacterium | reverse complement strand
TATTTTTTGGGCCGCAATACGCACAAAATAATTATTAAATTTTAATAATTCATAAAGCCTAAAATATATATTTTAGACGTTATGAAGTAATAAAATTTATTGGCGTCATAAACTCTACTGCGGCGTTTCGGCACAGTGTTTAATTTTTTTAGCCGCCTACCAGAACAAATGAGTTTTTAGAGACGCCCTCAATTTTTTGTTATAAAAAAATTGTCCCTCATGTCCCTCATGTCCCACTTGTCCCTCAAAAATTATCAAAACGTAATTTAATAAACAAATTTTCGTGAACGGTTACGTTATTTTTTTATGATTTATATGACTGTTTTTTTCCATTTTTGTATTAGTTGTAAAGCGTCTAGCGGAGTGATTTTTTCTATATTTATATTTTTTAAGTCTTCGATTATTGGGTGGTCGTCTTGTCCAAATAAAGAGAATTGAACACTTCCGACGGTTTTTCGTTTTACTTTTACGATTTGATTTATTTTTTCTCCGTCGTTTGAGACGGTTGTCAAATTTCGTAGTTCTTCCGTGTTTGCATTGGGTTCAAGTTTTGTGTGATTTCGTTCTAGTTCCGCCAAGATTTCCCTGCTTCTGTTCGTAACATCCTTCGGTATCCCCGCTAATTTTGCGACGTGAATTCCATAACTTTTATCAGCGGCGCCCTTGATTATTTTATGCAAGAAAACTACGTCGTCATTCAATTCATTGACCGCAACATTAAGATTTCTCACCTGCGGATAATTGTCAGCCAAATCAGTCAACTCGTGATAATGAGTCGCAAAAAAGGTTCTACAACCGATATTATTATGCAAGTATTCGCAAATTGCCCACGCCAACGAAATACCGTCATACGTACTCGTGCCTCGCCCGATTTCATCTAAAATAACTAAACTCCGCGCCGTTCCTTGATTTAATATTCTTGCCGTTTCAATCATTTCTACCATAAACGTACTATAGCCTCTCGCAATTTCATCACTTGCGCCGACGCGTGCAAAAATACGGTCGCAAATACCTATCTCCGCTTCTCTCGCCGGAATGAAACTTCCGATTTGCGCCATGATACAAAGCAGCGCCGCTTGTCTTATAAACGTACTTTTGCCCGCCATATTTGGTCCCGTTATTAGTTGTATCATTCCGTTGTCTTTATTATCAACATAAATATCATTCGGTACAAAACTACCCGATTCTCCAATATCCTCAATCACCGGATGCCGCCCGTCAATTATCCTAATTTTCGATTCCGCAACTAACTCAGGACGACAATAATTTTGCTGCCTCGCTAACATTGCCAACGAAATTAACACGTCCAATTGCGCAATCGCCGCCGCCGTCTGATGCAAATTCGGACGTTTATCAACCGTAGCTTTACAAAGTTGATCAAAAATTGCCGCCTCAATTTCATTCGCCCTATCGCTGGCGCTAACAACTTTCTCCTCGTATTTTTGCAACTCCGGCGTCGTATATCGTTCAGCATTTTTTATCGTCTGCTTCCTTTGATAATTCGCCGGAATTTTACGCCTGTGAATATTCGTAATCTCAATATAATATCCAAACACCCGCGTATAACCGACGCGTAAAGTTGAAATCCCCGTCCGCTCTATCTCCTTCGCCTGATACTTCGCAATCCACTCCTTGCCGCCGCGCTGCAACTCCCGCAACTCGTCAAGATTTTTGTCAAATTTATCCCTGATAAATCCGCCCTCCTTCGTATTGCCTGGCAACTCGCTACCTAACGCCTTACACAACAACGTCGCCAACTCGCCGCAAGGATCAATATTGTCCCGAATCACTTTCAACAACGAACTATTTACGCCCGCAAGCTGCTCGACAAAAAACGGTAAAATCATAAGCGTCTGCGAAATCATACCAAGATCGCGCGGCGAACAACGATTTTGAGTTACTCGCGTCATTAGACGTTGAAGGTCGTATATTTTTCGCATATTTTCCCTAATATTCGACGTTGCAATTTGAGTGGTCAATAATTCGGTAATTGCGTCCAGACGGCAATTTATTTCCGCAATATTCATCAACGGCGCCGCAACCCAATCAGCAAGCATACGCGACCCCATCGGCGTAATACATTTGTCCAAAACTCCCAGCAAAGTTCCGTCGCGTTTTCCCGTGCGGATTGTACGCGTAAGTTCAAGACTACTACGACTCGCCTCGTCTATCTCCATAAACGAACCCACATGATACGGCGTCAATACGTCTATATGCTCAAGCGTCTGACGTTGCGTCTCATGCAAGTAATCAAGAATAGCGCCCGCCGCACATATCGCCGGAATATTATTATTGTCGTCGTCGGCAAACCCGAACCCTTCAAGCGTGTTCGTATTGAATTGTTTGCAAAGAGCATCTTTGGCAGTGCGATAATTGAAAGTCCAATCCGAACGCGCCGTCCGCAACATGTTAAAATAATCCGGCAGATTAAACGGGTCTTTATCGCTATAAATTATTTCAACAGGCGCAATCCGCGCAATATGTTCAAGCAACGTATTCTTGTCAACAGTAACGGCGTAAAAAGCGCCGGTCGATAATTCAATCCACGCAATTCCGGCTTCCAACTTCGGAGTACGCGAATTAAGAGAAACCGCCGCAAGGAAATTTGAAATACGCGGGTCAAGAATCGTATCTTCGGTAACAGTGCCGGCAGTAACAACTCGCACAACTTCACGCCGAACAATTCCTTTAGCCTTTTTAGGGTCTTCCATCTGCTCGCAAACCGCAACGCGAAAACCAGCGTTGATCAGTTTTGCAATATAACTGTCAAGTTGCGAACAAGGAAAACCAGCCATCGGCATTGCGTCTGGACCTTTTTCGCGACTGGTAAGCGCCAAGCCGAGAACTTCGGCGGCAGTCTTGGCGTCGTCAAAAAACAACTCGTAAAAATCGCCCATTCTAAAAAGAACGATAGCGTTAGGACAGGCTTGTTTGGCTTCCTGAAGTTGTTTCAACATCGGGGTCATTTTGGGACTATTTATAGACATAATATTTATAAATTTATTAAAAAAATATTGGTAATTTAATTTCAGGTAAAAATTACTAAAGACCTATCAAAAAAACAATATTCAACGCTTCTATATAATACGTATATTTAGTTTATCAGACAAATTTATTTGTAAACGTTCACGGAAATTTGTTTGTTAAATTACGTTTTGCCAATTTTTAAGGGACAAGTGGGACATGAGGAACAAATAAGACAATTTTTTTATAACAAAAAATTGCGAAGGAACGCAACCGACTCGGCTGCAATTTGACGCAAAGCAAACAAAAAAATGTTATCTAGCTTTCTAAAAACTACTCATTACGCCCTTACCCCTAAAATCTAGCGCTTAAATTTTCGTAAACGGTTGCGTTTATTTTATCTTTTGTATCGTAAATTTTAACCAAAATACAATTAGTATCACTGCGAATATATTACGAAAAGCCACGAATAAGACCGTGAACTGAAAGAGGCGAACTAAAATAAAAAAATACGGTTATCAAAACTGTTATCAAAATTGTCATCGAAATTAATCCCTTGACATTAAATATTAAATCCGGCAATCTATAATACTGCCGTCCGATAGCTAGCCAGGCGAATGTAAACGCAAATTAAAGTATGAACAGTTTAAAATATGAAAATAAACAAAATCATAATTAATTAAATTAAAATATTGGCGACTTAAATTCGATAGTTGACCCGTTGACCGCAATCTTAAACAAAATGAAATTTACCGAAAATCAAAACAATAATAATCTAATTAAAACCGATTCTTTCTTGCTAACAAAAATAATATTCACTACAAAATTCATTACAAATGTAAAAGTCAAATAAATTGACGTAATATAAGTTTAATAACTTTCATAATTTTCGCAAGAGGGGAGCATACTCGCCGCAATCAAATTTTTATCATCCATCAAACAAATCACCCTCGCAATTTGTAACCGTTCACAGAAATTTCAGCGATAGATTTTATATGTTAGCGAGTAGGAAATAGAGAGAGTTTTTTTGTAACCGTTCACGAGATTTTAGAAGCGTAGAGGATAGGGGGTAGGGGATAGAGGATAGATTTATTGTAACGAAAATTGTCCCCTATCCCATCCAACCTAGCCCCTAAAATTACGTGAATGATTACGATCTGTTTTAATTGAGTTCGTGCGTTGTCGTATGATTTACGAATTGCTCCCCATTGAAATTATTTTTATCTGTGTTAGAATTTCGGCTCGTTTTGTGATTAAACTATTTTTTGTAACCGTTCGCGAGATTTTAGAAGCGTAGAGTTTTAGGCGATAGATTTATTGTAACAATAAATATTTGTCTCTTCTGTCCCTAGCGGGACAAATATTTATCGTTACGAAAATTCTCCCGATACACGCTATTACACTATCAACTAAAATCTTTTGCTTAAATTTACGTGAACGGTTAAACTATTTTGCAAATAGTTTATTTTAAACTGCTGTTAATACGTTAATTTTCGGTTAAATTTTATGCGGTTTATCAATATTGATTCGGCAATTGTTTATTGTATTTGTTTATTTTGAAAAATTTACCAAGAGGGTAATTAGTATGTGTAATAAGAGACGTAGGCAATGGTGGAAGGGAATATTTTTATTAACGGCGGCATAATTTATAAATCAATTATGAATCAATATCTGCTCGTATTTGAAATTTAGAGATTAAAAATCGTAAAAACCTGGCGTCCGAATCTAGGCAGGCTTTTACTCAAATTTTAATCGCTGAATTTCAAATACGATATTTATGCGCGTTTTTGCAAAACCGAAATTATAAACTCGAACAGTATAACTTAACAACCAAATAACTTAACAATCCCAATTAAATAAAATGAATAAATCTACCAGACGACAATTTCTCCAAACAACAACATTAGCGGCGGCGACTGTTGCCGTTCCTTATGTTGTCGCTCAAGAATCGAAAGGCGCAAATGATCGTATCGGTATCGGTTTTATTGGAACCGGCGGACGTTGCGGAGAGCATATTTCAATAATAAACGAACTAAAAAAACAAGGCATAACCGAACCTGTCGCCGTCTGCGATATTTACCGTCCAAGATTGATCGCCGCATCAAAAAGAACCGGCGACTCAAAAATGTACGATAAACACGAAGAACTATTGCAAGATAAAAACGTCGATGTTGTTTGTATTGCGTCGCCGGATCACCATCACGCACAGCAATCTATCGACGCAATTAACGCAGGTAAAGACGTATTTTGCGAAAAGCCGTTGACGCATTGGTCGCAATTTGAGTTAGCCAAAAAAATTGAAAATGTTGCCAAAGAAAAAAATAAACTAGTCCAAGTCGGCACGCAACACATGGCTGATGATAATTACCCAAAAATACGCCAACTTATCAAAGACGGAATTATTGGTAAACCTGTTCACGTCGAATGCGGTTATTTCCGGCGTGGGGATTGGGGAGAGCGAATGAACATCCCTGACCCAAACGCAAAACCCGGTCCCGATCTGAACTGGGAACGTTTTCTAGGCGATGCGGCAAAAACGGATTTCTCTGTTTCGCGATTTTTCCAATGGCGGCTTTATTGGGATTATGCGGGCGGTCCGGCGACGGATTTACTTGTGCATACATATACGCCGGTATTTTGCGTTCTCGGATTGGATTTTCCGTTGCGCGTACTTGGCGGCGGCGGCACTTTCCAATACAATCGCGAAGTCCCAGATCAATGTAATATTATCGCAGATTATAACAACGGACCTTCGGTTGTGATGACGAATTCGTTATCGAATCATGTTGACAAGGAAACTGTTATTCGCGGCACGGACGGAATCATAAAATGGGGCATGCTTCAAGGTTCAAGAGCGGATTATGATAAAGGCGTAAGAATTGTGCCGTTCGCAAAAGGTAAAGAAGAAATCAAATTCAAATGGGCAGGAAACGGAGATACAAAAAAACTATGGAAAAATTTACTCGAATGCGTAAAAACAAGACAAGAACCAATGTGCCCAATTTCGTTGGCGGTAAGAGTTCAAGCCCCGTTGTCAATGGGCATCCTAGCACACCGCGAAAATAAAGTCGCAACTTTCAACTTTGAAAAACAATCAATCGAATTACATTAGACAAATTTTATTTTTATTTAACCACAGAGAACACAGAGTTCACAGAGAATAAAAATTTTTGAAAGATTATTTTAGATCAAAGTCAAGTGTAATATAAATGTAGGGTATCTCTAAAAATTCATTTGTTTAGGTAGGCGGCGTTTCGCCCAGTGTTTAATTTTGGGCCGCATTACGGTTTACGTCATCAATAAATTTTAATATTTCGCACGTCTAAAATAAACATATTGTAGGCTTTAGGAATTATTGAAATTTATTGGTAGCATAAACTCCATTGCGGCACAAAAAATAAACACAGCGGCGAAACACTGCCTACCTTTTTACAAAAAAATGAATTTTTAGAGACGCCTTACTGTTATAGACAGGCGATGCGATGGTATATTAATTTGCACGTAGAAACGAAGTAAACATTATTATGTCTTATGAAATTTTATTAGGAAACTGTATAGATATTTTGGAAAAGTCGAATCGAGAAATTGATTTTACGTTTCTTGATCCGCCATTCAATCAACAAAAAGATTATGCGTTGCATAACGATGATATGCCGGAACAGGAATATTGGAATATGGTAAAAAAAGTTTGCCGGTCAATTTACAAAATTACCAATAAAGGCGGTTGTATTTATTTTATGCAACGCGAAAAAAATACCGAATTCGTTTTACAAACATTACGAGAGACTGGTTGGAATTTTCAGAATCTTATTATCTGGAAAAAACGGACTTCGGCTGTTCCTGTTAAAGGTAAATACGGTAAACAATATCAGATCATTGTTTATGCAATCAAAGGCGAGCGGGCAAAAACATTTCATCGTTTACGGATTGATCCTGAATTACCGTTAAATTACAAATATCAGCGTGATAATGGAATTTTTGTAACAGACGTTTGGGATGATATACGGGAGTTGACGAGCGGTTATTTTGCCGGAGACGAAGCGTTGAGAACTGATAACGGCGAACGTTTTCATAAACAACAAGCGCCGTTAGCATTACTTTTGAGAATGATTTTAACCTCGACAAATATCGGCGATACTATACTTGACCCATTTGCCGGAACCGGAACAACAGCAGTTACGGCAATACAAACGCAACGTTATTCAATCGCAATTGAGATTGATCCAAAAAATATTGAATGTATCAAAAATCGACTAAAATCTATACGCGACGCTGATAACATACAAAAATATTACAAAGATTATACATGTACAGAAAACCTGCGTGAAATATGGAGTAATGAATCTGAAATTGTACAAAAACAAAAACAAGAAGAACTAACCCTTTTTAATGCAGCAGGTTAATGTATTCCATTTATCATTTTTTTAAGCATTTAGTTGAAAACAAAAAATTTTTGCGTCGAAAAATCCTCTCACTGAATTTCCATTTGATGAAAATATGTTATCGTGCCAAAATCGCGGCGTGTTCCCCGATCTAGCAATAAAACTCAACAATATCGATAAAGATATTTTTTCGGGTGGCGAATTGATCGAACTAAGGGATAGTAAAAGTTACAATGTTGCTTCATTCAATTCAACTATTCCAACTGGAAAAAAAGAAATAACTAAAGTTATTAAAGGAGAAAATAGTATTGTCAAAAAACAATGGAGTTAGCCGGCGATGTTATTGATTCGTTGCCTATTCGCGATGTTTATTATTTAATACGTGGTCGTTACAAGAACAATATTAAGATTGTTTTAATTCATGGCAGTTTTTTTGAAACAGTAAAATCAGCCAATCTTATCAGCCAATTGTTTGAACAAGTTTTGAATGAACGATTACATGAAAAAGAAGTGGAAAATGAGCAAAATGTTAAGGATTTAATAGTTGATATTTTTTCAGAACAGGAAAATTTCAGTAAGGTTCGTAATGTTGATAAAGCATCGGTAAAACTACGTTTTCGAATAATGACCGAAGTTAGGGCAGAAGGGAATATTTTGAATACAAAAAAGTATCCTACTATTAAAGACAACACAATAAACCTGATTATTCCGTGTCATAATAAACAAGACGAAGAATTAACAATTCAACGTTTTTCAAGTGTTTGTGTTATTGCACAGATCAGACAACTGAAAATCAAACATCACTTGAATGGTTATTTTACAGTATTTCAACAAGATTTATAAATTCATGTAAAAATCTTTGAAAGATTATTTTAGATCAAAGTCAAGTATAATATTAAATAATGTTTCGATTCAAATTAAAAGTTTCCTCTGTGTTCTCTGTGGTTAATAAAAAATAAATTATTTTTTAGAAGTTCCTTTTAACAATTAAAAAAATAAAATGAAAATGAAATTAAAATACGGTTATATTTTTATTGTATTTGTTTTATTAAATTTTGTATCGTTTGTTGTGGCGGAAGA
>JAISLW010000180.1 GCA_031277105.1 Planctomycetaceae bacterium | reverse complement strand
ACAAAATCAGATAACGAATTATGTAACGCTTCCGGCGTGTTATTAGATATTGCCCCAAAATCTAATCGTATCACTGGATATTTTTTTGACCAATCCCATTTATCATAAATAAAAAGTCCGTCAAATAATTCCTTTTGACCGTTAAATAATTCATCAAGCGTACTCACCAACAACGATTTACCAAAACGACGAGGACGAGATAAAAAATAAATTTTACCTCCCGTAACCATCTTATGAATAATCTCTGTTTTATCGACGTACAAATAATCGTCTCTGCGTAAAGAAGAGAACGACTGAATCCCGATAGGTAATTTTTGCATAATTTTAATTTTCGTTACAATAATTATTTTAAAACGGTTACAATAATTATTTGGGCGATTGATATTTTTTGATCGATTATATTACGAAATAGAACTTGCATTTTAGCGATATAAAAGCGTAAAAGCAAGATGATTTGCTAGATTATATGAATTTATCCGTCAGATTTTTTTATATTGATCGTACTTGCAATTCGGCGATTTAAAAGCGTCAAAGCCTGCCGTCCGCTATCTAGGCAGACGGCGGTAAACGCAAGTTCAAATGCGAACAGTTTAAAATTTGAGTACGATTTGTTTAATTTTTACGTTCTGCAATTTTTTCTGTTTTTGCGTCTAGCATTGAGATTTTTGCGTCTTCCATGATTTGTAGTAATCCTATTTCTAATTTTTGGCTTAGGTCGGTTCCGTTTGCGATTTTTGAATTTGATTCTACAACGAGTTCGTCAATTTTTGACGCGGCTTCGTTTGATGATTTTGCGAGTTTTCGTACTTCGTCGGCGACGACGGAGAATCCGGCGCCGGCTTTTCCTGCTCTTGCGGCTTCTATTGATGCGTTTAGGGCTAAAAGGTTTGTTTGTCTTGCTATTTTTGACACGGTAGAAATCACGTTGGAAATTTCGCCGGATTCAGTTTTGATTTCGCGCATTAGTTGCGCCGTTTCTTTGACTTGTTTAACCATACTTTCTATTGCGACAAAAAACGCCGATGTAAATTTCTCTTGTTTTTCCGCCCGCGCCGTCGCAACTTCCTCATTACGCAACAACATATTATTCTGCTTGCGAAAACATAATTCAGAACGGCTTAAACCGTTATGCAATGCCGTTGCCATTTCTTCGCATGTATGATAACCGCAAGCGCCGCAATTAAGAATGTCTTCTGGTCCGTTTTTTAGTAGTTCTTCCGTATAAATTTTTTCGCGTTGTTGATCTGTTGGTCGTTTGATTGTATTGTTTTCTTTGATGTTCAGATAGCGTCTATCGTAAATCGACGGCTTCCAATATTTATCGATTTGTTGATGAAGGATTTCATAAGGATCGTCCGACGGATTATTTTCTTGTTCTTTGCGATAAAGTTCTCTTAGTTCTTGCCCGCGTCGTTCTACTAGCGCTTCCAATTCATCCTGCGATTCGCAATGAATATGTTTCGTTCCGGGGCCGCCGTTGCATCCGAATTCGCAATTTAAGCAGTCAATAAAAAGCGGATTTATTTTTTCTTTTCGCGATACGTCTAAATGATTCAAATAATGATAAACTCCCGGTCCTTCGATTTTGCGCGTTTTCTCATCAATTCCTTTAACTTCGCGCATTGCCGTCCGCATAAGTCCGCCTGGAGACGAAAACAGAACCGCTCGTTCAGGCGTTGGATTTTCGTAATCAGTCGGTTCAAATTTATCCAGATCGATTTTTTGTTCCGTTAAATATTTGTCCAAATTTGACATCGTAACATTGTAGTCGCCTAATTTTGTTTCTTCAAATTCGCGCTTCTTTGCGATACAAGGCGAGATTACCGCAACCTTATGATTGGCATATTGTTTATAATAAGTTTTTACCATCTGAATCGTGTGCAACATCGGGCTATGCGCAGGCGCTAAATACGGGAGTAATTCAGGTCGATAAATTTGAATATACGTTACGATAGCAGGGCAAGGTTGCGAAATAACAAGTTCGGGATTCTTGTTCTTGATATATTCGATATAAGTTTTGACAGTCAATTCCGCTCCAAAACTTACGTCAAAAACAGCCTTGACGCCGATAGAGCGTAGCCATGTATTAAATTGAAAATATCGCTCCGGAAAATTTGCAACAATCGCCGGCGCAACAACGGCAATAATATTCACGCCGCGACGAAGATCGGCAAGAAAAATTTCAGTATCGTCTATTATCTCTCTGGCGCCATGCAAACAATGCTTTATACAAGAACCGCAACCTATACAAAGATCGTGGTTAAGATCAATATGTTCGCCGGAACTACCGTCGTTACAATAACGAACCGGACAAACGCGAATACAAACATTGCAATTTACGCAACGTTCCTTGTTAATACGAACAACAGGTGATAATTTTTTCATTTCTCTTTAGGGTTGACTACATAAATTAAGATAATTATACGTATCGTACTTGCAATTCAACAACGTAAACAGATCGTACTTGAAATTCATCGATGTAAAAACGTAAATACCTGCCGTCCGAAAACTAGGCAGACGCTCTAAACGCAATTTCAATTACTAACAGTTTAAAAAATCTACGCACAATTTTTGAATAATCTCTCTCTTTTATAAATTTACAAATTATAAGAACTATTCCGGTAAGTTTTTAGTTTTTCACGTTCCCAAAATTTCGGCGCCCGCCGCAACGCCTATTACATGAAGTCAAATTGCTGTTTTCTTAAATCGCATTTTCAAGTAACTGATTTTATAACTATCATGGTAATTTTGATGGAGTTTGGATTAGACTGAGCTGGTGATATTTTTCTATATTTTAATATTTATCGGACAATTAGCCTTTACACTTTAATATCAATTGGGCGACTCTAAAAATTCATTTTTGGGAGAAACGCTAAAAAAATCGTTTGCAGGAACGTAGGCGTCGCGTCTGCATGCGGTTGTATTCAACCGCTAGCGAGCGATGTTACATCGCAACCGTCTTTTTGTTTGCCTTGCGGCAACTTGGCAACCGAGACGGCTGCGATCATTCTCAATTTTTTGTTACAAAAAAAATTGTCTCACTTGTCCCTCATGTCCCACTTGTCCCTCAAAATTGTTCCTCAAAAGAAATTGCCGATACGTAATTTTGTTAAACAAATTTCCGTGAACGGTTACAAAATTTTTTTGAGACGTTTAATTATAAAAAAACGATCTTCGGTTTTTTAGTCCGAAGATCGTTCCTTGTCATTGAAAGAAACCATTATTTATCTTGACCGTCGAAAGTCACACAAACGCCGGCTCTTCAACTTCCAAGAGATGGATTCCTGATCGTCTTTTTGTTGAGACGATTTCTTGTACGAACTCTTTGAAAATGCGTAAATCCATAGCCGTTGCCGATTGCGATTCCGGATGGAATTGCGTGCCTATTGCAAACCAGTCTCTGTGTAGCGACTCGATTGCTTCAACTACGCCGTCTGGACATCTGCCGGTTACTAAAAAACCTGGCGCCACGTCGTCAATCGCCATGTGATGCATACTATTAACGCGGATTTCATTATCGCCGTAAACCCGCTCCATGAGCGTTCCTTTCTCAATCAATAACACATGACGATGATTAACGTCCATTACGTCCCGATGCGGTAGCGTTCGCGGCAAATCTTCCGGTATATGTAAAAATAACGTCCCGCCTTGCGAAACATTGAGTAATTGCATTCCCGTTCCTATTGCGAGCAGCGGCATTCTGCGTTCCGCTACTTTCTCAATAAGATACCTGTCAAAAGTTTCGCGGCGCTCGTCAAGCAATTTGACCGACGAGTGCAGCATAAAACCGTCGCGACGCGGATCAAGATCAGCGCCGCCTACCATTACTACGCCATCAAGTTGATCAAGTATCTGATCAAGATTTGAATCAAGATGCTTATTTTCAGGATACGGCGGGATTACCACTGGCAACGCGCCCGCCTGAAGAAGGGAGTCGTAATAACCTGCACTAATTATACTTATCGCCGGTACATTCCGTTGCGCAGCGCGATAGTCAGAATTGACTCCGATCAGCGGCTTCCTTGGCATTCTCTGTCCTCCATAATGTGACAGAATCATAACGCCGCCAAAACATAAAACCAAAATTTCTCATAAAATATACCAAATAAATCTAAACTACGAATTATTGTAACAAAAATTAATCTACAGCCGCCAATAAAATAAAAGGCAAAACCGCAATTACACGTTACAAAATACGCAATTCAAAAAATTCTCAAAAAAAACAGAACAGACTAACGTCCATTACGTAAACGAAGCAAAAAACAAAATCAAAAAAGTATATCAACTTGTCTAATTCATTTATCGACTCCCCTATCTGCGGTTTATAAAAAAAGCATAAATTTTGTTAAATTCCGTTCAATTTCATAAAAACGAATTTTCACAAAATATGCAAACAACACAATTTATACTTTATACTGCTCGTACTTGAAATTCAGCGATTTAAAAGCGTCAAAGCCTGCCGTCCGATAGCTAGGCAGGCGGCGGTAAACGCAAACTCAAGTGCGAACAGTTTAAATATTTCGGAATTGCAAAAAATTAAAACCGGCTCAAAATATCAGCCGGAAAATATTCCCGAAAAATTAAAATACAAAAAGTTAAAAAGTTATTCGCAAAAAACCGCTACGTTATTTGTTCTGTAATAATTTAATTTATACGCGCCGCACTTGAAATTCATTGGCATAAAAGCGTCAAACCAGCCGCCGCTATCCGGCAGACGATGGTAAACGCAAATTCAAGTACGAATTGTTTAATAAATTCTAATTTGGTTTTTTATTAAAAAAAATGGATAAATATTCAGGCTAAATATCCTACCGCTCGTCAAACCATAAGTCAAAACAAATTTTTGTTATTGTCAAACCGAAAATATAAAATACGCGTTATTTATTCGCATGTCAAAATAAAAAAACTGGAGTCAATTTAGGTGAAACCAGCAATATAAACGAAAAATAAAACATAAACAGTTTATAAATTTTCGGATGAGTCAATTGTAAACTTTTAAGTTATAACAATATAAGTAGGAATATTAGCGAAACGATTCTTAAAATGAAATGTCGGCTCGTCACTGCCGCACTTCGGAATGCAAGTTGGCGTGAAGTTTACCCAAGTTTCTGACGTTTGCAACCATTTTGCATATTTTGCGCAGTTTTTTGTTAAAACATACTAGATGTAGGGAGTTTTCCTATTTTAACGGTTATGTTCCGGCAAGTTTAGCGGTTATTTTGGGCGGTTGTTTTTCGTCTAACATGTTGACAATTAGTTAATTGAACAAACGCAAAAAAATATCATTTTTTTCAATTTTCACCTCAAACGTTACGATCAAATGGATTCAAACGCAATTTCAATCGATCAAAAAAACTACGTTAATTTATCTAATGCTTTATAAAATTTATAAATACGGAAAATTCCCCAAAACCGAATTTTGTTGTTTTGCAAAACAAAAATAACATAATTGCTTTGTCTATAATTTTTTATAAAATCAAAACCAGAAACCGTTCCAAGAATGTCTTAAAAATTCACTCTGTGATCTTTTGGCTTCTCTGCGGTTAATAGAAAATTATTTGAGATTCTCAATCGCATTGTTTTTTGGCAAAAATTCCCATTGACAAAAAAATGAAATTTTTGCATTATCCGCATATCGACAATTCGCTTTGTTAATCAAGTTATACGGATCGTGATTAGAATTTAGTATGTATTTGTCGTATAAATTTTATTTCGGGCGATTAAAAAAACTACAAACTTTTTATGACTTTTTGTTATGATACGTTCAAAAAAAATTATTACCGTTTTGATTTTTATTTTGTTTACGTCAAATTTTGCGGTTTATTTGTATGCGCAAAATCACACGGAATGGCAAGGTTACGTCTTGCCTAAACCGGAACCGGTAAACTTGACAATCGAAAACGCAAACGCAAATCAATATAACGCCGACGGTCAAAACAAAAATTTTTACCATGCAAATAATCCGTTGAACGCTAACAATAATAATTGTAACAATAATTCAAACCCATACGGATCGTCCTTGAATTTTAGCGATTTAGAAAGCACAAAAGCCAGTCGTCCGATAGATAGACCGGCGCCGGTAATTGCAAATTCAAGTACGAACAGTTTAAAATATTTTTTGCTTAAAACGAATTATATTATTGAGGGCGACGCAAAAAACGACGGCAAAAATTATGATATTAAAACAAGTTACGGAAAAGTTAAAATTCCCGTAAACAACGTCGCCTATATCGGGCAATCGCGAAACGACGTTTACAAATACAAGAAAGCACAAATCAATCCCGCAAGCGGCGCCGATTTGATGAAGTTTGCGGAATGGTGCGCGTCAAGTAATTTTTTAACAGAAGCGATTGTCGAATATGAGAACGCTCTGGCGTTGACTAATGATAATGTTGCGGCTGATATTATTAGACAACGTATTAACTCTATCAAAAAAAATATGCCCGATTCTGATCAATCGACAGATAATTCAAACTTAAACGAATTGTACATTGACTCGGCGGCTAATTCGGATTTTATGCGAAACGACCAACTAAAAGCGGCAAAAAATTTGACGGATAATTTCAGACGTTATGTTCAACCAACGCTTATAAAAAATTGCGTTACGGCGGATTGTCATACGCTAACAACAAAAAACGGAATAAATGTTACGCCAAATAAATTTAAACTTAAAGCGACGCAATACGGCAAAGCGTCAGTAAATTTTTATCAAGAAAATTTAAACGAATGTCTCGCATATATTGATTTGGAGAGTCCGATGAAAAGTAAATTGTTAAATTATGTTCTTGTTCCGCACGGGAGATTTTATCCGCCCTTCAACGTCGAGTCGGAAGAATATATTAAAATTGTAGAATGGGTTCAACTTGCCGCTAAAAATATGCCGTTAATCAAATCCGGCGATTTAGCGCCTCTATTTAATACTCAAAACGCAGACGCACAAATTCATACTTCTACTTCTACTTCTACTTCTAATCCTAATCCTAATTCGCAACCTTACATCACTGCCGGTCTAAATTCAACAACGCCGCAAACAAAACTTGACAACATAATGCGGAATCAAATAACAACAAACTTGCCCGAAAGCTTCAAAGAAGTCGTAAATATACAAAATCAATTAAATAATAAACAATCGCAAAAATATAATTTGACAAAAAATCATACAAATTCACAGCAAAATTTAGAACACAATCACAAGCACAATTTCATAAATGAGAATCGCAACGCCGTTAATATGGACAACACCGATCCGCTGATATTCAACAAAATTTATCATCCTGAAATTGCGCGGTGATATTTGCGTAAAGTTACTGTAACAGTTCACGAAATTATAGAATTGGGTTTTAGGAAAGAAGGAACAGGGAATAGAGTTTTTAATTGGGAGTTATGAATTTAGAAAAATAATTTTTTGTTAAAAAAAAATTGTCCCCCTTGTCCCTCCAGTCCCTCTTGTCCCGCGAACCTTTTTCATTAACCCTTAAAAATTTAAAAAAATTAAAAATAAAAATAAGATGAATTATAAAACGGCGGGCGAGTCTCATGGTAAGGGGCTTTTGGCGTTAATTGAAAATTTTCCGGCGGGATTTGTGGTTGATGTATCGGCGATAGATGCGGAGTTGCGTCGTCGTCAGGGCGGTTATGGTCGCGGCGGTCGTCAAGGGATAGAGTCTGATAGCGTGGAGATATTGACCGGAGTTTGGCGGGGTCAAACGACGGGCGCGCCGATAACGTTATGGATAAAGAACGCTGACAATCGTATTGATACTGCGCCTGATATTATGTATCCGCGACCGGGGCATGTTGATTTAGCGGGAGCGTTAAAATTTGGTTTACCGGTTCGTCCCGTGATGGAGCGGGCGAGCGCCCGTGAGACTGCGGCGCGAGTTGCGGCGGGCGCTTTGGCGAAACAATTTCTTGCGGTCAAAGGGATTACTGTTGTTGGTTTTGTGCGTAGAATTGGCGCGGTCGAATCGAATTTAACTGAATCGCAGATAGATAATTTTAATCGTGAAATTGATTCTTTGGACGCTGTTGAACTTTTGCGGCGTCGAAACCGGAGTGAATTTTATATTGTGCGGTCGGATGCGGAGTTTGCGGAGTGGGAGGGCAAATTGAAAAAGTTAATTGACGATGTTTCGGCGGCGGGGGATTCTGTTGGCGGTTTGATTGAGGCGCGTGTTTTTGGGGCGCCGATTGGATTGGGGTCTCATACGCAGTGGGATCAAAAGTTAGACGGAGATATTGCGAAAAATCTAATGTCTATTCAAGCGATTAAGGGCGTTGAAATCGGAGCGGGATTTAATGTAACAAAAATGCTCGGTTCAGTAACGCACGATCCGATTGCTTATGACGACGCTCAAAAAAATTCGCACAATCGCGGATTTATACGAAAAACGAATAATGCAGGCGGGATTGAGGGCGGGATTTCAAATGGTTCGACGATTGTGGTAAGGTGTGCAATGAAACCGATTCCAACAATGAAAAAACCGCTAGACTCGATTGACTTAAACACGAAGGAACCGAAACATGCAATTTACGAACGCAGCGACGTTTGCGCGGTTCCGGCGGCAAGCGTTGTAGTAGAGAATGTTTTGGCGACGGCGATAATGAATGCGTTTCAAAATTTGTAAACTGTTCCCTAAATTCCGAATGCCGAATTTTAAAAAAACTATTCCTTAATTTTTAATTTTATTAAATTGCACGAGAACACGCGTAAATTTATATTGGTTTTGTTATTTTTTATTTTTGGTCCGTTATTGACGTTGTTGATATTGGGCGGTGTGATATTGCGTAAATTGCCTTCTAATGTTGTTGTTTATGAGCGTGCGGCGATGTTGGCGACGGGTTTACGTTGGGAGATAGGGGCTGTTGAGTATCGCAAGTTGAATCAGATTAGGTTTAAGAATGTGCGGTTATTTCGTTCAAATTCGTCGAAGCCTTTTTTTGCCGCTTCGGAGATTGATTTGGTTTATGTATCGGGCGGCGTTGGGCGTGCGGGCGATGTAACTAAAAATAATCGTAACCGTTTATTTCCGGGCGTTGTCAATTTACAAAACGCCGCTAAAAATCCTAACAATATATTAGGCGTCAATACCGGCGGGATTTCTGGAACGGTGAAGCGTTTTTTTGGCGTTGGCAATGGCGATGGTTTTTGGCGTTTATTGGTTGGCAGGTCGTTGGTTGATCTTACAGAAGGCGGCGACGGAGTTGGAGTCGGCAAAAGTAACGGCAACAACGACGGCAACAACGACGGCAACAACAGTAACAACGACGGTAACAACAACAGTAACGGCAACAGTAACGGTAACGGCGTTGGGATTAGCGAGAGTAATATTGGCGATAAATTTGACGGCGGCGTCGTGTTGCGGGAATGTTTTTTGGAATTGATTGCGCGGATGGAGTTGTTATCGGTTGAGCCGGTATTTATTACGTTTGACGAAATTGATGTTATTGGGACGAGTTTGAATCGTTTTAAGTTACGATTTGTTGCGGGCAATCTTTATCAAACTGAATCGGCGATACGTTCTGAGTGGAATTTTTTGATACCGTTGGTTTCGGAAACGGAGAGCGAGCGGATTTCGATTGTAAGGCGGCGTAATTCGCGGAGTTTAGCGGTAACTTTGAAAACTGGAAATATGCCTTTGCCGTGTGAATTTATTGCAATTTTTTGTCCGTCGTTTCGTATTTTGGGCGGGTATCCGGCGCGGGTAAGTGGTGAAATTATGGCGAGTGTTGAATATCTTGGCGGAGGCGGCATCGGGGGCGGCGGCGCGGCGGCGTGGGAGTATAGTTTGAGAAATGTATTTTTCAACGATATAAATATTGAGAGGTTTATGGCGGGGAGTTTACCGTATATTTTGCGGGGAAACGTGAGGGGATTTAGGGTAAACGAGGCGTATTGGGGCGGCGGCAAGTTGAGAGCGGATGGTTGGGTTGAGATTGTTGAAGGCGTAATTGAGCGAGGGTTATTTCATAGAATCGTGAAAAATTTTGCGTTGACGGTAATGCCGGAGTCAATCCTAGATTCGCCAAGAATGGAGTATCCGTTTACGCAATGCGTTTTTAATTACAAGATAGATCATAACGGCGTAATTTTCTGGAAGGAACGTTTATCGGATGAGGCTGGCAATGTGTTTATGTTCAAAACGGGGGACGGAGTTCAAACGCAACCGATGGCGGTATCGCTTCCGGACGGCAATGGAAAATTAGTTTCGTATCATAATGTCTTATCAATTTTCGCTCCTGACTCTGCGCCAATTGTCCCATTAACGCCGCTATCAAAATTCCTAATCCCGTTATTACCAACAAACACAGAATAAGTTCAGAATGCTGAATGCTGAATGCTGAATCCTGAATGCTGAATTATTTAAAAAATCTTTTTAATCTGCGTAATCAGTGAATCGATTTTTGTCTACAGATTATGCAGATTAGAAAGATTTTTTTAGGGGCAGGCGGGACATGAGGGACAAGTGGGACAATTTGGCGGATCGATTTTTTTGTGGAATTATTTTTAAAAATTCTATAAAAATTAAAAATTCTCTATTGTCTGAAGATCGGAATATTTGTATCCTACGCAAAATGGATTGCATAATTATTTTTTTAAATTTTAAAAAACTAATACGAGTTACGTTTTTTTGTCTAAAAAATCTTTTAATGTTTACGTTTAAATTTTCGATTGACTGATCTGTTGAAATTTTAAACTGTTCGTATTTGAAATTGCGTTTCCGTGAATTTTGCGTTATTTGACTATTTGACTATTAAAATAAAATCAGAATCAAATGTATAAATTACTTATTTGTTGGCGTTATTTGCTTACGCGTCATTTTGCGCTTTTCTCAATGATAACCGTAATGCTCGGAGTCGCAACAATGATAATAGTCAACGCCGTAATGCTCGGATTTGCAACAGAAATGAAAAACAGAATACACGGTATTTTGTCCGACGTGAATTTTGAGTCAATCGATCTTCAAGGCTTCCCCAACGCCGACGAATACATGAAAGCAATTAACGCCGCCGCCGGTGATATGATCGAAGCAATGACCCCGACAATAATTACCCCTGGCATGTTGACTTTTCGCCCCGGCATCGACGCTTCAACTGTCAGCCGACAAATTCAACTAATCGGAATCGACGAACTAAATCACGGCAAAGTTAGCGCAATACTCGAATACTTACAACATCCCAATAATAGAACAACTCTAACCTTCAACCTACACGAAGCAGGTTACGACGTCAAAGGCGCCGGAAAAGAAGCAAACAAAACAAATAGAATCGAAATGAAAAACGCCGGTTGGGAATACAGACGATTCCGCGTCGCAACACAAGTAAAAATGCAAAAAGAATACGAAGAAGAACAAAAAAGATTACAAAAAGAAAGAGAAAATAGCCTTAAATCAAATAAACTAAATAACCCAAATATCGACGACGATAATATACCCGCAACAAAAAGCACGTCCGAATTTTTCACCGAACCCCTCGATCCATTCGCACAAGTTAAAGCAATCGACGACAACGAAACAAATTTGACTATCGCCGAAAAATCTCACATCTTCGACGCCGCAAAAGAACAACACGCCGGCGCCATCATCGGAATAGGTTTAACGGCATTCGACCGAACAGAAAAAATTAACCCCGACACAAATAAAAAAGAAATACACGAAAGATTACTACTAATCCCCGGAGACGATATTACATTGTCCTTTCCAACCGCTTCTCTGCCAATAAAATTACAAAGCGATAACTTCACCGTCGTCGATTTATACGAAAGCAAAATGGTCGAATACGACTCGCAACTCGTCTTCGTACCAATAAAAAAATTACAACAACTACGCGGAATGTACGACCCCGTTAGCGGTCAACCAATGGTTTCACAAATCCTCATCAAAGCAAAACCAAACGTCGATCTAGATATTTTACGCGACAAAATAAGAGACAGATTTCACTCGTCGCTGTTCGTCGTAAGCACTTGGAAAGATAAACAAGAATCGCTAATCGCCGCAGTGTTCAACGAACTGGCAATGCTAAACGTGTTACTGTTTGTAATTTTTGTCGCCGCAGGATTTGGTATTTTTTCAATATTCAGCATGATAGTTATTGAAAAAACAAAAGACATCGGAATACTAAAATCACTCGGCGCAAGTAAATACGGCGTTATGCAAATTTTTATTTTTTACAGTTTATTCTTGGGCGTCGGCGGCTCAATATTCGGACTAATTTTAGGTTTAACTTTTGTACGCTACATCAAAGAAATCGCATCGGCGCTGTCATATATTTTACAAAACGAAGTTTTCAACCCAAAAATTTATTACTTTTACGAAATACCAACTGTTGTCGATCCGGCAACAGTTTTTTGGATTATTTGCGGCGCTATTTTTATCGCAATAATTTCAGGAATAATACCAGCGCTACAAGCCGCAAGACAACAACCAGTCGATGCACTAAGAAACTAAAATTGTAAACTTCACGAAATTTTAGAAGCATAGAGTTTAGAGGATAATGTGTAGGGTGTAGGGGATAGATTTATTGTAACAATAAATATTTGTCCGACCTGCCACGCTAGGGACAACATGTTGGTAGAAAAGCTTGAATTTCATCGATTTCAAATCGTCCAAGCCTGCCGTCTGGAAGCTAGGCAGGCGAAGGTAAATCGAAAATTAAAGTACGAACAGTTTAAAATTATAAAATGACAAAAAATGTTGCGATAAAAAATACCGCGTCGATTCAACCAGATGCGTCTGCCATAAATACGGCGCATACTACAATCGAATTTAATAGTACAAATTCATCTCCGGTAATATCTACGTCCGGACTTGTTGATGCGATTGATTTACCTGCGAATTTTTTGGACGGCGAATATTTGAAACCAAAAGAAGCAACAGACGACAAAAAAAATAACACGCCGCAACTTGATGAAATGATAAAAATGACACAAGACGAAAATACAAAATCCGACAAAGTTAAAACGGTATTGCAAAATTTACAACAATTACGCAACCGGTTAAAAGTTGACGAAACGGATAATATTGTTGAAAAAAATAATAACGCAAATCTTAAAGCCAATATCAATATTGCCGCAAACGAAACAAACCTAATGCCGCCAATAATATCAACGACAGAATCTAATCATAAAACTGAACCTGATCGTAAAATTGAATCTGATTGTAAAAATGAGTCTGCCGTTAAAACGGAAGTTGTCAGCGGTGATTTGTGTGAAACGTCTGTCGAAAGCAATATTTTTTGTAACAAAAATATACGCGTTGAGAAACGGTCGCCGGAAGAGCGTTTAATGGAATTTTCGACCGACGATGTTCCGTTGTTTGAGGACGTGTGTAAATTGCGTCTAGTTACGGACAAAACGCCGGAAAAAAAATTATCAAATAATAACTTAACAGACAACAAAACCGAAAATCAGTCTGATAAAATAACGACAAATAATTCAACGCCGGATAATCTTCTAGCAAATAACTCCGTAATTGATACGAACAATTTAATCGCAATAAATATCGTAACGAAAAATCATGAGACAAATGTCACTGATAAAGAAGAACGCAAAATTTTGACAGACAAACAAACAGACGACCAAAATAACACGCTTGAAAACAAGCAAGGTACAACGCAAAAAATCGAACAAGATACGACAAGAATTATTGTAACGGAAAATAACGACGATAATAAACCGTTGATATTGTCGTTGTTCAAGGGCGATGATTCTTCTGTTGGCGTGAATAATGTTAGTGCTGCGGGCGGTATTGCGGCGAATGTTGCGGCGGGCAAGGAATTGATTATAACTTACGGGCTAGAGAAGAGTTATTGTAAGAGCAAGTTAAAAATTCCTGTTCTTAACGGCGTAAATTTTTCGGCGAATAGCGGCGAATTTGTTTCGGTAACGGGTCAAAGCGGTTCGGGGAAGAGTACGTTTTTGCATTTAATGGGTACGCTTGACAAGCCGGATGCGGGCGAAATATTTTTTGACGGAATGCGGATTGACAATTTGCCGATGGCGGCGAGGGACAGGTTACGCAATAGGAGTATAGGATTCATTTTTCAGTTTTATAATCTTTTGCCGGAGTTTACGGCGCTGGAAAATGTTTTATCGCCGTTAATGATACGCAACGGCGTGATCAAGTATCTAGCGTATCGGCGAGGTTATATTGAGAAGGCGAAGGCGCTTTTGGACAAAGTTGGTTTATTTCACAGGTTGAAGCATCGTCCGAATGAATTATCAGGCGGCGAAATTCAACGCGTTGCGATTGCAAGATCGTTAATTATTGAGCCAAAATTATTATTAGCGGACGAGCCGACGGGAAATTTAGACTCGGCTTCGGCGAAAGAAGTTATACGTATTTTACGCGTCTTGAATGAGGAGAACAATTTGACGATAGTAATGGTAACGCACGACAACACTATCGCAGCAACCGCTGACAGAATAGTAAGAATGACAGACGGCGTGATAATTTAAAATCGATTTTTTTGTAAAAAAACTGTTCTCTAAATTTCGCAAAAACTACTCCCTAATCCTTACGCTTTAACCCTTAAAATCTATCGCTTAAATTTTCGTGAGCCGTTATAAATTTTTATATTATGCTTTCTGAATATGATTATATTTTTCCAGTTGATCTTGTGGCGCAGTGTCCGTTGTCGGGTCGTAGTGATTCGCGGATGTTGGTTGTGAGTCGTGATTCGGGTTTGATTGAGGACAAGTTTGTACGTGATTTTCCGTTATTTATTCGGTCGGGCGATTGTGTTGTTATAAATAACACGAAGGTATTAGCGGCGCGTTTATTTGGGGTGCGTTGTGTTACGGGCGGTTTGTGGGAGGGTCTTTTTGTTGGCGTTGTTGGCGGCGGCGTTTGGCGTGTTATTGGCAAGACGCGGGGTAAGATTAAGTCTGGCGAGTTTGTTGAGTTGTATGATGCTAGCGGCGTTAATCGGGTTAAGATTCAGTTTCTGGACAAAGTTGGCGATGGTTCGTGGTTGGTCAAGCCGGATAGTTCGGGCGGCGCTTTTGATATTCTTGAGCGTATCGGGTATGTTCCGATTCCGCCGTATATTCGCAAGGGCAAAATGAACGTCGATGATGCGAAACGGTATCAAACTGTTTTTGCATCCGAGTTAGGCGCAATAGCGGCGCCGACGGCGGGATTGCATTTTGACGAGCGAATTTTGAATGAAATCAAATTGGGCGGCGTAGAGATTGTGGAGGTTACGTTGCATGTTGGTCTTGGCACGTTTAAGCCGGTTGAAGTTGAGAATCTGGAAGAGCATAAAATGCATTCCGAATGGTGTAAACTCACAAAAGCCGCCGCAGACGCAATAAATAATTGTAAGAAAAAAGGCGGAAAAATTATTGCGGTTGGGACGACTTCGGTAAGAGTAATTGAATCGGCGGCAAATGAAGCAGGCGAACTGATTCCGTTTGAGGGAGAAACGTCGTTATTTATAAAGCCGCCGTATAAATTTAAAAATGTTGACATGTTGTTGACAAATTTTCATTTTCCTAAATCAACTTTATTGGTTTTGGTTTATACGTTTGGGGGCAAAAATTTGATACGCAAGGCTTATGAAGAAGCGATAAACAAAAAATATCGACTGTTCAGTTACGGCGACGCAATGTTAATAAAAAATTAAAATCTTTGTAACTGCTCACGGAATTTTTTTTAGTAAATTATGTATTGGGTAATTTTTTGAGGGACAAGTGGGACAAGTGGGACATGAGGGACAAGTGAGACAATTTTTTTATAACAAAAAATTGAAAAGGAACCCAGGCGAAATGCCTGCGATCTTGAAATGCAGGCGAGACCGCCGGATCGCGGGCGTCTCGCCTGCAATTTGCCGAAAGGCAAACAAAAAGGCGCTTGAGATTTTAACCTCGATCATTAGCGGTTGAGTACAATCGCGTGCAGACGTTTTTTGTAACAAAAAACTGTTTTTAAGTTTTCTAAAAAACTATCCCTTATTCCCTAATACTGCTCGTACTTGAAATTCAGCGATTTAAAAGCGTCAAAGCCTGCCGTCCGAAAGCTAGGAGGCGAAGGTAAACGAAAACTCAAGTACGAATAGTTTAAAACTTGTCGTTTAAATTTCTGCGAGCGGTTACAAATTTTTTTGTTTTTTGCGTGGGGGGGCTTTTTTAGTGTTTGTGGATCGTGTAAATTATTTTGGTTATATTGCACGCGATGATTGTTTTGTTGTGGGCGTGTAATATTTGGCGTGTGATTTTTGTATTGGCAGCCGGTTTTCGGCGTTTATTTTAGATAATTAACCATCTATCTTTTTTTATGAGTACATCTGACGTGGTAGTTGAGACGCGGAATTTGACTAAAGTCTATCGTGATTTTTGGGGACGTCAAAAAGTCCGCGCACTTAAGGCGCTTGACCTTGAAATAATTCGTGGAGAAGTTTTTGGACTTCTTGGTCCTAATGGTTCCGGCAAGACGACTACGATGAAGTTGTTGCTTGGGTTATTGTTTCCTACAGCCGGTGAAATATTTGTTCTTGGGCGTCCGGCGACGGATGTTAAAAAGAACGAAAAAATCGGGTATTTGCCGGAAGAGTCTTATCTGTACAAATTCCTGAATGCTGAAGAGACGCTTGATTTTTACGGGCGGCTATTCAACATGACCGGCGCAGTAAGACGACAACGGATAGCGCAACTGATAAGCAGAGTCGGACTAGAATCCGCAAAAAAACGACAGTTACGCGAATATTCAAAAGGAATGGCGCGACGCATCGGTCTAGCGCAAGCGTTGATAAATGATCCCGAATTGGTTCTGCTAGACGAACCCACAAGCGGACTCGATCCTATCGGAACAAGAAACATGAAAGACCTCATTTTAGACTTGAAAAAACAAGGAAAAACAGTCATCATGTCGTCGCACTTACTCGCAGACGTACAAGACGTATGCGACCGGATAGGTATCTTGTATCAAGGCGAATTAAAAGAACTCGGACGCGTCGATGATTTATTGAAAGTTTCAACAGAAACTGAAATACGAGCCTCAAACCTAAGCGAATACGCAAAAATTAAAATAAATAAAATCATCGAAGATGACAACGCAAAACTAATATACTCAGGACACCCGACGACTTCGCTAGAAGAACTGTTCCTAAGAATAATTGAAGAAAGCGAAGCGCATCCGGGAAGACGCGTAAGAGGCGGAATAAATAACGCCGCCGAAAAAATTTAACAACAAAAATAACCGTTCACGGAAATTTTAACGATAGATTTTAAGGATTAAGGAATAGAGGATCAGGGAGTAATTTTTTTAGAAAGTTAGAGAACAGATTTTTTGTTACAAAAATTGTCCCACTTGTCCCTCCTGTCCCACTTGTCCCTCAAAAAATTGTCAATATGTATTTTGCCAAACAGACCTCCGTGAACGGTTACAAAAAATAAAACAATTAAAAAATCAAAAAACAAAAAACCAATATTATAAAAATTTTTGAACGCCTTACTTCCTACACCCTTAAAACCTAGCGCTTAAATTTTCGTGAACGTTTACGAATTTTTTTTTCAAATAAAGTGTATTTTTATTTGTTTGTATTTTTTTTGTCGATGTTTTTGCAAGCCGCCGTCGGTTTTGTGCTGGCGATGTTTTTGCGCGAATGGTACTTGGAAGACTTAAAAAAAATAAGCGAAGCACAAGCCGCTGAACAATTGCAACTACAACAAGAATTACAAGAACAACAGCAACAACAAGAAGACGAACAACAAAAAAACATAGAAAATAACGCCGAAAATATCGAAACAAATAATAACGAACAACAAGAATTAAACGATCCAAAAAATACCGCAGAAACACAAGAACAAAAAAATATTAACGATAGTCAGGAAAAAATACCCGAAACAGAAAACACAGTACAAACAGAAAATAACGCCGAAACGCAGTCAAACGAAAATAAAATAAACGTTACAGAAAACGACGAATTAAATCAAACAGACGAAAACAATGAAATTAAAAACGAAATAAACGTTTTTGAAAACGCAAATAATCCGTCTGATTATCAAGTCGATGAAATTATTGACAATATTTTAAGTGAAACAGGAACAGATATTCCACAGGATATAATTGAACAGATCGACAGTTTGACGCCGACGCAGGATATATTAAATACGCAATTAACGCCGCAAGAACAAGAACAACCAAACCAAAACACGCCGCCAAATAATTTCGATAATAACGATAATGATAATGTCAATAACCAATCTCAAAATAAATATGACGATATTGCGGCGACTTTGGATAAATCGGAAACAGATTTTGACAACGCAATAAATAAAACAGAAAATATCACAATAGATATTAACGATCTACCCGCAAACGACACAACCGATACAACACAAGATATATCGCAAACCGCTATAGAAGTTTTAGGCGAAAATTTTGATTTCGACGCTTTGTTAGCCGATGCGAAAGTTATTGACGCCGCTAAAGAAAATAAAAATATAACAAAACAAGACAACAAACATACAGAACAACTCGAACAATCTAAATCTGAATTCGAATCTGAATTTGAACCTGAACCTATCGAACAATCGGAAACGTCTGAATTAGTTAAACAATCAATACCGTTGACTTCTAACAATCTAATTGCGGATATTAAGGAAGTCAACAGTTTAGCAGGTTTTTTTACAACAGAAACATTGCAATCGCAAACGCCAGAAAAAACAGGACGACAAACACAAGAAGTAACGCAATTATTCACGTCAGACATGATCCAAAAAAACGACGCAATCGCAACAGATAATAAACTCTCCTTCACCGAATTACCGCCGCCAATCTACATAAGAAAAAATAAAAAATAATACAACGATCTAATAGGAACGCAGGCATTTCGTCTGTGTTCCTTCAGATTCGCAGGCGAGATGCCTGTATCCCAGGATCGCGGGTGTCTCGCCTGCAAGCGGTTGTACTCAACCGCTGGTGAGCGAGTTTGAAATCTCAACCGCCTTTTTGTTTGCCTATCGGCAAAGTGCAGGCGGGACGCCCGCGATCCGTCGGTCTTGCCTGCTTTTCAGAATCGCAGGCATCTCGCCTATGTTCCTTCAGATTCGCAGGCGAAACGCCTGTATCCCAGGATCGCGGGCGTCTCGCCTGCAAGCGGTTGTACTCAACCGCTAATGAGCGAGGTTTAGATCGTAACAGCCTTTTTTTGCCTATCGGCAAAGTGCAGGCGGGACGCCCGCGATCCGTCGGTCTTGCCTGCTTTTCAGAATCGCAGGCATCTCGCCTATGTTCCTTCAGATTCGCAGGCGAAACGCCTGTATCC
>JAISLW010000120.1 GCA_031277105.1 Planctomycetaceae bacterium | reverse complement strand
AAATTCATTTGTCCAGGTAGGCGGCGTTTCGCCGAAACGCCGCATTACGGTTTATACCATCAATAATTTTTTATATTTTACACATCTAAAATAAACATATTTTAGGCTTTATGAATTATGAAAATTTATTGGTAGCATAAACTCTATTGCGACGTTTCGGCGAAACATCGCCTACCTTTTTACAAAAAAATGAATTTTTAGAGATACCCTATTCTCTAAACTCGTAATCGTTGACAGAAATTTGTTTGGCAAATTAATTATCGGCAATTTTTGAGGGACAAGTGGGACAGGAGGGACAAAAGGGACAAAAGGATAATTTTTTATAATAAAAAACTATTCCCTATTTCCTATTTCCTATTCCCTATTTCCTAGCCTCTATCAGTACCATTTTTCTAAAACGTTGTTCCAATCTTTTACTGTTTTTGTTCGGACGAAATCCGATCTTACTTCCGGCATTCTTGGATGCAACTTACTATAATACACGGCAAAAGACCGCATCGTCGTCGTTGCTCGCAATTCTCCGTATAAATTTACGGCTATTTCAAAATGTTTTCTCAACACTTCCTTTTGCTCCGCCAAATTCGGCGGCGGCGGTAACGCCTTGCCCGCCATCAACGATTTAATGTTACGAAAAAGCCAAGGATTGCCAATAGCGCCCCTCGCTAGCGCTAAACCGTCAACGCCCGATTTTCGCATTTTTTCTATCGCCGCCTCCGCTTCAAAAAGGTCGCCGCTGCCAATAACCGCTACTCCCGACTTGCCGCCGCTAACAAGATACTCCTTGACGCTACGCACAAACTCCCAATCACTTATGCCCTCATAACGCTGCAACACCGTCCGCCCATGAACCGTAACCCCGCAAACGCCATTGGAAATAGCGCCGTCAAGTATCTTGAAAAAATTATTACGGCTTTGCAATGTATCGTCATATCCCTTACGCAACTTTATCGTCAACGGAACAACGCCGTTTATCACACGATTAACTCGCTTAATTATACCTATCGCAACCTCCGGCTCACGCAAAAGCCAACCGCCACGACCACGACTCAACACCTTCTTAACAGGACACGCAAAATTAAGATCAATTAAATCAAAACCAACGTCAATAAGACGACCGACGGCGCTACACATCAAATCCGAATTATTGCCCATAATTTGAACTCCACACGGATGCTCGCCCTCGCGCACAAAATATAATTGCGACTTCCGACCAGATACCGAAACAACAAATTGATCAAGCAAAACCTCGCTTATCGTAAACTCAGCGCCAAAACTACGCGAAATCATACGCATCGGAAAATCAGAATAACCACTCAACGCCGCCTGTATCACCGGAAACTTTATAACAAGAGAACCCAACCGCAAAGACTCCACTCCAGATAAACCAATATCAAAACTCTCCATAACAGAATAAAAAAAATTAGCTTTGTTAAAAATTCGGGATTCAGGATTCGGGATTAAAAAATAATCTGTCTAATCTGTGAATCGTTTTAAAAAAGGATCCACAGATTAAACAGATTATTTTAAATTTGAAATCAAAATCTTTAATTCCGAATTCCGAATTCCGAATTCCGAATTCCGAATTCCGAATTTCCCCCCCCCTCATGGTCCAATTTTTGGCGGGTTTTGTAATAGGAAATCGCGGGGACCTCTTGTAGAATAAGTTTCAGGAATTGGCGCCGGTTCGCCAGTCATGTAATCCGGCGCCGCAATTAACGTCCTAATCCCATTTCTCACATTTCTCAATGAAGTTAAAACTCGCCCCGTTCCGCTTGATACATTGCTTATTACTCCATTTGGCGGATAAGGCGAATATGGATCATACATTCCGCCGCCTGGAAATTGATTAGGCGGATAAGGCGGATAAGGCGATCCCGCAAAACCGGCAGGCGGATAAGGCAAATTTGGAGGATAAGGCGAATAAGGCGATCCCGCAAAACCAGCAGGCGGATACGGCAAATTTGGAGGATAAGACGGATAAGGCGGATAAGATTGCAAACTCACAATATTATCGTTACCGTTGTCGTTGCCGTTACCGTTGTTTTGCGGCAATTGCGTAACAGGTTCGACTATCGGAAAACCATCCGGCGTAACCAATGTTCCATTTTGCCCTAACTGAACTCCAAGCGACGCTCCATCCAAACCTAATAACGTGCCATTGTCGCCTAACTTTATTCCTAACGGATAACCGCCCGCATCAAGCAAAACGCCATTGTCATTTGTCCTAAATCCATTTGCCAACATCGGAACGCCGCTGTGGTCAAGCAATTCTCCGTTTTGTCCAACAAAAAATCCTAACGGCTCGCCGTTTACGCCGAATAAACTGTTGTTGTTGCCAAGTTGTAATCTCGTTCTTGTTCCGTTTGCGCCAAGTATTCTGTTGTTTCGATCTCGGCGTATATTATTGACCGGCGGTTCCGCAGGCAAATATGGCGTTCCATTTTGTCCTGCCGCTCGTCCTGCCGCTCGTCTTGCGCGATTAGTTTGTCTTGCAATCGAACCAACGGGCAGACCTTCCGGCGAATATAATACGCCGTTGCCCGCTACAAATAAACCTAACGGCGTGCCATTGGGACTCAACATTAAACCGTCGTTGCCTAAACGAATTCCCGTCGGACGCCCGTTTGCGCCAAACACAGTTCCATCAGGACTAACGCTAAAATTAACGCCTACCCCGACAGCCCGCGAATCAATCGCCAACGCCGCATCAACAACGTCGTTTAACGATAAACGATTGCCTTCGGCGCTCTCCAAAAATCCGTCCCGCGAAATCACAACGCCTAACGACCGCCCCGTCGCATCTAAAAGCATTCCATTACGTCCAATTCGCAGTCCCGTATTCTTGCCCTCCGAGTCCAAAACTAAATTATTCTTGCCGACTCGCAACGGATTATTCGGCGTCGATAGAAAACTCAATCCCTCCGTCCCTATCGGCAAATCATCCGTCCCCAGCAACGTCCCATTACGCCCCAATTTCAGACCTAGCGATCTACCATTAGGACAAAGCAACGTTTTCTTGTCGGCGGCAAATTTTAATCCTATCGGCTCGCCGTTCATGCCAAGCAATTCGCCGGCGGCATTCGTCCTATAACCTCCGCCGTCAGCTTCGCTTTTTGTTGCGACTGGATTGTTGTCCGAGCCGTGTAAAATTCCATTTAGCGAAATTCTTGCGCCGATAGGGCGATTTGTCGCCGTTGAGATCAAGATACCGTTGCGATTAACTTTTAGCCCTGTATCTTTGCCTTCTAGGTCAAGAATAGCGTTGTTGTCGCCGATACGCAACGGAATATTTGAACCTGGCACAAAACTTAACGCTTCGGCGCCTAACTTCTGATTATTTTTTCCAATTAACGAACCGTCTGCGCCTAGTTTTATTCCAAGCGGAACGCCGCTAGGACTAATTAACGTTTCGCCGTCTTTGCCTAACGTCAATCCAGTCGGCGCTCGATTTGTCCCAAGTAAAATCCCTCCGGCAATATTTTTAACTTGCGTCGGTTGTCCGTCTATACCTTGCAAAACGCCGTTGTCTGAAATTTTTAGTCCGATTTGTTGTCCAGTTGCGTCTAATAGAACGCCGTCGCGTCTGATTTTCAAACCTGTATTACGTCCGTGAATATCCAGCACGATATTATTGCGACCGATACGAAGCGGATTATTTGCGCCAACCCTAAAATTCAACGCCGAACTGCCTACGGGCTTGTTGTCCATCGTAAGCAAAGCGCCGTCGCGCCCAAGCTTTAACCCCAATCGACTACCCGTCGGACTAACAAGACTTGAACCGTCTTCGGCAAGACGTAAACCCGTCGGCGATCCATCCGTCCCAAGCAAAATACCATTGGGAATATTTGAAGAACGCGTCGTCTTACCGTCCGTACCTTGCAAAATACCGTCGTCCGAAATCCGCAACCCCAAAGAACGACCCGATAAACTCGTCAACACGCCATCCTTGCCCAAAATTAAACCTGTACGCCTGCCGTCAGGACTCAATATCTCATTCTTGTCGCCAAGTCGCAAAAATCCGCTAACGCCGCGACTTCTACCGTTTGACGCAACTTGCGAATCCTCGTCGTCGGGATAAGTATTGGAAAGACTAATAACATTTGCGCCAATAGGAAATCCATCAGGACTAATCAAAACTCCATTTTGATTCAATCTTATCCCGCTAGGACCAATCGGCGTTCCGTCCGGCGTAAGAATTATCCCGTTTCTGCCGCGCCGGAAACTATTCGATAATATCGGAACGCCGTCAAAACGAATAATCGAACCGTCCGGCAATAACCTATATCCTATCGGTATCCCGTCAGTCCCCAACAACACGCCGCCCGCAACCGCTTGATAACTGTTCGTGCCAAGCGGCTCGCCGTCAAAACCTAAAAGCGTCCCGCTGTTATTCAACGAAATACCCGTCGGAGTTCCATTCGGCGCCAGCAACATTCCGCGCCGCCCAAGCGTAAAACCAGCCGTCCCAAGCGCCGTACCGTTGCGCATCGATAAACGACCGTCGCGGCTTAACTGAAAACCTATATTTGGAATCTGTTGACCGTTATCAGAACGAAGCAGACGACAACGTTTGCCAAAACGGACTCCGAGTTGCGAACCGTCCGAAGCCAACAAAACGCCGTCTGAACTCAATCGCGTGCCTATCGGAATACCTTCGCCGTCAATTAAAACGCCTTCCTTGCCGACAAACGTGCCATTGACGCCAAGCAAAAAAGTATCTTGCTCTTCATAAAATCTATCAGCCGGAGTCAACGGATAAATATGAGGATGAATTCTATTTTTGTACGAATAATAAGCCGGCGGATCGGCTGTTACGGGATAATGTAAACTTCGCGGGTTATCTCCCCAGTAATCAGGCGTGTAAGAGTTGCTATCGGGTATGGCTAGGTCGGTTATGCCGCTAACTATTTCGCGTATCGGATCAAATAAACCAGATAAACGGCGACGCTGCGGCAACGTTGAAGGATAATAATTGTAATCGCGAAACTCTTTTGTAATTTCTATCGGCGGGTAAGGGTAAGGATTTATGTTAAAGTCTGGATTCAATTCGGGATTCAATTCAGGATTAAATTCCGGTCCCAAATTTGGGTTTAAGCCTTGATTTAGATCGGTGTTTAGGTTTTGGTATTGATTTATTTTTGGTTTTTGTTTTACGTTGTTATTTTTTTGTTTAATATTACCGCCATTAATTTCGGCGTAATCGGGATTGCAACCGATGTCGAAGTTGCGTATAAAAGGCAGAGAGCGGAAGCCGGAGCGATAAGTATTCGGGTTATTGTTATTGCGTTTGACCGGACGTTTATTTTGGGCAAGAGGGTTTGTTCTCTGGAGTTCGTTTGTTTCGGGATTTAAGTATAAAACGTCGCCGTCGTTAATATTTTTGACAATATCGCTATTTGCGGGCGAGACGAGTTCGGGAATATTTTCAACATTATTGTCGTTGAAATTCCCGTTGGCGATCAGCGTCGTATTGTTGTTATTTAATTGTGCTAATTTATTTTGACCGGCGTTTGTTGGGGCGGACGATTTTTTTGCCGTATTATTTTTTGATTTTTTTGTACTGTTAGTTACGTCGCCGAATACCAAAAACGAGCCTTGAAACAAGACTTGAAACAAGACTACTAAAACTAAAACCAAAGTCCAATGAAATTTTTTCATCCTAATTCTCTCCCTCCAATTTGGAAAAACAGACTCCTCCTAAAATTATGTATGCTGATTGTATTTGAATTTTAGCGATACAAGGGCTTATACTGCTCGTACTTGAAATTCAGCGATTTAAATGCGTCAAAGCCTGCCGTCCGAAAACTAGGCAGGCGAAGGTAAACGCAAACTCAAGTACGAATAGTTTAAAAACCTGCCGCGTGAAATTACGCGATAAATTCGGCAAGCGGCGGTAAACGCTATCGCAAATACAAATCAGTTTAAAACGTCCGATATTAAAAAATTTATACTATATAATTAACAAATTGCTAAAACTAAAATGTCAATTTTTTTAATTTCGGTTTACTGTTTGCCGTTTTTACTTGTCGTGTAAACGGCATTCGGGGCGTATTGCGAAATATTATGATTAAGTGTTGGCGCAATTTACTCGCAATGATCCCCTTTTGGGATTGTTTCGACAATTGAGGTAACATGAGTTTATTCTTTTTACCGATCTTTCCCGTTATTCCTGTTTAACAGACGGTAAAGTTTAACTATACCGCAAAGTTTAAACTAAAACGATCAAAAAAACACGCAAAGACTTTCAAAAGACATTCAATTTCGGACAACGCCAAAAAAACATTTGGGTATCTCTAAAAATTTATTTGTCCAGGTAGGCGGCATTTCGCCCAGTGTTTAATTTTGGGCCGCATTACGGCTTACGACATCAATAAATTTTAATATTTCGCACGTCTAAAATAGACATATTTTAAGCTTTATGAATTATTAAAATTTATTGGTAACATAAACTCTATTGCGGCTAAAAAATAAATACAGCGGCGAAACGCCGTCTACATTTTTACAAAAAATGAGTTTTTAGAAGTTCCCTACTGCATTTCTCCTAAAAAAAATCCTTCTAATCTGCGTAATCTGTGGATCGTTTTTTTGTCCACAGATTACACAGATTAGAAGGATTATTTTAAATTTGAAATCAAAATCTTTAATTCGGAATTTGGAATTTTAACAGTTCACGGAAAAATTTTTTAGCCAATTACGTATTGTTGATTTTTAATCTGTTAGCGTTTTAATTTGCGTTTACCCTAACCTCCTTTTTACCTTATTTTTCTTTACAAAACAACATCAGTAGAAAATGAATCCACCAAACCACAACCTCATTACCTCATTAAAAAATTAGGTAATGAGGTTTGTTTTGTGTGGGCTTTGTTGCTACTGATGTTGTTTTGTTCAGAAAAATAAGGTAAAGATGAGGTTAGGGAAAATAATTTTTTAACCGTTCACGAAAATTTAAGCAAAAGATTTTAGGGGATAGGGTGCAGGGAGTAACGGGATAATTTTCGTAACAATAAATATTTGTCCCGCTAGGGACAACATGTTGGTAGAAAAAAGTGATACGCGAATTTTTAGCGTCCCACTAGGGACGCAATGAGGGTTAATGTTGTCTTTACATGTTGTCCCTAGCGGGACAAATATATTTTTGACCTTGATTTTCTACCAACATGTTGTCCCTAGCGGGACAGAGGGACAAATATTTATTGTTACAATAAATCTAGCGCCTACACCCTACACCCTACACCCTAATATCCCTCCAAAAATTGCCGATCCGTAATTTGTAAACAGATTTTTGTGAGCGGTTATTTTATTTGTTTAACGAATTGTAGAGCGTTATGTGTTGTTCGATCATTTTTTTTAGGTTAAAGTGTTCGGTAACACGTTTTTTTGCGGCTATTCCCATTTTGGTTCTTAATTGTTCGTTTTCTAGTAGCGTCAAAATTTCTCTTACGAAATTGCGTCTTAATTTACGAAAATCGTTGCCTGTATCTGGTATCAAAATACCCGTTTCGCCATTGACGACAAGTTCGTTATTTCCTGGAATATCAGTTGCGATAACCGGCACGCCGAATGACATCGCTTCCAAAATTGAATTAGATTGTCCTTCGTATGCGCTAAAATTTAACAATAAATCGAAATTTGGAATCATTTGTATTACGTTGTTGCAATGCCCTAAAAAATGAACGCAATCCGAAAGCCCCCACTCGTCCCGATAACGCAACAACATATCACGCTCAGGACCATCGCCAATCACAACCGCATGAAAATGTAAGTCAAGAAAACGTAACGACTCAAAAACCCATAACGCATCCGTAACCCGCTTCTGCGCCCACAAACGAGAAACAATACCAATAATATAAGGTTGACGACGCAATAACGATTCATTAGAAACCGAAAAATACGTCTCGCGATCAAAATCATAATCAGGATTATTAACCGGAACATAACCGCCAACCGGCGCCGAATCATTTACCCCAAGACGACAAAGAAATTCTTCCCGACTAAACGGAATAATACCGCCGCCGCTGTTATTATTGTTATTGTCGTTGTTGTTATTCGAGAAGTTGTTTTCGGGCGTTATTACGGCATTCGGAATTATTACAAATTTTTCTGGCGGCAAACCGTGTTGAGCGTAAAAATCTTTTACGCCGCAACTATTCGTAACAATAAAATCAGTCCAACGTCCCAAAAATTTGTCGATCAAAAATTGATAGCCGCTTTTCCACAAATCGACGCAGCGCTCGCCTGCGATTATTCCTTTGACCCCGCATAAAATCGCCGCCAAACGACCGTAAGAGTTACCCGCAAAAAGCCACGTATGAACTATATCCGGTTGAAATTGACGCATAATCCGCTTGAGACGAAAAAACGCAAAAGGATCAATTTTGAAACGTTTACCAATCAAATGATAACGCACGCCCGCCGATAAAAGATCAAACTCAAACTCGCCTCCGCGAGTTAATACCGCAACTTCAACGTCAAATTCCGAACGCGGAAGATTACTAGCAAGAAGCGCCAATTGCTTCTCCGCCCCAGAACGGTCAAGCGCCTGAATCACAAAAAGTATTCGCTGACGATACATAAAAAATTAATGATTAGAAAATTGGTTTTAAATATACGGGCGTTTCTAAAATTATACTGCTCGTACTTGAAAATCAGAGATTTATACAGCTAATACTTGAATTTCATCGATTTAAAAGCGTCAAAGCCTGCCGTCCGAAAGCTAGGCAGGCGAAGGTAAATCGCAAATTAAAGTATGAACAGTTTAAAAATTCGTATCATTTTTTTCTACCAATATTGCGTCCCTAGCAGGACAAATATTTATTGTTACGAAAATTGTCCCCCTACTCTATAACCCTTAAAATCTAGCGCTTAAATTTCCGTGAACGGTTACTTTTTATTTTTATTGTAATAATATAGCAGTACATCCATGCTTTTATTGATTTCAAATGGCGTTTTTTTTAAGCATGTTATGCCTTCTTGCGGCGATGTTCGTTTTTTTATTCCTATTTCAATTGCATCGCACCATTTTGAAATTGGATCGGATAAATTTCGCCATGTAACGCGTTCGGGCATAAATTGAAACATTTCATTTGTAATTGAATCAGAGCAGACTGAATGTAATCCTGCTGCGGCTGCTTCTATTGTAGTAACGGGTAAACCTTCAAAATGTGAAGGTAACACAAAAACGTCTAAAAGTTGACAGAGCAATTCCGGCACGTTACTGCAAGAACCTGGTAAAAAAACGCGGTCTAGCAAATTTAGTTTCTGTATTTGTCTTTCTAAAATTGGGCGCAAGTCGCCTTCGCCGCCGATAAATAATGTATATTGTTGATTGCGTTTGGCAAGTTCGGCAAAAACGTTGATCAAAAATTCGTGATTCTTTTGATATGACAATCTGCCGAAAGTTCCAATGACAATTGCATCGTTAGGTATATTAAAATATTCGCACAATTTTTTTCGTTTATCATAATCGATAACAGTATCGAAAGGTTCTAACGGTATTCCGCAATAAACCATTTCATAAGGTTTTTTATTTTTCCATAACTTGCCAAAATAAAAACGTCCCGCTTCTTGACTACATGCTAATAATATCGTTTTATAATTGTCCAATTGCGGAATATCAATCAATTGACGATAAATCTCTTTAACCGTATTTATAAAAAATCGTTTTCCACAATATTGCGTATTATGGGCATGAATTATTTGTACGGGCGTTTCGTATTTAGTCGCTATTTTTGTTATGATACCGGAAAAAATTGAACCGTGATAATGAATAACGTCATATTTATTTTCGCTAATAATTTTCGTCAATTCTTTCTTATGACGTAAAATAACAGGATAACGAAAAGGTAAATAATGAATAGTCGCCCCAAGCGATTGGGCTTCTTCGTCCATTTGTCCTTTTTGGAAAACGATGAAATCAAATTGTATATTGGGGCGTTGAAGGCGCAGTAAATGCATCAGCCATGTTTCAATTCCACCGCGATTTAACGCCAATATTATATGCAGTATTTTGATAACGGGTTGATTTATTTTTTCAGACATTTTTATTTTCTTAATTATTTTCTTAAAAAATCCAGACTAATTATACTGGTCGTATTTTAATTTGCGTTTACCTTCGCCAACCTAGATTTCGGGCGGCAGGCTTTGATGTTTGCAATTACTATACGTTTACTTGCTGGAGTATTTTACCATTTCAACAACAACAGTAACATGGATGATATTTAATTATGACAAATTTTTTAATCTGTTGATCGTTAATTACGAATTCCGAATTAATAAAAAAAAAGCCCGCCTACATTTCAGGATCGCGGGCGTCTTGCCTGCGTGCGGTTGTACTCAACCGCTGGTGAGCGATGTTTTGATCTCGAGCGCCTTTTTGTTTGCCTTTCGGCAAAGTGCAGGCGGGACGCCCGCGTTCCGTTGGTCTCGCCTGCATTTTAGGATCGCAGGAATTTCGTCTGTGTTCCTTCAGGATCGCAGGCGGAATGCCTGCATCCCAGGATCGCGGGCGTCTCGCCTGCATGCGGTTGTACTCAACCGCTGTTGAGCGAGTTCTTGCTCTCAACAGCCTTTTTGTTTGCCTATCGGCAAAGTGCAGGCGGGACGCCCGCGATCCGTTGGTCTGCGGTTCGCTTTAAAAATGATCCACAGATTACGCAGATTAGAAAGATTATTTTAGGGACAAGTGGGACAGGAGGGACAAGAGGGACGGTGTTAATTTGCAATTTTGAAATCAGAATCTTTAATTCCGAACTCCGAATGTCTCATCAAATCTGTTGTCGGTAAATTTTGACTATTTTTCTTATTTTTTCTAACGGGAATAATCAATACAACCGATAAAGATGTACCTTTATTCGCAACCTAAATCAAAATGATCGTGAATTTACCAAATTAACGTTTAATTTCCTATTTAATTTATCCATTTTAAACTGTTCACACTTGAGTTTGTGTTTACCTTCGCCTGCCTACTTTCGGACGGCAGGCTTTGACGCTTTTTAATCGCTACATTTCAAGTACGAGCAGTATATTAAACTCCCATGTCATACGGTTTATACATATCATCCGAAGGCGCATTGTCGCAAGATTACCGTCTTGCCGCAATATCCAATAATATCGCCAACGTCGAAACGCCCGGCTTCAAACGCGAACTCGCCCTACAAATGGCTCGACATACAGAATCAGTTGCAATAGGCGAAATTGAATTTGGCACAGGTTTAATAACCGATATTGGCGGCGGCGTTCACACAATCGGAACACATACGGAATTTTCACAAGGCTCAATCAAACCCACAGAGACGAAATCCGATCTCGCAATTCAAGGCGACGGCTGGTTCCGCGTCCGCGATATGGCAAACGACGAAATATTCTTGACCCGCGCCGGCTCATTTCAAGTTGACCGTAACGGCGTTTTTGTCGCCGAATGGGGCAGAAGCCGCTTCCAATTACTAGACGTCGACGGCGAACCCGTCGCACTCGCAGACCCTAACTCAAAAACTTGGAGCATCTCCGACGATAACGTACTACAAGACGTAGGAATCGGTAGATTACAACAAATCTCAATGGTTAAACCAGAAAACTTACGACAATTAGTAAAAATCGGAGAAAACGTTTACAGAATCGACGCCCCCGAAAATCAAGAACTTTACGCCGAAATCGAACCCGACGAACGCTCCCGAATAAGAGAAGGACACCTCGAAATGTCAAACACAAACCCGTCAACCGAAATGATCGAAATGATTATCGCCTCACGCGCCATCGAAACAAACGTAAAAATGATACAAGCACAAGACGAAGCAACAGGAAATTTAATATCACGAGTCCTACGCGTAAATTGAAAACCAACGATTTTAAACTGTTCGCACTTTAATTACGGTTTACCTTCGCCTGCCTAGCTTTCGGACAGCAGGCTTTGACGCTTTTAAACTGCTCGTACTTTAATTTGCGATTTACCTTCGCCTGCCTAGCTTTCGGACGGCAGGCTTTGACGCTTTTAAATCGCTGAAATTCAAGTACGAGCTGTATAAATCGCTGAATTTCAAGTACGATCTGTATAAGAGAAAAGCGATTTTGTGGGACATGAGGGACAAGACGGACAAGACGGACAAGAAGGACATGAGGGACAATTTTTTTAACAAAAAACTGATTTTCCTGATTTTAGCAAACTAAACATTAAATTTCATTGAACGATTACATAACATTTAACCTTTTGATCAAATATGCCTTTTCAGACAATATATTCATCCGGTACAGGTATGCTCGGCATGGAAAAGAAACTCAATACAATAGCGCACAACCTGTCCAACGTCGAAACAACCGCATACAAAAAACAACGCGTAAACTTTGAAGATTTATATTACGACAATTTACGCTATCCGGGATCGCAAGACGTGAGCGGCGAATTTGCGGCGACTGGAATCGCTATCGGCGTTGGCACACGCGTTACAAGCGTCCAAACAAATTTCGCCGAAGGCTCACTGTCCGAAACCGGACGCGACCTCGATCTCGCAATTGCCGGAGAAGGATTTTTACAAGTACAAGACCCGCTGACGGGCGAAGTTTTTTACACCCGCGCAGGCAACTTGAGCATAAATTCAAACGGAATGCTAGTCGTCGGAAGCACGCACACCGGACGACCGCTTGAACCGCAAATCACTATACCGCCAGGAGTACAAAAAGTCCAAATCAGCGACGACGGCGCCGTTTACGTCGTACAAGACGGAAACGTAAACGCCTTGCAACTACTTGAACGCATCCAACTCGCAACATTCATCAATCCCGAAGGACTATTACGCATCGGCGAAAATATGTACCGCGTAACAGAAGCATCCGGCGCCGCAATACTAAACGATCCAGGCGCAAACGGAACCGGAACATTCAAAGCCGGATACCTCGAAATGTCAAACGTCGCCCCAGTAATCGAATTGATCGATATGATTACATCACAACGCGCATACGAATTAAATAGCAAGTCAACACAAACCGGAGACCAAATGTTACAAACCGTCATAAGTATTAAAAGATAGTTTTTAATTCGGAATTCGGAATTCGGAATTCGGAATTATTTTTTAACATAGTATTCTTTATAATTTGGCGGATCGTTTTAAAAAGAGATCCGTAGATTACAAAGATTAGAAGGATTATTTTACATTTGAAATTAAAATCTTTAATTCCGAATTCCGCATTCCGAATTCCGAATTCCGAATTAAAAAACTCCCCCCTAACTATGAAAAGAAAAATTTTACAAATTATTTTTATTTGTCTAATCATATTTACCGCTAACTTTGTATTTGCGGCAGAGATTAGATTACAAGGCGAAAGCCGCGTTGCGGACGTATTTGTCCGTCTTGGCGACGTTGCTGAAATTATATCAAATTCACAACAAGAATCAGAACGCTTGAAACAAATCATACTCTTCCCAACACCGCAAAATAACGATTCGCGCACGGTTAATTTTATCGAAATTCGTAATACGCTAATCCGACTCGGCATAAACGTATTCGATCATAATTTTACCGGAGCAAAAAAAATTACAATATTCAATATAAACGCAAACTCTAATTCAAACTTTAACGCAAACGCAAACGCAAACATAAACGCTAACGCTAATTCTTTTGCCCGACAAAATATTTACTCCAATAACGCCGGCGCCAAAATAATTCAAGCAAATCATCACGCCGCCAATAACAACAATACGCCAATAACGCCCGCCACACAACAACTCGCCACACAACAACAATTAAATTTAGCATTGCGAAATATACAACCCGACTTCATAAAACAAATGGAGAAAATCATCGCCGAAGCAATCCGCATCCACCTCCGACAACGCACTCAAACAACATCAATCAACCCACCGCCAACACTCAACGTTTCAGTACGCCTCACTCGCGAACAAACACTCGCCCTCGCAACAAACGGACAAATAAACGAAATCGAAGGCGGCGCCGAACCCTTCAACGGAAAACAAAAATTCCAGATCAAATTACAACGCATCAATCCAAAAACTAATCAAAATTTTTCCGTCCCCGTCGACGCTAACTTGATCCCTGTTATACAATGCGTAACAACAGTACGCAACTTGCCAAAAGGGTACATTATTAACGAATCCGACCTAAAAATCGCAGAATACGAAAACATAAATTTTAATAACGCAAAAAACAAAAACGAAGAATACTTCATCAACATAAAAGACGTAGCCGGAAAAGAAGTTACTAGCAACTTACAAGAAGGAAGCATAATAACGCAAGCAAAAATTAAACGACCAACTTGGGTACGCAAAGGCGACGTCGTTACTATTATCGCAAAAAATAGCGGCGTCGTTATTCGCACAATCGGCATCGCAAAATCAGACGGCTCCGAAGGCGATACAATTTTCGTTACAAGAATTGAACAAAATAATACGCAACAAAAAATCCGAAACCGAAAACAAACGCCAATAGAACTCCCCGCCGTTGTAATTCAACCAAAAATAGTCGAAATAAACGCAACGCCAATTTCATTAAATTAAAAAAAATATAACCGTTCACGGAATTCGCTAAATTTTTTTTGCGAGTTGTTACCTTAACCAAATTCGGCGGTTTCAAATTGATCTTAATTTTAGCCGTCTTAACCGTAATGTTAAACATGAGAATTTTATTTTTAACCGTAACTTTAATATCGTTTATTTTTTGTTACGATAATGTCATATTTGCTCAATCGGGGTCGCTTTCGGGTTCTACAACGTTGCGTCATAGCGGCGGGCGACCGCTTACGATGTCCGAAGGCTCGGAGTTGTATCGTCCGGCGCCGCGACAGAAAGCGTACCAATTACACGATATCGTTTACGTCAACGTGAAAAAGAAATGGAATTACACAAACAACGCAACACTCACAAAAACAAAGAAAGTTGAAGCGGAAGCGCGACTGACGTATTGGTCAAAATTCGTAGGCTTATTTAAAATGCCGGTTAAAGCAGCCGCAGATAAATTGCCGGAAATCGGAGGAGAAATCGATCACAAAACACAGAATAAAGGCAACTTAACACACGCCGAAACTATCGAATTCGTGATCGCATGCGAAGTAGTCGACGTTTTAGAAAACGGAAATTTACATATTCAAGGAACAATCTCAACACAAGTCGGAGAAGAAGGTAAAATCATGTACGTCGGCGGATTTATTCGACCTGAAGATATTGCGCCGGATCATAGCATCGCAGGAGATAAAATCTTGAACTTCAAAACAACAGATATTCCAAGCGGACAAATTTACGACACGCAAAGACGACCTTGGGGAACAAGAATCATCGAACAATTAAAGCCAATGTAAGCAGAAGGGAAGGGCGGGGGAAATTCGGAATTCGGAATTCGGAATTCGGAATTCCGAATTCCGAATTAACGATTTTGATTTCAAAATTGTGATTGGCTTTATTAAATTGTCCGAATTGTCCCTCGCGTCCCTCAAAAAAATCACAGATAAGATTCCAAATTAAGAAAATAATTCCGAATTCCGAATTCCGAATTCCGAATTAATAAAAATTCCGAATTTACTAAAAATTTTTACCAAATAATTTTTGAAACGAAAAATGATTCGTATTTACAATACAATTACTAAAACGAAAGAAGAGTTTAAGCCTGTTGTTTCCGGCAAGGTTGGGATTTATCTTTGCGGACCTACGGTTTATAAGGCGTCTCATATTGGTCACATGGTTGGTCCGGTGATTTTTGATACGATAAAACGCTATTTACAGTACAGCGGTTATGTTGTTCGTTTTATTATTAATATTACGGATGTTGACGACAAATTGATAGCGGAGTCGAAATTGCGTCAATTGCCGATGGGCGTAGTTGCGGAGGAGATGACGGTTGATTATATGAATAATCTTGCGGCGATGGGCGTGAAGGATTCGGTTGATGCGTTTCCGCGGGCGACCGAACATATTGGCAATATAATAAAATTTACGCAAGATTTGATAGATAAAGGTTTCGCTTATTCGTCTGAAGGCGACGTATATTTTGACGTGAACAAGTATGCGGAGTATGGCAAGTTATCGCATCGTTCTGTCGAGCAGACTTCCGGCGGCGGCGGCGAAATGGCGGAGCGGAAAAAGTCGCCGTTAGATTTTGCGTTGTGGAAATCAGCGAAACCGGACGAGCCGTTTTGGGAATCGCCTTGGGGCAAAGGTCGTCCGGGTTGGCATATTGAGTGTTCGGTTATGAGTTGCGAATTGCTTGGCGAAACGTTTGACATACATGGCGGCGGATTAGACTTGGTTTTTCCGCATCACGAAAACGAAATAGCCCAAAGCGAATCGCGGCACGGCAAACCGATGTGCAATTATTGGATGCACAACGGACTAATGCAAGAATCCGGCGAAACCGGAAAAGTAGGCGGACGAAAAACACACGCCGCCGAAGAAGGAAATATCATTTCGCAAGAAGCCGGAAAAATAAGCAAATCCAAAGGCGCCGGAGCATTCAGAGATATGTTAAAACAATTCACGCCCGAAACAATACGATTCTTTCTACTGTCAACTCATTACAGACGTCCGATTGATTTTAGTTTTGAGAGAATTGAAGAAGTAGGGAAGGGGCTAGAAACTTTTTACCGTCTTGCAAAACGTATCGAAAAAATCACGAACCAAAATTTCTACAAACTAGAAACGCCCCTAAACCGAAACGACGGCGAAAAATTACTACAAGATTTCAAAACAAACGCACAAACATTATCGCAATCGCAATTCTACAACGCAATTTCTGATTACCGGACAAAATTTCTTGAGTCAATGGACGATGATTTCAACACCGGCGGCGCAATTGGAATTTTGTTTGAGTTATTGCGGGAGTTGAACAGGTTTATTGACGACTCGCATTTGGAGGTAGCGTTTGATGCGGGGTTAAGTTCTATTTTAACGTATGGCGCAATAGTGTTGCGGGAACTAGGCGTAACGTTAGGATTATTCATAATTCAACCAAAGGACAATATCGCAATAACGGAATCAAACAAACTAGTCGCTAAACTTATAAATCTACTAATAGAACTCCGCAACGCCGCCCGAAAAAATAAAGACTTCGCAACCGCCGATAAAATTCGCGCCGGACTAAACGAATTAAATATACAACTAGAAGACCGCACCGGCACAACAGAATGGAATATAGGAAAATAAATAATCAGATCATACTTGAATTTCAACAACAATATAAAAGCGTCAAAGCCTGCCGCCCGAAAGATAGGCAGGCGAATATAAACCAAAGTAAAAACGCATTTTAAAGTGGGCATCTCTAAAAATTCGTTTTTTGTAAAAAAGGTAGGCGGTGTTTCGCCGAAACGCCGCAATATGTGTAAAACAATTATTAAATTTTAATAATTCATAACGTATAAAGTAGATGTCTTTTAGGCATTATGAAGTAATAAAATTTATTGGTATCATA
>JAISLW010000072.1 GCA_031277105.1 Planctomycetaceae bacterium | reverse complement strand
TCTAAAAAATTCATTTGCAGGTAGGCGGCGTTTCGCCGAAACGCCGCAGAAGATTTTATAGCGCCGATAAATTTTAATAATTCATAACGTAGAAAATAAAAGATATATTTTAAACTTTGTGAAATCTTAAAATTTAATAACACTATAAAATCTATTGCGGTGTTTCGGCGAAACACCGCCTACCTTACGCAAATGATTTTTTTGAGTTGTCAAAAATATTTCAACTTCAAACAGAAAGGATTTTAAGGTTAGAAAATGAAAAAAACTCTCGTTAGTTTTACAATCAGTTTCGCATGTCTGATCGTTTTTTGTACATTCGCTAATGCCGATATGCTCCCATCATGGAAAATCACAACAGAAAATACCAGCGATTGGCAAGTTGCAAATCTTTTGCAAATAAATGCATCAGTGGTTAACGCTAATAATTCGGAGATTACTGAAACAGTTTTTAAGAATTATCTGGAGGGTTATTCAACAGTTGCTAATCCTGATAAAACATTGTCAAAAGGCGCCGTTTTGCTTTATAAGAATGTAAAGGCAACGGAGGGACTTGATGGGTATATTACGCCAGGCGATGCCCAAATAGGTTTTACATACGATCTTGATGGTACTCCTCATCTCGTTGATCGTATATATTCGCCTGGATACAGCGTTTTTCAAACCGAATTTTCGTTGTCGTCTGAAATATCTGATCTATCCGGATTATTTCTGAATATAGATATTGGTATAACGATAGATGACGTTTTGGAAGGTATATTTCTTAATGGTTATGAGATTACTAAATATTCAAGTTTAAAAGCAATATATGGTTTTAACACAGATAGAAGTGAAAAGGATATAAATTTTGACGGGTCGATTCTTTTAGACGATCTTATTGCTCAAGGTTTGTTTTTGACGGATGCCGCTAATACTCTTGAATTTGTTGTTCGCAATACTGGTGAAATAGGTAATCCATATAAAATTTCTTTGTTAGGTGATATTAGTATCAGTGGCGAGCGAGACTTCGAGCATTCATTTAATCCCACGCCCGAACCTGCGACGTTGTTAATTTGTCTAACTTGCGGCGGTCTCGCTCTGGCAATTAGACGAAGGAAAAACAAAAAAATTGTTGAGATGTAAACTTGCTCATCGGCGGTTGAGTACAACCGCTTGCAGGCGAGATGCCCGCGATCCTGAAAAGCAGGCGAGACCAACGGATCGCGGGCGTCTCGCCTGCACTTTGCCGCAAGGCAAACAAAAAGGCGGTTGAGATCAAAACCTCGCTCATTGGCGGTTGAGTACAACCGCATGCAGGCGAGACGCCCGCGATCCGGCGGCGAAGGCAAGTTGCTGAAAAACTAACCTAATATAAACCTCGTTCATTGGCGGTTGAGTACAACCGCATGCAGGCGAGACGCCCGCGATCCTTTAGCAAATGAAATTTTTAGAGAATATCAAAGCGAATAATTTTTCAACTTGACGAACATTTTAATTACCCTTTGGCCCGTTTACCTCGTAGGTAGGCGGGCTTTTTTTTATTCGGAATTAAAGATTTTGATTTCAAATTTAAAATAATCTTTCTAATCTGCGTAATCTGTGGATCGATTTTTTGTCCACAGATTAGACGGATTACAAGGATTTTTTTTAAGGACAAGTGGGACACGAATGACAAGTGAGACTATTTTTTTATAACAAAATTTGAGGATTGCATCCGCGACTGTTGCGATTCTTCATACGATTTTTTTAGATGGATTTTTAACGGCTATGCGATTGTTTTTTCCCCCCGATTGACGAAATGTATAATTCTGGTAAACTTTCGCGGCTTTTTTAAAATTGCTCTTAACTTACTTAAATTTTGTTTACTATCGTCTGCCTAACTATCTGACAATAGGCTTTGACGTTTTTAAATTTTAAATTATTGATTTTCAATTACGAGCAGTTTACATCAATGAATTTCAAACACAATACGTATATATAGTTGGTCAAGTTGACTAACTCGTTTTGAATTTTTGTCCGGTCCAATTTTTCAAAACGTTATTACTATTCCGACCGAAGCGGTAGTTTTCCAAAACGTTGTCAATAGGGGCGATTTCGTCTTGACAATGTGCCGCACGGAACTGCCAATAAACTAAAATAGAAAGAGAACTCTAATGACAGAAGTTTCAACGCCGATTTCAGTACAAGAATTGATAGACGCAGGCGTCCATTTTGGGCATCGCGCAAGTATGTGGAACCCCAAAATGCGACCTTACGTTTACGGTCGCCGCAAATTGATCCACATAATCGACGTCCGCGAAACCGTACGAGGTCTGCTTCGCGCGAAAAAGTATCTTAAACAAGTTGCCGCTCAAGGTAGTTTGATTTTATTCGTCGGCACAAAACGACAAGCGTCTGAATCAATTAAACTCGAAGCGGCACGTTGCGGAATGCCTTATGTTGCGGATCGCTGGCTCGGCGGTACGCTGACAAATTTTCCAACAATCCGCTCGCGATTAAACCGTTTAAAAGAACTTGAAGATATTTTAGGCGGCGAAGCATTGCACACTTACTCAAAAAAAATGCAGTCGTCCTTGCAACGCGAATACCGTAAAATGTATCGCAACCTAAACGGTATCCGCGATATGGCACGCTTCCCCGAAGCAATGATCATAGTTGACCCGAAAAAAGAAAAAAACGCAGTCAAAGAAGCACAAAAATTAGGGATCGTTACGGTGTCGCTGATCGATACGGATTCTGACCCTGACGAAGTTGACCTAATAATTCCGGGCAATGATGATTCTATCCGCTCAATCGAAGTAATCATGCACTGCCTCGCAGACGCTATCGACGAAGGTCGCAAAGAAGCCGGTTTAGATTTTAATAAAGAAAATTAAATTGCTCGTACTTAAAACCCAACGATTTAAAAAACGCCAAAATTTGCCGCCCGCTAATTAAACAGACGAATGTAAACGCAAAGTCAAGTAAAACATTTAAAAATCGCTAAACTTGAAAACATAATGAATGACGCAACACAATAATACGACAAAAAATATTAGCGTTGTCAAATGAATAAGTTTCAAATGAATAAGTTTCAAATTTATACCCGCAAAGGCGACAAAGGCGAAACGTCATTGGCAAATGGAATTCGTTTTGCAAAAGATGATTTGCGGATAGATGCGATTGGCGAAATTGACGAGTTATCAGCGGCGCTCGGAATAGTCCGCTCAATAGATAATAGTCAACCGTTTTGCCAAACAATTCATCGGGTACAAAATGAATTGATTCGCTTAATGTCGGAGCTTGCGTCGGTGGACGATAATCGTTACAAGATATCGCAATCAGATATTAAGCGTTTGGAAACGGATATTGATTCGGCAAGCGAATTATTGCCGGAGTTTAAGGCGTTTATTGTTGCGGGCGATAATTTTCAATCTTCGTTTTTACATTTGGCGCGGACGATTTGCCGTCGCGCGGAACGGAGTTTAGTTAAGTTGAATAATGTTAAAGGCGGCGTTTCACCGCTGGCGCTTGTTTATATGAATCGATTAAGCGATTTATTGTTTGTTTTGAGTCGTTGTTGCGATGCGGTTTGAAGTTGGGCAATTTAAAAATTTGCTTTCAAATAGTTCAACGATTGCCCCCACTTGCCAAAGTCGATTAGCGTATTATACTGTTGCACTTTTAGATTGTAACGAAAATATTAACCGTCAGAATAAGTAAAACGTATGTTTTGAACATGCGCATAAAATGAAAATTAGTAAATGAACGTTTAAGGCGGAATCAAGATAAAATAATTTTGAGGTTTTGTAATGAATAATATTAATAACGATAAAACATATATGGCGAAGCCCGGCGAGGTCGAGCAAAAATGGTATCTTGTAGATGCTACGGATAAGATAGTAGGACGGCTTGCGAGTGATATTGCGATGATTTTAATGGGTAAACATCGCCCTACCTACACGCCGCATATTGATACGGGCGAATATGTGATAGTTACGAATGCGGATAAATCCGTTTTTACAGGTAAAAAACTTGACCAAAAAAAATACACAAAATATACGGGTTATCCCGGACTTCGTGTAGAAACGGCGCGGGAGAGATTCACAAGGCGACCGGAAATGGTTTTGATTGAGGCGGTACGGCGGATGTTGCCTAAAAATAATCTTGCGCGACGTATGTTGCAAAAGTTGAAAGTGTACAAAAGCGGCGAACAACACCCGCACCAAGCACAAAATCCAGAAGTTTTAGAATTAGCAATTACGCGTAAACGCACAAAAGTTTAAGCGAATGAGGATAAATATTACAGTAATTATAACGGTTCGTATTTTTAAATTTCGACAATTTAATAACGTAAAAAATCGGCAACATAAAAGTGAACGATAATAGTCGAAAATTAAAACGCTAACAGTTAATAATTTTAATTTAGAACAAATTTTTTTGATTGAGATATTCAAATGGTCAAATTTGGTAATTACGTTATAGACGGAAATGGTAAGAATGATTTTCTTGGAACGGGCCGCAGAAAGTCGTCTGTTGCGCGTGTCCGCATTCGGGCTGGTAGCGGCAAAATTAGTATAAATCAGAGGGCGTTGGAAGATTTTTTCAAAACGCCAAAACAAAAGAATTCGGTACTTGCACCGTTGACGCTTACAGGCAAACGGGAGTTGGTTGATGTTTTGATACAAGTCTCCGGCGGCGGAACAACAGGTCAAGCCGATGCATGCAAACTCGGAATTGCAAGAGCAATTAGAAAGTTTGATCCAGAAGTTGAAGCGGCATTGCGGGAAAATCACTTATTAACCAGAGACGCCCGTGAAGTTGAACGTAAAAAATACGGTCTCCGAAAAGCAAGACGCGGAACGCAATTCTCAAAACGTTAATGCAATTGGAGGTTCAATGGCGTTTCTGTTTCTATTATAGATCGCAATTGAATTTTAAATATAAAAAACGTGAAGGCCTGTATTCTTATCGTAATGCAGGCTTTCACGATCTGTAAAATTTATAACGTTGCAAAAATTCAATTAAATGCCGTAGCGAATTCGCCAAGCGATACGTAATCAAAAGCGAAATCGCAGAGTTCGTCAAGTTTGTCAATATCTTTAACGCTCATAATCTGCTTTTGCAATCGCATCGAAGGAGACTTGTCAAAACGACGCGTCAAAAAAGGAATTATTGGCGTATTGGGCGTCTCTAAAAATTATTATATTTTGGTGTTGTTTTTTGGATTTTTATTTTTTGTTATAATAAAGGGCATCTCTAAAAATTCATTTGTCAGGTAGGCGGCTTAAAAAATTAAACACTGTGCCGAAACGCCGCATTAGATTTTATGTTGCTAATAAATTTTATTATTTCACAACGTATAAAATA
>JAISLW010000043.1 GCA_031277105.1 Planctomycetaceae bacterium | reverse complement strand
CGCGCGTTCCCGGGCCACCGGCGCCGCGGCCGGGCGCGCGCGCCCCCTATCTGGCTCCAGGTATTGACCACAATTACACTTACGATAAAGATTACAATTATCATAATAATTGTAATAACAATTATCGTTACAAAAATTCTCGTGGGACTTCTTCCAAACCTAATTCTGTTAATTTATTTTTTGGTTTTACGCTTGTTGAACTTTTGGTAGTGATAGCGATCATTGGCGTTTTGATTGCGATTCTTTTACCGGCAGTTCAAGCGGCGCGTGAAGCGGCAAGAAGAATGCAATGTCAAAACAACCTTAAACAAATGGGGTTGGCTGTTCATACTTTTAGCGATGGTATGTCTGGCGTTCCGCCAATTGCCGTTCAATCGGCGCGAGGTTCATTGTTCTGTATGTTGCTTCCGTTTATTGAACAAACGGCGCTCTACGAACAAATGACGGCGTCTGGCGGTTTCTTGTTTTTTAACACGATACCAGGAATATCAGGCGATCAATGGTTTCGGAATTTATCGGCAGAGCAAAGACAAAATCTTGCGGGACTGAAAGTGTTCACTTGTCCGACGCGACGTTCAAAAGCCGGAGTTGTGGAAAGCGCTGAAACGGCGTCTAGCGACAACGGTTCAATAGGACCGCGTGCTGATTATGTGCCGGTTGTTACAGCCGTTTTACCTTATTCTACTTATGTTGACGGCGGCGGCGCTCATACATTTGCTCAAGTAAGATGTAGTTCTTTTGAAGGCTATCTTTCTCCAGGCGATGTCGATGGAGGTCATGCTAATGGTTACAGAGGACCTTTCAGAGTTTCAGCGGCGGCATTTGCAACAGGCTATGAAGGGTATTACGATGATTATCCTCATGTTAGCAACTGGTCGCCGCGAGATACGATTGAATATTGGAGCGATGGCACAACTAATCAATTGTTGATAGGTGAAAAATATATTCCAGGTTGGGCTGTGGGAAAAAATTCACACGCTGCCAGAACTTGGGACGGCGGTTGGTTAGGATGCGGCGACAATACTTATGGCGAGTTAAACGACGTTTTTAATATTGGAAGAAATATCGCACATCAAAACGCGCAGATACCTATTTTTTCACGAGGTCCAAATGTTTCTAATCCTGCGCCGTGGGGCGCTGCCGGTACGGATTCAAATAATCCTGATACGCCTTACTATGCGTATGGTCTTGCTGACGTTGGCGCATGGGGAAGTTGTCATAATGCGATTGTCAACTTCTTACTTGGCGACGGTTCGGTTCGCGGAGTTTCGATAACTACAAATGTCCGAACAGCGCACGCGCTAGGAAATGTAAACGACGGCGAACATGTTTCATTACCGTAATTTAGTACGCTGAAAGTTTCTAAAAATTCATTTGTCAAGGTCGATGGCGTTTCGTTACTGTGTTTACTTTCATGCCGTAATAGAGTTTATGATACCAATAAAATTTAATAATTCACAAAGTCTAAAATATATCTATTTTAGGCGAGTGAGGTATTAAATTTATTGATTGTATAAACCGTAATACGGCACAAAATTAAACGCAGTGGCGAAACGCCGCCTACCTAGACAAATGAATTTTAGAGACGTCCTATTGTTTACGTCGCCTAAAGCCGTCTCGTTAATAGTGAGCGAATTTTAGGATGGCGTTGTTTATTAACAAGAGGTAATAATCAAATTGATTATTCCTGAATCAAAAAAATACTGTTCGTGCTTGAAATCCAGCGATTTAAAAACGTAAAAATCTGTCGTCCGAAAACTATGCAGGCGAAGGTAAATTGCAAATTAAAGTGTGAACAGTTTAAAATTAAATATGAAAAATTTTAAATTAAATATTTTGTTGTTGGTTGTTTTTTGTGTTTGTGTTATTGGTTGTGGAGAAAGACGGACGATTATTACAGGCACAGTGCAATATGCTGATGGAACGCCTATTACAAGAGGGTTTGTTATTTTCGATAATAACAAAAATAGTTTTTTCGGCACAATAAAAGACAATGGCACGTATTCCACTGGCGCCGAAAAAATTGTTGATGGAATTCCAGATGGCGAGTATAAGGTTTATCTTGGCAAGGTAAATGGGATGAAACTAAATCAGCAAACTCGTAAAATAGAAAAAATCGAAGTTGTTGATCCAAAATTTTGCTCGGCTGACACGACTGATTTAACGTTTGAAGTTAAGCGAGGCGGTTTAAAAGTTTTTAATATTGTTGTAACAAAACCTAAATAAAAGCGCCTCTAAATTTCATATTATATTTGCTTGTACTTGACAGTGATTTAAAAGCGTCAAAGCCTTACCTAGTTTATTGGACGGCAGGTTTTGGCGATTTTACGTTGATGAATTTCAAGTACGCGCAGTATATTTTTAGAACTTGCTAATCTTGAATGATCTTTTTAATCTGGTGTATAATCTGCGAATCATTTTAAAAGTGATCCATAGATTACGCAGATTAGAAAGATTTTTTGTTACAAAAAATCGTCAGCAGGATCGCAGGCGTCTCGCCTGCATGCGGTTATACTCAACCGCTAATGAGCGAGGTTAAAATCGCAACCGTTTCGGTTGTTGCATTCGGAAAGTTTGTATTCTGCGTTTCGTCTTTATCATATTCCTCCGAAGTTTCTTTTACGTTTTTTG
>JAISLW010000500.1 GCA_031277105.1 Planctomycetaceae bacterium | reverse complement strand
TAATAATTCATAACGTCCAAAATAAATTTATTTTAGGCGTTGTGAAATATTAACATTTATTAGCGACATAAACTCTACTGCGGCACAAAATTAAACACGGGGCGAAACGCCGCCTACCTGAACAAATGAATTTTTAGAGACGCCCAAAAAATATTACTGAATAATTACAAACTATTATTAAACTGATTCCATTAAAAGGAGGAAAAAATTTATGACGGCTTCTAATTCACAATCTATAACAATTCAACTCCCGACGGCGTTGCGTACATTTACGGACGGTTTATCGGAAGTGAAAGTTAATGCGGCAACGGTTGAGGAGGCGCTTGTTAAGTTGACGGAACTTTATATTGATTTAAAACGGCATCTTTTTGATGAAGACGGCAAGTTGCGGAGTTTTGTGAATGTTTTCTTAAACGATGAAAATATTCGCACCGGAGACGGCGTAGTAACTAAAATCAAATCGGGCGATACGATCATGTTGATACCTGCAATTGCCGGTGGAATTGACGTATCGTGAAATTCGTTGCAATTACAGTAAAAGGTAAACGATTGACATTTTTTATCTGTTCGTACTTGAAATTCGTTAATTTATACAGATCGTACTTGAATTTCAGCGATTTAAAGCCTGCCGTCCGAAAGCTAGGCAGGCGAAGGTAAACGAAAACTCAAGTGCGAACAGTTTAAAAGTATCAAAATTTACCGTCCGAAAATTAGCCAGGCGAAGGTAAATGTAAATTCAAGCGTGAACAGTTTAAAAATTCATTATTTATTTAATTCCCAATTTTGCATGACGGATCGATGAACCGTTATTCGGAATACGGAATATTGGATATTGGATATTGGATAAGGTTATGGGCGCTCGATAATTTGTAATGATAATTTATCGCGATTATTTGTAACGATAAATAGTCGTGTTTTTGATATAACAATTTGATATTATGTTTTTATTATGCAGGAACTTTCTATTGAGGAATTGACGCGTTATAGTCGTCATTTGATCCTTCCAGAGGTAGGTCTTGAGGGTCAATTGCGTTTTAAGCGGGGTCGTGTTTTGTTGATTGGGACTGGCGGTTTGGGTTCTCCGGTGGCGTTATATTTGGCGGCGGCGGGCGTAGGCACGCTTGGTTTATTGGATTTTGACGTAGTTGACGAAACTAACTTGCAACGTCAGATAATACATGGGACGCGCGATTTATTGCGTCCTAAAGTTGCGTCGGCGAAAGACCGGATCAATGAAATCAATCCTTATACGGATGTTATTACGATCAACGATCGTATTACGTCGGAGAATGCTTTTAAGATAATACGCGATTTTGACGTAGTGGTTGACGGTACGGATAATTATGCGACGCGTTATTTGGTGAATGACGCTTGCGTTCTTTTGGGCAAGCCGAATGTGTATGGTTCAATTTTTCGTTTCGAGGGTCAAGCGAGCGTTTTTAATTATAACGGCGGTCCTTGTTATCGTTGTCTTTATTCGACTCCTCCTCCTCCTGGTCTTGTGCCGTCGTGTGCGGAAGGCGGCGTGTTAGGCGTATTGCCTGGAATCATCGGTTGCATTCAGGCGAATGAGACGTTAAAAATCTTGTTAGACGACGGCGAAACGTTATCGGGACGTCTATTATTTTTTGATGCGTGGAAACTCAAATTTAAAGAATTGAAGTTAAGTAGAGATAAGTCGTGTCCGATTTGCGGGGAGCATCCGACGATTACGGAATTGGTTGATTATGAGGAGTTTTGCGGGTTGCGCGGCGGTAATGATATTGAGGTAGAGACGATTTCGGCGGTAGGGTTACGTGATATGTTGGAAAAAACGCCGGAAAATTTGGAAATAATCGATATTAGAGAACCGCATGAAGTCGCAATGGGAATGTTGCCAAGATCAAGAGCAATCCCGTTCGGACAAGTCGTAAGACGAAAAAATGAATTGAATCCAAATTTGATAAACGTTTTCATCTGTAAAATAGGAACAAGAAGCGAACAAGCAATACGCGCATTAAAAGAATCAGGATTTGAAGGACGACTAATGAACTTAAAAGACGGCACAAACGCATGGGCAAAAGAAATCGGCGGATACGTCGTAACATACTAATTTCCGGCAAAGCGTAATAAATTTTTTTTCAAATCTGTTTGTGTGTTGCTTCAAGTAGGGTTAAATAAAAAAGGGGCATTTAGATCAAAAATTGTTTTCAGAATTTTTTTGCGCAATGTTCGTAAACAAAATATTATTGGGCGATAATCTTGAGATACTAAAAACAATGGAAAACGAAACGGTTGATTTAATCTATCTTGATCCGCCGTTTTTTAGTAATCGTAATTACGAAACTGTCTGGGGCGACGAAGGCGAAATACGCAGTTTTCAAGACCGCTGGGATGGAGGAATCGATCAATATATCGCATGGCTAAAAGAACGTATTGAGCAAATGTACCGGATTTTAAAATCTACCGGAAGTATATTTTTACATTGCGACTGGCATGCGGACGCTTATATTAGAGTTGAAATTCTGGACAAAATATTTGGGCGGCATAATTTCCGAAATCACATTATTTGGAAACGAACAAATACGCCCAAAGGATCGCAATTTGAAAATAAACAATTCGGTATCGCTACCGATAGCATCTTTTTTTATTCAAAAACAAATAAATACTTTTTTGACGACAAAACAATACGGACTAAAATCTCTGAAAATCAAATTGAAAAAAAATATCCGAAATCAGACGCGAAAGGACGATATTATGAGTATCCGATATTACGATCTCCTTCTAAAGGAAAACGTCCAAATTTAACTTATGAATATGCGGGATATACGCCGCCGGATTATGGATGGGTTGTAAATAAAAAAAAGTTAGAAGAAATAGATAATCGCGGCGACTTGGGATGGCGCAACAACGGTCAACCGTTCCGAAAATTCAGACCGCACGAAGACCCCGGCGTTATTGTTAATAATTATTGGGACGATATTCTTCGGATACAATCTAATTCAAAAGAATCTATCGGCTATCCGACGCAAAAACCAGAAGCGCTTTTAGAACGAATTATAAAATGCGCAAGCAACGAAGGCGATCTCGTGCTTGATCCTTTTATGGGCGGCGGCACGACTGTTGCGGTTGCGGATAAACTTAATAGAAAATGGATCGGAATCGATCAATCTAAACAAGCAGTCAAAGTTACCAAATTACGGCTGGCTAAACATTGACTTACAATCGCAATCTGATAAATTAACGTTGTTTTTTCTCTCTTTGCGTGATGTTGTGAATAGAGAGAAGTAAAAATTTTTTACAATTTTTTACACGATGTCAATAAACAAATTATTATTAGGCGATAATCTTGAAATACTAAAAACAATGGAAGACGAAACGGTTGATTTAATCTATCTTGATCCGCCGTTTTTCAGTAATCGCAATTACAAAATTATCTGGGGCGACGAAGGCGAAATACGCAGTTTTCAAGACCGCTGGGCTGGAGGTATTGATCATTATATTGCATGGTTAAAAGAACGCGTTGAACAAATGCACCGGATTCTAAAATCAACCGGCAGTCTTTTTTTGCATTGCGACTGGCACGCTGACGCTTATATTCGTATTTATATTTTGGACAAAATTTTTGGCGAAAAGAATTTTCTTGATGCGATTGACTGGTGTTATGAAGATATTGGCGGCAAATCCACGAATTATTTTAAGCGGAAAAAAGATACTATTTTTTTCTATCAAAAAACCAACAATAAAAAAAGAGTTTTTAACCAACCAAAAAAAGCGCTATCAGAAAGTACCATAAAACGATACGGGAAATATTTCAACGATAAAGGTCAAATCTCATATCAGAAATTAAAAGACGTATCGCCTGGCGCTTTTGCAAAATTAAAAAGCATACCGCAAGATTTATCGGAAATATGGCTGGACATAAATAAAGGGCAACCAATGAGCGATTGGTGGACTGATATTACGGCAATACGCAAAGGCTTTACAGAAGCAATCGGCTATCCGACGCAAAAACCAGAAGCGCTTTTAGAACGAATTATAAAATGCGCAAGCAACGAAGGCGATCTTGTGCTTGACCCTTTTATGGGCGGCGGCACAACTGTTGCAGTTGCGAATAAACTTAATAGAAAATGGATCGGAATCGATCAATCTAAACAAGCATTCAAAGTTACCAAATTACGACTGGCTAAACATTGACTTACAATCGCAATCTGATAAATTAACGTTAATTATTCTCTGTTTGCGCGCTGTTATGAATAGAGAGAAGTAAAATTTTTTACAATTTTTTTATACGATGTCATTAAACAAATTATTATTAGGCGATAATATCGAAATACTCAAAAAAATAAAAAGCAATACGGTTGATTTAATCTATCTTGATCCGCCGTTTTTCAGTAATCGCAATTACGAAATTATCTGGGGCGACGAAGGCGAAATCCGCAGTTTTCAGGACAGGTGGGCAGGCGGTATCGAACATTATATTGCATGGTTGAAAGAACGTGTGATAGAAATGCATCGCGTGCGGAAATTGACCGGAAGTATTTTCTTGCATTGCGACTGGCACGCCGACGCGTATATCAGAGTGGAAATTCTGGATAAGATTTTCGGAAGGAATAATTTTCGGAATGAGATTGTGTGGTGTTATGCCGGACCTGCCAATATTAAAAACCGTCTGGCTCAAAAGCACGACATGATTTATTTTTATTCCAAAACGGAAAATTATTATTTTGACGGAGACAGTGTCCGACTTCCATATAATGAAGAAACGATTGCACGAACTTCCCGCGGCGCAAGCAATACTGGAATTATGGCAAACGTCAAAGGAGACATATCGGAAAGGCATAAAAACAGGCTGAATGAAAAAGGTAAATTTCCGGAAGATTATTGGACAGATATACCCCGATTGCAAGGTAACAGTTCCGAACGTATCGGCTATCCGACCCAAAAACCTTTCACTTTACTTGAGCGTATTATTAAAATGGCAAGCAACGAAGGCGACCTTGTACTTGACCCATTCATGGGCGGAGGAACTACTATCGCCGTCGCCGACAAATTGAACCGTAAATGGATTGGTATTGACCAATCTGTACAGGCGGTGAAAGTTACCGAACTGCGACTGCATCAACAGACAGATTTGTTTACAAGCATCTATGCTAATTCATACGCTTTGCAATTGCATAAATACGATTATGACACTTTGCGGAATAAAGATGCGTTTGAGTTCGAGAGTTGGATTATCGGACAATTTGGCGGTACAAGTAACGCCAAACAGCGAAACGATTTCGGCTTGGACGGCAAAATGTCCGACAATACTCCCGTACAGGTGAAACGTTCCGA
>JAISLW010000516.1 GCA_031277105.1 Planctomycetaceae bacterium | reverse complement strand
ATTCTGCGGTAAAATACGAATGGGTTTGGGAGTTAAAATATTGCAAAACAGACGCAAGTAAAAAAGATATTGACGAAGTAAAAAAGAAAGGACTTGAACAATTGAATCAATATATTACCTCTCGCCGCTTAAAAGACCGCCCCAACTTAAAATCCGCCTTGCTAATTTTTATCGGTAAAAATAAATACAAAATTATTGAAAATAATTAAACGTATCGTCGTTAAAATTTGGTGATTTTAAAGCGTCAAAGCCTGTTGTCCGAAAATTAGGCAGGCAATTTAAAAACTAACTCATTATTTATTTGTAACCGTTCACGTAAATTTAAGCAAAAGATTTTAGTGGATAGTGTGTAGAGTGTAGGGGGACAATTTTCGTAACAATAAATCTATCCCCTACACCTTATTACCTAAAACTCTATGTTTTGAAAATTTCGTGAAGGTTACATTTATTTAATCATTTTGGATAAATTTTTTAGAGAGTATAAAGTATTATGTTTGACAATTATTTTTATTTATTATTATTTTGGTTATTTCCGTTTATAGTTGTTTTATTTTTTTATTCTTATGCTTGCAAGCGTAGGGCGGCGTTACGGTTTGTTGATGTTTCGATGTTTATTCGTTTATTTCCTGTAATGCGTTTTGGTTATTTTTTGTTTAGTTGCGTTTGTTTTTGCGTTTCGGCTTCGTTTATAATTATTGCGTTATCTTGTCCTATGTTTGGCGAGTATTTTGAGGAGGTATCGCGTAAGGGTTGTGATGTTTTTGTTTTGCTTGACGTATCACGTTCAATGCTTGCGGAGGATGCTTCTCCGAATCGTTTGGAGCGTGCGAAGTCGGCGATACGCGATTTGCTTGACAATGTTGTTGGCGACCGTGTTGGGTTATTGGTTTTTGCGGGCAAGCCTGTAATCAAAGCGCCGTTGACTACGGATCGCGGATTTTATAACGAAGTTCTTAACGCTGTTGATACGAGTTCGGCGCCGAGTGGCGGCACTGCTATTGGCGACGCTATTAGGCGGGCATTGGCGGCAATGCCGCCGGAGGCGGAAAGGGATCAGGCTATAGTTTTGATTACGGACGGCGAAGACCACGAATCTATGCCGCTAGAAGCGGCGAAAGAAGCGGCGGCTAAAAATATAAAAATTATTGTCGTCGCGCTAGGCGATACTGTCGAAGGAAGCAGGATACCAGTAAGAGACGAAAGAGGAAATTTGACCTTCTTAAAATACAACGGACAAGAAATATGGTCAAAAGTTGATGATAAAACTTTGAGAGAAATTGCTGAAATCACGAACGGAACTTATATTCCAGCAGGCGATAAGTTATTCGAATTAGGACAAATATATTCGCAAAATATTGCAAAGTTATCGGCGGGCGAATTTCAAGTTGAACAACAGAAAAAATATCATAAACAATTTCAGCCTTTTTTAGTTCTGGCTATTATTGCGTTGTTGGCTTATGCTTATTTTGCCAAAGCAGGATTCCAAAACGCAGAATACAGAATTATAGACAAGAGCAATTTCATATCTAAAAAATAATTATGCGTATTTCTAACAAATTTATTTGATTTAATTTCCGATTTTAAAAACCTAATGTTAACCTAATTTTTCTGAACAAAACTGTGTTGTCATATTCAGCTAATGAGGTTGTTTTGTTAGGAAAAATTAGGTTAAAATAAGTTTTGGTAAAATTAAATCAATAATGAATTTTTAGAAATACGCCAGTTTAAATACATATTACGCCACAATATCGCTCGAACTCAGAACGAACAAACCAAAAACTATTTAGGATCACTTGTCAACTCGAATTTAAAAACGTTAGGCGAATCTTTATAAATTTATTTTAGGTGTTGTAAAATATTAATATTTATTAGCGACATAAACTCTACTGCGGCACAAAAAATAAACGCCGTGGCGAAACGCCGCCTACTTGGACAAATGAATTTTTAGAGATACCACATTTTAAATGAAGATCATTTGATTAAATTTACAAGTAATATATCCGTCATTCCATTGTCATTTCAGGATGCTAGTTATTTGATAATTGCGATCCCGCCGTGTTGCGGCGGGCTGTTACGTATTGCCCATAAATGGGCGAAAAATCATTTACAATTTTCGTTACAAAAAAGCAACTTAAAAAACGCATTTAACGTGTGATTAGTACACGTCAAAAAACAAAATAATCATAAAGATACTATCTGCTACTGAATAGTTATAATTTGTTAAAAATAATTCCGATTTCAGAATTAAAAAACAACCGCTAAATTTTCGTGAACGGTTACAATTATCTTTAATTTCCATAGAAATTGCCCCCTAATTGTGTATTTTTGTAGAGAGTTTATAATTTTCGGTCGATATTGTGGCGGGTGGTTATTTTTAAATATCTATCTGTTGCGATATTGTTATTGCGTAATTTTGTAACAATGGGGACGAACTGGTTTCGACCGGGCTAGTGAAGTATGGGTGGCGTGTCGTGGTTGGTCAGCGGGCCACGTTAAAAGCCGACTAATAAATTCAAATGCCGAACCTAAATTGGCATTGGCCGCCTAATGAAAGGCGACCCCGAATACATGCTGTAGCCGAAATGGCGTGATATTCGGACGTAAATTCGGATCGCTCCTGTTCAAGTCGATTACGACAGGAGTTAAAAAATGTCGTCGAATCGTTTGCGAGGTACCGTTGCCGGCGAGGGACTGAGCAAACTAAAAAATAAATAACCGGACACACACGTAGAAGCTTATATAGAACAGTTTCGGGACGCGGGTTCGATTCCCGCCGTCTCCATTTTTCACAAAAAAATCTGTAAATCTATTTTAAAACGATTCACAGATTACCAGATTAAATAGATTCTTTAATTTTGAATTTATATGTCGGATAGCGCCGCTTGACGATGAATTTTAAGTACGATACGTATATATTTTATTGGCGTCTGGAATATGACGATTAACATAAATTCAAGCGTGAACTATTTAAAACATTTTTTGTCCAAAGTTCGCCTAGAGAATAATTTTCTAACCATTTTTTAAAATCTTTTTGTTTTAATCGTTCAAAAACGGACTGATCGTCTTTACGAATTACTGTTACAATATCCTTTATTGCAAATTGATCAATTAACAGCGGCGATTGCGTAGCGACAATAATTTGCGTTTGTTTTTTTGCGTTATTTATTAGTTCGCCGATAATACGTATCGCTTCAGGATGCAAACCTAATTCCGGCTCGTCAATAATTAACATTGACGGCGGATTAGATTGCAAAAGCGCGACCGCAAGACAAATGAAACGAATACTTCCATCAGATAAATGATAAGATTGCATTGGGAAATCTGAATTTTTTGTCCTCCATGACAATGAAACTTTTTTGATTTCTTTGTCCTTGCCAAATTCTTTCACGTTAAGTAAAAAATCTTTGAAATAAGGCATAACCAACTTGCAAACATTAAGTATCTCCCTATAACAATCATCGGCGTCTTCCCGTAACCGTAGCAAGAACGCAGCGAGATTTGAAGCGTTTGAACGTAATTTTTTATTGTCCTCTACGATTTCCCAGCCGCGTACCGGCGCCGTTGCGCTAGTATCGTGAAAATGATAAATTTGCCATGACTTCATCGTATCGTAAATGTATCTTTTATCGTTGCTGTTACAATTACGCCTATCATTTATTGCATGCCCATTATTTATTACGCGCCAATTATTCATTTCACATGGATAGCAATACGCTTCGTCTGTCAATACAAAACCTTCGTTAGTGTCGGGTTTAATTGTAAATCGATATTTTAGCGGACTCGATTGCGTTTCAAATTGCATTTTTTGCGTAGTTTTTCGTCCGTTATAAAGTATATTGCTAATGCCGCCGTTTTCACGAACATAATCATCAAGATTACCGTCAAGCATATCGGTAAGCATTTTGAAAAAAGAAATCAAATTACTTTTTCCGCTGCCGTTTGCGCCAACAAGAACATTTAATTTGCCTAATTCAAAATTTGTCAATTCGCGAATAGACTTAAAACCGCGTATTGTTAGTTTGTTTAATATATTTTTTTCCATAAAATTTTTTATATCGAGTGATAAAATTTTCGCCATAAAATAATGCGGCGCCGTATTGGTCGAATTTTTTTGTCTTCAAGTTGTGTATACTGCTCGTACTTGAAATTCAGCGATTTAAAAGCGTCAAAGCCTGCCGTCCGAAAGCTAGGCAGGCGAAGGTAAACGCAAACTCAAGTACGAATAGTTTAGAAATTATTTTTTTGATTTTATATTTCTGCGTTATTATCGTATCTGAATACGGTTGTTTGTATGCTTCGGTGTTCTGCGATATTGAAGAAGGGCGCCCATTTGTTTATTGCGGCGTCGATTTCTGTTAAGGTCAACGGCGACGCCCATAATACTTTTATTGCGTTGCTGCAAAAGCCGTTTTCAATATCTGCGATTGACGGCAAAGTCGCTAATATTTTTCCGTGATAACATAATTTTCGTAACGTTAAATACGCTACTAGAAACGACGCTTGTCTGCTTGGATGAAATCTTATGAAAGTTTCGTATGCGCATTCCTTCTGTTTAAGCGAGCCGATCAATTGCAACTCTACCGTTGGCGCTAATGAAAAAGATGTTCCTAGAACTTTGTCCGGATCCGTTATTGGCGTCGTATTCGTAATCAATCGCATTGCCTGATCTATTCTTGACAACAGCCCCGTGTTTTCATCTAAAACTTTTTGCGGCAGCGCATTAGTCGCATTTATTAACTCCGCAACTCCATCTAACATTAAATCCATCAACTCTTGCGTCATCTCAATATCGCCCTTGCGCAAATGGTCTAACAAAGTTTCCAATTCATGCGCTAAACTTGCCGACGTTGTTACGCCTAGCATTGTGAAATTTCCTTTTGCCGCATGAAGTCGTCTAAAAGCGTCTTTCATGATTTCTGCGTCGTTATTGTTTTCAAGCGATAAAAGAGCGTCTTGCAATTCTAATAATCCGCGTGAAATTTCCGTGAGCAAATCCGAAACGTCCGCATCGGTCAATTCTTTTTGACTTGATTCTTCTATTCGATTTGCAATTCTATCTCGTTGTGCCGACAATTTTGATTTTGCGATAAGTTCTTCTTGCGAATGCGACATTGCGGCGGATTCCGGCATAGAATTTTTGTTTTCGATTTCTTGTTCGGGTTCTTTTTGGCGTGAGAAGTCCGAAGCGTTTGCGTGACCTTCGTCTTGTTTTAGCGGTTCGCCCGTTGCCATCGCCACAACCATATCAACATCAACCGTTATCCCGACTCTTCCTCCGCTAATAATACACGTTCCCGCAATTCCCGAAACGTCGCGGTCGAACATATCCATTGCCATCGGGACGTTGACCAATTTCGACGGCGCAAGAAACTCTGTAACGATACACGCTATTTTGTCTTTACGCCCTTCGATTATAACGACAGGAATAATTTCAGGATTGTCAATCGCCGACTGCTCGCTGCCTAACAACTCCGATAAATCAAATAACGCCAAAGGCTCGCCAAGATATTTTATAAATCGCTCTCGATCCATTGAAGCCTGAATTTGCGACGGTTTAACGCCTTGCAAACTGACGACTTTGTCAATCGACAACGCATAAAGCGTACTTGAGCAGCGTACAATTAAAGCGTCGATAATATTTACCGCTTTCAATTTCGGAATATGCAATTTAAAAGAGCAACCTAAACCGGTTTGATTTTCTAGTTCAATTGTCCCGCTGAACTCTTGAACCATTGTATTTACCAGATCGAGTCCGACGCCTCTTCCCGACGTATCGGTTGCTTTTTCTTTTGTTGAGAAGCCGGACATGCAGAGTATTGGCAACAAGTTAATTTGTTGTTCCGTATGCTTTAGTAGTCCGAGTTTTTTTGCGCGTTCGATAATTTTTGTTTCGTCAATTCCGCGTCCGTCGTCTGAGATAATTATTTCGGTTTCGTGTTCGTGTTCGATAGCTTTGAGTAGTATTACGCCTTTTTCGTTTTTGTTTGCGTGTATTCTTTCAATAGGCGTTTCCAATCCGTGATCGGCTGCGTTGCGTAAAGTATGTAATAACGGTTCGACCAAACGTTCCGCCAGCGCTTTATCGACTAGAACTTTTTCGCCTTCAAATTTTAGTTCAATATCTTTTTTAAGATTTCGCGCAAGATCGCGGACGGGACGACGAAATAATTTAAATGTTTCGCCAATTTCAACCATGCGAATCGCCATAACAAGATCGTGTAAATCTTGTGAAATACGCGCAGAGGCTTCATCGGCAGATTTAATTATTTGCAATTCAACGTCGCTCATTGGGCGGTTATGCGTAACGGCGTCGGTCATGTCGCGTTGTAATTCATGCAACGTCGAACTTGTAATAATTACTTCGCCCGCAAGATTGAGAAGTTTATCAAGATGCTCAAGACGTACCAACATCCGGTCAACGCCATGCTGTTGAATTGTGTTCATCGTTTGCGACGGATCGGGCGGCGTATTTATAGTTGTGTGTGGAGTTGTCATTATAAATTAAGGGCTAGAGGATAGGGGATAGTTTTGTAAATTTGGGATTCGTCATTCGGAATTATTGAAATAGATTTTTTGTTACAAAAAAAATTTGTCCCAATTGTCCTTCCATTCCCACTTGTCCCTGATAAGACAAATTTTTTTAACAAACTAACCTCGTCTAAAAAAATTGGCAAAAAAGTATAACAAAAACAAAACAAAATAACAGTCAGGGCAATCAAAAAGATCGTTGCAATACAAACCTCGCTCATTAGCGGTTGAGTACAACCGCATGCAGGCGGGACGCCCGCGATCCGTTGGTCTGTGATTTGATTTAAAAACGATCCACAGATTACACAGATTAAAAAGATTATTTTAAATTTGAAATCAAAATCCTCAATTCCGCATTCCGAATTCCGAATTCCGAATTTCTTCAGGGGGGCTTGTGTGAATTTTTATATGTGTTAAATTACTGCCCTTTGTTGCAAAATGAATCAGAGAATTGTATCGTTTTGCAATTTTACAATTATTTTGATGAGCCAAAAATTAGTTGAGATTGATGGTTGTAAAAAATGATTGTGATTTTAATTGCTGGTTATGTTTTTGGTTAAAGAGATAATTAAATTATTTTAATTTTTCTTAACTTTA
>JAISLW010000511.1 GCA_031277105.1 Planctomycetaceae bacterium | reverse complement strand
TACATCTATTTTACACGTTATGAATTATTAAAATTTAATAATTGTTTCACACGTATTGCGGCGTTTCGGCGAAACACCGCCTACCTTTTTACAAAAAAATGAATTTTTAGAGATACCCTTATGTTTGATATTGTGTTATTCCCCCTACCTTACGGCGAGTGGAAATTGTGATACAATTCTTTGTCTTAATTGAGCGGCATCCGTTTTGAAAAAATGACTGTCCGTATCTAAATTTGTTTACAATTTGCCGTCTTGCAATAGACGAAACAAATGGCGGAATTTATATGCGAATAGTTTACAATGCGTTTGATATATCTTTTGATATATTACGGAATTTACTTGAATTTTAGCGACAATATAAATTATACGGATTGTACTTGAATTGTGCGATTTAACAGCGTCAAAACTTGCCGTCCAAAATTAGGCAAGCGGCATTAAACGCAACTTCAAGTATGAACAGTTAAGTAACAAGACCTGATTTGCAATAAGTTAGTCCAGATAAAAATAACCGCAAATTCAAGTGAAACAGTTCACAAATTAAAGGAGAATAAATTTAATGATCGTTACAACCAAAGACCTGTTTAAGCACGCTTACGGCAAATACGCCATCGGCGCTTACAACATTAATAATTTAGAACAAACCGTTGGTTTGTTTCGCGGTAATCTTGGCAAAAAAGCTAAGAACGAAGACCCGATAGATAACGGCAAAAGCGCCCCGTTTATAATTCAGATTTCACGCGGCGCCAGATCGTACAGCGATAAACGCATGCTTGAAGCCTTGATCGCCTCCGCCGATGAAGTATTTCCTGAGTCTATTTTTGCGTTGCATCTAGATCACGGGACAGAGGAAGCTTGTTACGATTGTATTGACAGCAACGCTTATAGTTCGGTGATGATAGACGCTTCTCATGAGGAGTTTGCCAAAAATATAGAGATAACCAAACGCGTCGTCGAACGCGCTCACGCTAAAGGTATAGTCGTCGAAGCCGAGTTAGGTCAACTTGGCGGCGTCGAGGAGGATGTAGTTGGCAGCGTTAAATTGACCGACCCTGCCCAAGCCGCCGAATTTATTGAGAAAACCGGAGTTGATTCGCTTGCGGTTGCAATTGGCACTTCGCACGGCGCTTTCAAATTTACCGGAAAACAAGGTCTGCATTTTGACGTACTCGAAAAAATTCAAAAAGCGATTCCGAAAAATTTCCCGCTAGTAATGCACGGCAGCAGCAGCGTACCGCAAGAATGGGTCGCTCGAATAAATAACGCAGGCGGAAAATTAAGCGACGCTAAAGGAGTCGACGAAGCACAATATTTACCCGCCGCAAAATTAGGCGTTACCAAAATAAATATTGACACCGACGGCAGGTTAGTCTGGTGCGCTATACATCGCGAACAATTCCGCGACGACCCCGCTAATTTCGATTTAAGACCGCCAGGGAAAATTTTCATGCAAGCATACGCCGAGTACATAATTCATAAAAATACCGTACTCGGAAGCGCTGGACAACTCGAATCCGTAAGAGAATCAATTAAAGCACAATCAAAAGGCTGCTCATGCTGCTGCGGATGTAATTGAGCTTTTGTAACCCCGTTCACGGAAATTTAAGCGATAGATTTTAGGGGTTAGGGCGTAGGGAGTAGGGTGTAGTTTTTTAAAAGTTAGATAACAGTTTTTTGTTACAAAAATTGTCCCACTTGTCCCACTTGTCCCTCCTGTCCCTCAAAAAAAATTGCCAACACGTATTTTGCTAAACTGATCTCCGTGAACGGTTACAAGATTTTTTTGGTAAATTGTCAGTGTCGGCATATACCGCTTGCGGAAATTTGTTTATCAAATTGCCGTGAGCGGAATTTTTTAAGAACGTACACAGCTCGTACTTGAATTTCAGCGATTTAAAATCGTCAAAGCCTGCCGTCCGATAGTAGGCATGCGAAGGTAAACGCAAATTCGAGTGTGAACGGTTACAAAATTACATAACTCAATTATGACCAAAATATATTTTCCTTATGGTCGGGATTTTCTTGAGTATGATTTTCCGGTTTCACGTTTTTTGGGCGTGATTGAGTCTTCGTTTTGTGATTATGTTCCGAAGTATTCGGAGATTGAGTTGGTGCGTGGTGCGATTTGTAATCCTATTGGTTCGGCGGCGCTTTCGGAATTATCGGTTGGCAAGGGTCGAGTTGTTTTGATTGCTAGCGATCATACGCGTCCGGTTCCTAGCAAGTTGATTGTACCGCAATTGCTCGGTGAAATTCGGCGCGGTAATCCGCAGGCGGAAATTATAATATTGGTAGCGACTGGTTGTCATCGTTGTCCTACTAGCGTCGAGTTGGCGGAGAAGTTTGGTCAAGAGATTTTTGAGTCGGAAAAAATTGTCGTGCATGACTGTGACAAGTCTGAATTTATTGATCTTGGCAAGTTGCCTTCCGGCGGCGATTTGGTTCTTAATCGTCTTGCGATTGACGCTGATCTTTTGATTTCGGAGGGTTTTATTGAGCCTCATTTTTTTGCGGGTTTTTCGGGCGGTCGTAAGAGTGTTTTGCCTGGAATTGCGGCGCGGGAGACGGTTATTTATAACCATAATGCTACGTTTATTGCGGATAATTTTGCGCGGACGGGCGTATTGCGGCGAAACCCAATTCATGCGGATATGATTTATGCGGCGCGAAAGGCGAAGTTGGCGTTTATTTGCAATGTGATAATTAACAGTAAAAAAGAAGTAATTTATGCGGTTGCGGGCGACTGTGACGCCGCTCATGCGGAAGGTTGTGATTTTCTATGTAAAAATTGTATGGCGGATGCGATTCCGGCGGATATTGTTGTTACGTCGAATGGAGGTTATCCGCTTGACCAGAATATCTATCAGGCGGTCAAGGGAATGACGGCGGCGGAAGCGACGGTCAAAAAAAACGGAGTCATAATTATGATCGCAAAATCAAACGACGGACATGGAGGTTGTCATTTTCACAAAACGTTTGCAAATGAAAAAAATCTAAATAATATGTTGAAAAATTTCATGGAAACGCCGAATGCAAAAACACAAGTCGATCAATGGCAATCGCAAATATTCGCAAGAGTTCTAAAACATGCAAGCGTAATTTATATTTCGGAAGCGCCGGATAATATCGTAAAAGACTTACACATGATACCTGCAAAATCTATCAAAGAAGCGTTGTCTATCGCTGAAAATATATTAAAAAATCCAAACGCAACAATAACGGCAATCCCAGACGGCGTCTCTGTTATCGTAAAATAAATAAACGGAAATTTCTAAAAAAACATTTCGTGAGAAACGATCAGTCATTCGTAACCGTTCACGGAAATTTGTTTATTAAATTATGGGTATCTCTAAAAATTCATTTGTTTAGGTAGGCGGCTAAAAAAATTAAACACTGTGCCGAAACGCCGCATTAGAGTTTATGATACCAATAAATTTTATTATTTTACAACGTCTAAAATATGTCTATTTTACACGTTATGAATTATTGAAATTTAATAATTATTTTGTGCGTA
>JAISLW010000476.1 GCA_031277105.1 Planctomycetaceae bacterium | reverse complement strand
TAAAAAGTCAAGTTTTATACTTTTCGCACTTTAAATTGTGTTTTTTAAAAATACGCGCAAGTATTGAGTAGCGAATTTTTTGATCAATAAATTACGTTGTATTTCGCCCCTTTTGGGGCAGCGTGAAATTTAATAGATTCACGATTACAAAAAGAATTATCGTTACAAAAAAACGTCTTTGGAAAATTTTCATAAATTTACCTTAAAATTATTTGGTTAAATTTTTGTTACAGAAATTACAAACGCACAATATCGACGATGCAAGACTCAACTCAAAATCAGAATTTTGAAAATTTTAGATAAACAGAAAAGCCTGTCAATACCCAGAAAAAAAATAATCTGCGTAATCTGTGGAACACTTTTTTATCCACAGATTACACAGATTTAAAAGATAACATTATACAAAACAAAAAATTACTTGGAACATAACTCGACAATTAACGCCGAATTTACGTCTAATAGAACATCTTCCGCAGTTGGTAATCTCATTACCGTACCTTTTGGCGTTTCGCCTTCATCCCTTAATAAGAAATCCGGCACTTCATGAATCCCATCGTCAATTACTTGCTTAATAGCTTTCTTACTTGTTGGTCGATTTCTTACAGAAATAATATCGCCCTGCCTAACAAGATAACTCGGAATATCAACACGCCTGCCATTTACCTGAATATGACCATGCGCTACCCATTGACGCGATTGCGAACGCGAAGCGCCAAAACCAAGTCTATAAACAATATTGTCCAGCCTACGTTCAAGCAACCCCATAAGGACTTTACCAGTATTACCTTTAGCGCGTTCAGCCATAGTAAAATATTTACGGAATTGTTTTTCAAGCACACCGTAAAAGTTTTTGACTTTTTGTTTTTCACGTAGATGAATACCATAATCGGTAAGTTTCCCTTTTCTTGCCCCGTGCATTCCGGGCGCATTTGAACGGCGCGTAAAAGCGCACTTGTCAGTTCCACAACGACTGCCCTTCAAGGACAACTTAACACCTTCACGCCGGCACTTCCGGCAAACCGCCTCTGTATTACGAGCCATATAATTTGTAATTCTCTCTAAATTATCGTAACGAAAATTCTCAATACACACTCAATTGATACGCATACTAAATCACAACGCACAATTGACACTATTTTTAAAACTCTTCACGTTAAATTTTTTGTTTAACGCCGCAATCAATTTACCGCCAACACAACCGTCCAACAAAAAATCTCACGCCTTATAATCAAAAACTTAATATCTAGTCAATTACCACTCGAATTTTAAATTAAAATATTCTTAAACTCTTCTGCGTTTTTTAGGACGGCAACCATTATGCGGCAACGGCGTTACGTCTTCAATTGACTTAACATTTAAACCTGCTTGATGCAACGCTGTTATAGCGCTTTCACGTCCGCTGCCTGGTCCGTTTACTTTTACTTCAACATCTTTCATTCCAAATTTGATTGCTTTTTCGGCTGCTTGTTGCGCCGCCATTTGACCTGCAAATGGCGTGCTTTTACGGCTACCCTTGAAATTACAAGTTCCGCCTGTTGCCCAGCACAACGTATCGCCTTTGGGGTCTGTTATCGTTACAGTCGTATTATTGAACGACGCTTTAATATGAACGATACCAGCCGCTACTGTACGTTTAACTTTTTTCTTTTTTACCGCTTTTGCCACTTTATTATCCTTATTACATTTGTAAAATGTTTACGCTTAAAATTTCAGTTACTGCCCCTGCTTATTTGAATGCGGTTTTTACGCCGCCGCATTACCGAAATCATTAAGTACAATTCGTAGATATTGACGTTTATAAAATTATTTGCAAACTGCAAATTACTTTTTTATATTTAATTCTGTTCTGTCAAATTTTTTGTTTTACGTAATCAAACAGCGTTTCCGCTTGTTTCCGTTTGTTTCCGCTTAACGTAAATCTTTGACTCCTTTTTTACCTGCAACTGTTTTCTTTGGTCCTTTTCGTGTTCTTGCATTTGTTCTTGTTCGTTGTCCGCGTACCGGCAAGCCTTTACGATGTCGCATTCCGCGATAGCAACCGATTTCGCGCAAACGCGCAATATTTTGATTTATTTGCCGTCTCAATTGCCCCTCAACAACATAATTATTATCAAGAAGAGACGCAATTTTAGCAAGATCGTTTTCGCCTAAATCTCTTGCCCGCAACGACGTATCAACTCCAGCCTGACGGCAAAGTTCACGCGCCGTCGCATGACCAACACCATAAAGATATGTCAACGAAATCACTATCGGACGATTATTCGGAATATCAACTCCCAAAAGACGCGGCATAAAATTATTCTCCAAAAAAATTAAATTACTTTAAACTGTTATTACTTGAATTTACGTTTACCGCCGTCTGTCTAACTATTACCGGACGACAGGTTTTTAAACTGTTCACACTTGAGTTGCGCTTACAACCGCCGCCAGCTATCGGGCGGCAGGCTTTTATGCTTTTAAGTCGCTTAATTTCAAGTACGATACGTATATTTTATTGATTACCTTTATAATTAGCGGATAAATTTTGCGTTACATAAAATAAAAATTTATCCAAATAATAAATAACCAACCGACACAACATCAATTCAACCTGATTTTAGTTTAACCTTGACGTTGTTTATGACGCGGATTAACGCAAATTACGTAAACGCGACCACGACGTTTTACTACTTTACAATTTTCACAAATACGTCTAACGCTTGCTCTGACTTTCATTTGTCAATCTCCTTTCCAATCAACAACCAAACTAATTCCAAACATTTAAACTGCTCGCAATTGAATTTACATTTACCGCCGTCTGCCTATTTATCTGGCGACAGGCTTTTATACGCTTTAAAATCGCTAAAATTCAAATACGATCTGTATAACACAAAAAACAATCCCGTTAAATCAATAAATTAGAAATCCAAAATTGCGACTCTTTATGATTTTATTTAATTTTTAATTAGTTGGGCATCTCTAAAAATTAATTTTTTGCAAAAAGGTAGGCGATGTTTCGCCGAAACGTCGCAATGGAGTTTATACTACCAATAAATTTTAATAATTCATAAAGCCTAATTTTTTTAGACGTGCGAAATATAAAAATTTATTGATGTTGTAAACCGTAATGCGGCATTTCGGCGAAACGCCGCCTACCTGAACAAATGAATTTTTAGAGACGCCCAGTTGATTTTTGTACGGATTATTATTTTTATTTTTTGTTTCAATAAATCAGCATTTGCAAAACGAAAAAAATAATTGTATTGCGACTCTGATAAATTACAAGTCTCCCCCCTAACTTTTAAGTAAACAAAAAAATATTTTTGATCCGAAAATTATGATTATTGAAAATTTTATGCGATGTATTTCGATATATCGATTTTTTCGTTTTCTGTTTGCGGGGGACCTGTTAAAATTTTTATTCCTGATTCTGTTACAGCCAAAGTATGTTCGAAATGGGCGCTGGGTTTATGGTCGCAAGTTATAATTGTCCAATGGTCGTTTAGCACGCGTACTTGTTTAATTCCGGCATTTATCATCGGTTCTACCGCAATAACCAACCCCGGTTTGATTTCAAAATCTTCGCCTCTTCTTATGCCTTCTTTGCAATAAAAATTTGGCACTTGCGGCGGTTCGTGCATTTTTCGTCCGATGCCGTGTCCAACCATTGTTTCAACGATGGTGAAGCCGTTTTGATGTACGTAATTTTCCATTTTTATTGCGACTTCGTGCCAGTATCTGCATTTTGTCATTTCATCAATTGCGAGTTGCAAGGTTTGTATTGTTACGTCTAACAATTTTTTTTTGACGTCTGAAATTTCGCCGACAGGAAAAGTAAACGCTGAATCGCCGCACCATCCGTTTATTTTGCAACCTGTATCAACGCTAACAATATCGCCTTCGACAAGTTGACGTTTACCTGGAATACCGTGAACGACTTCTTCGTTTACGCTGATACAATTAACCGCCGGAAAAGGCGTCTTGCCAGGATAACCTTTGAACAAGGAGATTGCGCCGCAGTCTTCGTAAAATTTAGCTATCGGTCTTTCAATATCTGCCGTTGTAATTCCTGCTCTCACTGTTAAGCGTGCAATTTGCAGCGCATGCCAAACGCATAAGCCCGCTATTCGCATTTTTTGAATTTCACTTGCGGATTTATATGACAACACTATTTATTCTCCTCCTCAAACTCCCGCTAGTAAATTATAATATTTAGCCGATAAATTTATCTAAAATTTTACGTACTCGTTCAAAAATTGCGTTTACGTCGCCTTGCCCGTCGATAGTTTTGAGTAATGACTGTTTTTCGTAATACTGTAACAAGGGGGCAGTTTGTTCAGCATAAACGGTTAATCTATTGCGAATTACGTCTGGTTTATCATCGGTTCTTCCGCGTTCTGCTAATCTGCGGTATAGTTCATCGTCCGGTACTTTTAACTCAAGAACTACATCAAGCGGAGTTTTATTTTTTTGTAACATTTCGTCAAGCGCTTGGGCTTGCGGTAATGTTCGCGGGAAACCGTCAAGCAGGAATCCAGCCTTGAAATCTTGTGAATTTAATCTATCTGAAATAATATCTATTATTACGTTATCGGGAACGAATTGACCGCTTAACATGTATTTTTCCGCATTCAAACCGATTTCCGTTTTCGCTTTCACCGCCGCCCGCAACATATCGCCGGTTGAAAGATGAACTAACTTATAACCGTCGATTATTTTTGTCGCTTGCGTTCCTTTGCCGGCGCCAGGGGGACCTATGAATATTATTCTCATCGTTTATTTGCTTTATTTACTGCGTTCAAGCAATCCCTTGTAATTTCGCATTACTAAATGACTATCTATCTTATCCACTAAATCAATAATCACGCTTACAACAATTAACAAACTCGTACCGCCAAAAAAGTTCGCTAACATAAAATTATCCGGTATGAGTATTGTTGAAATGATATTTGGCAATACCGCAATCACCGCTATAAACGAAGCGCCTACATACGTAATATATTTCATTACTTTTTCAAGGTAAGCCGCCGTTGCGGCGCCAGGTCTGCGTCCTTGAATGAATGAGCCGTGATTTTTGAGGTTTTCGGCTATATCTTTGGGGTTAAATGTTACAGCCGTCCAGAAATAACAGAAGAAGTAAATCAACGCAACAAACAAAAGAATATAACTAAACGTCTGACGTTGGAATATATCGTTCAACGTTCTTGCAAAACCGGATCCGCCGCTCATCGTTTCAAGGTAACTGAAAATTACTTGCGGGAAAAGTAATAAACTGCTTGCAAAAATAATCGGCATAACGCCCGCTTGATTAACTTTAAGCGGCAAGTATTGACGACCTCCGCCGAATGTTTGGCGACCTCGTACAAATTTTTGGCTTTGAGTTGGGATACGGCGTTGACCTTTGGTTATGTAAATTACGCCTACGACAACTGCGACAAATAAAACGGCAAGCAGTAATAATTTATCTACTCCCAAATTTTGCGATCCCGAACTAAAACCTAGCATTGCCCGCTCGCTCAATTTCGCTAATGCGCTAGGCAAGTTTGCAATAATACCAGCCATGATAAGCAGACTAATACCGTTGCCAATTCCGTATTCGTCGATCTGTTCGCCAAGCCACATCAGAAACGCCGTTCCTGCCGTCATCACAACTACGGCTGTAAATATCCACGCCCAAGGCAACGTTTTATCAGGATAAAGCAAAGCGTCATTATAAACGCCGCCCGCCAAATTTGTAACGCTTTGATTGCCGAGAGCCAGAACATAGAAAAGACTTTGGAACAGGCAAATTAAAATTGTTGCGTAACGCGTCCATTCGTTAATTTTTTTGCGTCCGCTTTCGCCTTCTTTTTGCAACGCTTTTAATTTATCAAAAACAGTTGCGAGAAGTTGGAATATAATTGAAGCGGAAATATATGGCATTATGCCTAATCCGAATATAGTTAGAGTCTCAAATTGCGTGCCTGTAAACACGGCGACTTGAGCCATCACTTCGGCAACGTTACCTCTGCCTTCCCACATCATCTGCATCTTTTTAACATCGACTATCGGAAGCGGAATCCATGAACCAATACGATAAACAGCCAAAAGCAGAAGCGTCAAAATAATTTTTTGACGTAGTTCTTTTATTGAAAATATTACGCGGATTTTTTGAAACATAAATTCAACCCTATGCGTACTCGCAACAATTAAAATTCGTTTTTAACTTAATAAACTGTTCATACTTGAGTTTACGTTTACCTTCGCCTGCTTATCCATCGGACGGCAGGTTTTGACGTTTTTACATCAAATGGGAAACTCTAAAAATTAATATTTTTGTAAAAGTTTATGATACCAATAAATTTTAATAATTCATAAAGGCTAAAATATGTTTATTTTAGACGTGCGAAATATAAAAATTTATTGATGTCGTAAACCGTAATACGGCGTTTCGGCGAAACGCCGTCTGAACAAATGAATTTTTAGAGATGCCCAATGAATTTCAAGTACGAGCAGTATAACTTAACAATATCGCAACACGACAAAAACTTACCGCTGAAACATAATTGATTACATTTCAGCGGACAATTGTCGTTGTTTATGATTTAACTTTTGCCCTTAAATTTGATTGCCGTTGTTTGTTTGTCTGAATACAGATTTTACGTCTGTATTGTTTGAATTATAAGAGCGGACTAAATATTATTTTTTTGATTTTGTCGATTTTGCTTGTAATTTTATTTTTTTTGCGGTTCCCATTTTGTTTTTTACGACAGGTTTTTTTTCGGGTAAAACTGATATTGTGCCGCCTGCGCGTTCAATTTTTTCTTTTGCCGATTTGGAGAAGGCGTGGGCGACAACGTTTAGTTTTACTGTAATTTCGCCGTCGCCGAGAATTTTGATTCTATCAAAGTTCTTTTTTACGACTTTTTTCTCTTTTAATTTAGCCGGATCGACGGTATCGCCTGCATCGAAGATCAACGTTAAATCGCCAACGTTGATTGCGACTATGTTATCGGCGAAAGTTTTATTATTGAATCCGCGTTTTGGGATACGTCTTACTAGCGGCATTTGACCGCCTTCAAATATTGGACTCATTGACGAGCCGGATCGTGAACCTTGACCTTTGTGTCCACGTTGGCTTGTTTTACCGCGTCCTGACCCTGTGCCGCGACCGACTCGCCGCCGTTTACGGGACGCTTTAGCGTCATGATTGATTTCACTTATACTCGTCATTATAGGGAAACTCCTCGTAATCTTTCGACTTCGATTTTTGTTTTCAAGTTCAATAAAGCGTCTATTGTCGCTTTAACTACATTCGTTGGATTGGATGTACCGTAACTTTTAGTTAGGATGTCATGGATTCCGCACGCTTCGCAAACTGCACGAACCGCAGCGCCGGCAATTACGCCCGTACCAGGACTAGCCGGAACCAGAATAACACGGGCGGCGCCAAAATGTCCAATTGTTTCATGCGGTATCGTTGTACCGTCAAGTTGGACTTCTTTTAATTTACGCGACCCGTCTTTAACGGCTTTTTCGACTGCCGGAGGAACTTCATTCGCCTTGCCATAACCCCATGCAACACGTCCCTTACCATCGCCGACTACCACCAATGCCGCAAAACTAAAACGACGACCGCCCTTAACAACAGCGGCGCATCGCTTAATCTTGACTACTTTATCCGTCAACCCAAACTGTGCTGAATCGTTTGACATAAAATTTATTGTTCTGTAATTGTTTATTGCTTAATTATCTTTCAACATATCCGCCAAAAAAATTATAAAAATTTTCTTTGGAAAAATATGTATGACTTCATTAAAGTAAACTCAAATTAAAACGTGAATTGATCCAAAAAAATAAAGTTACGTTAAAAAGTTACGTGTTATTTATTTTTCTTTGTGTTTGATGATTTTCCGGCGGCGTTTTTATCATCTTTTATTGTTTTAGTTTTTTTGTCGTTGTTGTTTTTAGGTTTTGTATTTTTAGCGTTATCGTTTTTGGCGATTTTCTCTTCTCCGGCTGCGCCGATGTCAAGTCCAGCTTTTCTTGCGGCGTCTGCTAGCGCTTTAATTCGACCGTGATATTTGAAACCGTGCCGGTCGAATGCGACTTGTTTTATTCCGGCTTCTATCGCTTTTTTTGCGATTAGTTCGCCTATTTTTTCGGCGGCTGCGCAATTACCGCCGTTGGAAATCTCGCCTCGCACGTCTTTATCCCGCGTACTTGCGGCAACAAGCGTCTTTGCCAAATCATCATCAATAATCTGTGCATAAACGTTAGTATTGCTACGGAATACGCAAAGGCGCGGTCTGGACGAATAGCGTTTAACAGCATTCGATACCCGAAATGCCCTATTCCTTCGTTGTCTGTTAATTTGTCTAAATTTTTTCACTTGGATACCACTTAATTATTTTGTAACTTTTCACGAAATCTGCTTACAAGTTGCCATCGGGAATTTTGGAAAATATTTGAAACAAGAGGAACGTTTATAGATAATTTTTGGATAATTTTGTTACAAAAAAATCTTTTAACCTCTACCTCTATCTCTTTGATTTCCGTGAATTGTTACTTATTTTAAACTTGTTTTTTAATAATTATTTATTTAATTTTAGTCGTTTTAATTTACGGTTAATTTCGTTTTAACATTTATTTTTTAGTTGCGGCTTTTGATTCTTTTCGTCTTATTACTTCGCCTTCGTATTTTATTCCTTTTCCTAGATATGGTTCGGCTTTTCGTATGCTTCTTATTTCAGCTGCGAATTGACCTACGAGTTGTTTGTCGATACCTTTAATACTTACGTGCGTTTGGTCGGGGCATTTTACTTCTAGTCCGTTTGGTACTTTTTTGTGTACTTCGTGTGCGAAACCTGCGCGGACTTGAAGCGTTCCGCTAGATAATGCGAACAAATAACCGGTGCCGAATATTTCTAACTTTTTCTCATATCCAGTCGTAACGCCGGTAACCATATTTTGAAATAAGGCTCGATAAAGTCCGTGCATTGCGGCGGCTAAACGTGTTGTATTTGACCGTTCAACTGTGATTAAATTTGTCGTATTATCAAATTTCACGTTTACATTTGGGCTAAATTCTTGTTGCAATTTACCCAACGGACCTTCGACAGTCAACACTTGACCTTCCAAAATAACTTTTACGCCTTTAGGAATAACAATCGGTTTTTTTCCAATTCTTGACATTATGAACTACTCCTGACTCGCCGGCGATAATCTCCGGAATAAAATCATTACTCAATTATTAAACTGAATTGCGATAAAAAATTTTTCTTGACGCAAACAGTTAAACTCTATTTTATACTCTTTATACTCTGCTCTTACTTAAATTTTAGTTTACATCAACCTACATACTTATTTGAATGCGGGCTTTTATGTTTTTTACTTTTTATGTTTTTATATTGTTAAAATTCAAACGTTAATTTCGTATAACACTAATTTTTTGTAAACATTAACGGTGATCTGTTTAGCAAAATACGTATTGGCAATTTTTTGAGGGACAAGTGGGATAATTTTTTTGTAACAAAAAACTGTCATTTATTTTCTAAAAAACTACTCCCTATCCTCTACTCCCTAATCCCTAAAATCTATCGTTTAAATTTCGTGAACGGTTACAATTTTTTTTACCAGACATGACAAAGTACTTCGCCGCCGACGTTTCTTACTTTTGCTTCGCGGTCGCTTAAAATTCCGCGATTTGTGCTGAGAACTTGTATTCCAAGTCCGTTAAGTATCGGTTTTAGACCAGTAGTCTGTATATAAACTCGTCGTCCGGGCTTACTTATGCGTTTAATTTTACCGATAACTTTTTCGGCATTAGGTCCATATTTCAAATGAACTCTAATAACTGGAACCGGTTTAGATTCAACAACTTCCCAGTCCCAAATGTAACCTTCGCGTTTAAGTACGTCAACTATCCCTTTTTTTTCATTTGAAACGGGAATATCGACAAACACTTTTTCTATTCTGACCGCATTACGTATTCGGGTCAGTAAATCAGCAATCGGATCTGTTAGCATAGTTTACTTTCATGCAAATTATATTTTGTTATTTTTGAACAATTCACAATTAAAATATCTGGTTAATCAATCTGTATTTATTTCGTACTTAAATTTTGTCAACCGCCGCCTGCGTCAATCGCTCGCTTACAAATTTATCGCAAAACTGTATCTTTACGATCTGCATCGTCAAAAAATTTAAGTGCGATCCGTATAATAATATTTACAACAACGCTAAATTTAACTAACTAAGATTTGTCTTGTTAGCGTTTGTTAGTAATTTTGTTTTGACAAATTTTGTTATTATAATTTGGCGTTTATGAAATTTACCAACTTGCTTTTCTTACGCCTGGAATTAGTCCTTGATTTGCAAGGTTACGGAAGCAAATTCGGCAAACTCCGAACTTTCGATAAACGGCGCGAGGTCTGCCGCAAAGTTGGCATCTATTTTCTCTTCGTGAAGAGAATTTTGGTTTCCGTTTTGCTTTATTTATTTTTGATATACTTGCCATTTTGTTTTGGTTTTATTTCATAATTTTGTTTGCGGGTGTTACCGTTTTTTTGGCGTTTAGTTTTGGCGGTAAAAAAGCGGCTTTTTGTAATTTTAAATTTACGTTGAGTTTTGTTTTATGTGAAAATATTGGAAATATTGGTTAAAGCGGATTAGGCGAATAAAATTGAGCGATTATTATTGTATCGTAATTAAAATTCGGCAATGTATCGGCGTTGTAAAAGCGTCAAAGTCCGCCGCACAATATTTAGGATTAGGCAGACGATATTAAACGCAAATTCAATTACGAACAGTTTAATATTTGCGTTATATTTTTTTTCGTTTTGGCGGCGCATCGGCTCTAAACGGCATACCGAATTCACGAAGTAATTCGCGTGATTCGTTATCGCTTACGCCGCGTGAAACGAATGTAATATTCATACCTTGACTCTTCGTGTACTTATCTGGATTCAATTCAGGGAAGACCAAAAATTCAGTCAAACCGAGATTATAATTTCCGCGACCGTCGAAACTTTTTGGATTTAATCCTTGAAAGTCGCGAACTCGCGGCAATACGATTGAAATCAGCCTGTCAAGAAATTCATACATTCTTGCGCCGCGAAGCGTTACCATGCAACCGATATTCATTCCTTCGCGTAATTTGAAGTTAGCGATAGATTTTCGCGCTTTTGTAATTACAGGTTTTTGACCGGTAACTTGCGTAAGCACATCGACTGCTTCTTCCATATATTTTTTGTCGGCAATACTACTGCCTACGCCCATATTCACAACTATTTTTTCTAGTCGCGGCAACGACATAACATTGTCGCGATTAAATTTCTTTTTGAGAACTGGTATGATTTCTTTCCTGTATTTTTCTTGTAAACGTGGTACTAACATCTAATAATTCTCTCCCGTTTTTCAATCCGTTTTCCAATTTGTGCGTTATTTTGTGCGCACGTCAAATTCAAATTAACTTTTTGTTATTTTTGTTATTTTTTTCTTTTTTGGCGATATTTGGCTAATATCGGCGTTACATTTTTTGCATACGCGATATTTAGCGCCGTCTTCATCGTAACGGACGCCGACTCGCGTAGGTTTATCGCATTGGGGACAAATCACTTGAATATTGGACGAAGGAATCGCCATTTCCATTGTAAGTTGACCGCCGCGTGGATTACGGCGGCTTTTACGCACATGTTTTTTGACGACGGCAACTCCTTCGAGTTTAACCTTACCCTCTTCATGACTCACTTCCAATACTCTTGTTCTTTTACCGCGACTAGGTCCCGTAAGAACCACAACCAAATCATTCTTATTGACACGCATGACTTAACACCTAAAAAAAACGTACAACAATAACTAACTATTCTTTTAAATTGCTCGCACTTGAATTTGCGTTTACCGCCGTTTGTCTTGTATCGGACAACAGGCTTTGACGCTTTTACATCAATGAATTTCAAGTACGATTCGTATATTCCTATTCATCAATCGCCAATCCGCAAACATTACGGCGGCGTAAATTATTCAACTTATACAAATCTCAAATCATATTAAAATTCCGGCAATTCAATATTATCCGTAAATTTTAAACTTGAATATCCGTCAATCTTAAATCAGACAAAAAAATCTAAACTACTTCGCTTGCAAGACTGATAATTTTGACAAAACCTTCTTCGCCTCGCGCTTTGCCTTTACCTTTTTTCTTGCGGTCTTTATCGCGTAGTTCGCGGGCTACGGCGCCGAAAACGCGCGTGCCTATTGGATTCTTGTTATTATCTATCAACACGGCGGCGTTGGAATCAAAACGGACATAACTACCGTCTTCTCGGCGGGCGGCTTTTTTTGTACGCACAATAACTGCTTTAACTACCGCGCCTTTTTTGATGTTGCTGCCTGGAATTACCGACTTAACCGAGCAAACAATTATATCGCCCAATCCGGCAAATCGCCTATGCGTACCGCCAAGCACTTTGATACACATCAACTCTTTCGCGCCCGTGTTGTCCGCAACATCCAATCTCGTCTGCATCTGGATCATAACTCAATCCACCTCAAAAAATGTAATTTTAATTTATACTTTTTAAACCGTTCACACTTAAATTTTCATTCACCGCCAAATTCACGGCTTTGTATTGCAAAAATTTTCCGTATGATTTGTATCGTTTTATTTTATTCAATTTCAACAACACAATATTATTTATTGCGTCGCTGTTTCCAAACTATTCGCATTTGAATTTAGGTCTTTTACGCATAAATATCAGCAGAAGACTTTCATTTTTGGAAAACGTTGTTTTTTATGTTTTTGTATTTACCCAAATTCTAATGACTACAAAATAATATCAAATTTGACATCAACTGTTTTCTGTTTGCGTATCTGCTAATTTTGCGGCGGCTCTTAAGGCTGCGACGTCGATTATATTACCTTTGGTTACGATGCGTACTAATTGCCATCGTTTCAAACGCGACAAAGGACGGCTTTCGACTATTTCAACCGTATCGCCAACAGCAGACGTATTCTCTTCGTCATGCACGTAACAAACTGTACGGCGTTTAACATATTTGCCGTACTTGGGATATTTCACAAGCCGCGACACTTCAACCCGTCTGGTTTTTTTCATCTTGTCGCTAGTTACTACTCCAACAATTACTCTTTTAGGCATTTAAACTTTACCTCGTTTGATTTCGGTTTTTGTGTAATAAATTTGCGTAATAAATTCTAAATCCAATTATTGATTACTCTGTTTTCGTAGCGATCTAATAGTAAGAATTTGCGCAATCAACTTTTTATTCTTTTTCAATTCGCTAGGAGAATCCAAACGTTCCATTCGGGCTTGTAATCGAAGCCTGAACAAGGAATCTTTAGCATCCTTCAACAACACCCCAAGCTGCTCATCCGTCATCGCTTTAAGCTCGACTAATTTTATAGCATTCATTTTAATTATCCCTTAACTTTATAAAACCGGAATTATTCCTTGTATCAGTCGTGAATAACTTTTCCAAAAAATACGCAAAAGACACAAAATTTTAATGTCTATAATAATTGCATCTTTTTGCGACAAGTATAATTTTGATTGTTTTAAACTGTTTGTATTTGAAATTACGTTTAACGTCGCCTGTCTAACTAACCGACGACAAACTTTGACGCTGAAATTCAAACACAATTCGTATAAACAGTTCACACTTTCATCGTTGTATTTGAGATTTTAGGAATTTTAGGATGATAACGGTTTCGGGTAATTTTTGTTATGAAAAAACAAATTTTACCGTTGTCTATCAAGTATTTTATTCTATTGATCTCAATGAAAGGTTAATGTGATTTTTACATTACTTTTCTTTTTACGAACCTGCATTTTACGGGCATTTTGTGTGCTAATCTGTTGAAGCATAGTTTTGCGGTTTCTTCGGGTACGCCGCCGACTTCGTACATTATTGTGCCGGGTTTGACTACCGCAGCCCAGTATTCAGGTTCGCCTTTTCCTTTACCCATACGCGTTTCCAACGGGATAGACGTGATGGATTTATCGGGGAAAATTCGGATGTACAATCTACCTTCAGTTCTGAGGTATTGTTGTGCGGCGATACGCCCTGCTTCAATTGTCGCAGCGCTTATCCAGCCGCCTTCAAGCGTTTGTAATCCGTAATCACCAAATTTTACATCGTTTCCTCTAGTCGCTTCACCTTTTATACGACCTCTTTGGATTTTTCGATGTTTGACTCGTTTGGGCATTCGCGCCATTGTTTTCGTCCTCGTTATATTCGCCTTGATTTATCCAAACTTGGATACCAATATGACCTTGTGCGATTTTAGCTTCATGGAAGCCGTAATCTATTTTTGCACGCAACGTCGACAGTGGAATTGATCCGGCTATTTGTTTTTCACAACGCGCCATTTCCGCTCCGCCTAATCGACCCGACAACTGAATTTTTATACCTTTCGCGCCCGCTTCCATTGCCTGTTCCATTGCCCGCTTCATTGTTCTGCGAAAACCTACGCGTCTAACTAGCTGATCGCCAATATCTTCCGCTACAAGTTGTGCGACAATATCAGGACGAAGCACTTCCTCTATTTTAAGATTTACTCTACGTCCAGTTATACGTTGTAAATCTTCCTGAAGTTCTTCAACCTTCCTGCCGCGTTGACCGATCATTATGCCGGGCTTAGCGGAAAAAAGCGCTACGCGAACTTCATCGCGCGTCCGTTCTATTTCTATCTTGGCAATCGCAGGATAAAGCGGCTTGTCCGCTACATCCTTACGCTTCTTGATAAAATCCCTGATCTTCTTGTCTTCAACAAGCAGCTCCGCGAATTCCTTTTTGGAAGCGTACCAACGACTTTTCCACTCCTCCATAATGCCGGTACGAAACGCTACCGGATTTACTTTTTGACCCATTGTTATCCTACAGTTTCTTACTAATATTCACGTTTCTTGTTGAGGTAAATTTGCCTATTAAACTACTAACTCGCTATCGAAATTTTATCAACTTGCGTAAATTAAACTATTCGCCGTTAAATTTACATTCGCCTAATCAACTCGCCTGTTACCTTAATAGATCAACAATTTTATATTGTTGAAATATTCTGCGAATTTTATTTTGATAATTTCAAATGCTTATCAGTTAAGTTACGGTTTTTTGCTTGAATTATCGTAACGATAAATAAGCCCGTTTGTCCGCACGCGGTAAAATTGCATATCAATTAGCCGATTACGACTGTAATATGCGAAGTTCGTTTTAAGTAAATACTTGACGATCCGCGCGATTTAGGGCGGAATCGTTTTGTCATCGGGCCGCTGTCAACTCTAATATCAATTACTTCAAGGTCAGACGTTTTGCCGGATGTTTTTTGGTCTTCGGCGTTTTTGACGGCGTTATAAATTGTTTGCCTGATAAATTTTGCGCCTCTCGCCGGATAACACGAAAGTTTCTCTATCGCTTCGTCCGCAAAACGACCGCGAACAAGATCCGCATAAGGTCGAATCTTCCGCGCACTCATCGGAACATAACGATGAACCGCCTTAAACGACTCTTTTGTATTAGTCTCTTTAGTTTTTGAATCTTTTGCCACAGTCCTACCTCGTTTCAATACAACTTTTAATCTTGTTATTTTATTGACGCTTAAAATTTAATTTTGCCGCCGCTTTTAATGTTAGCAGTCGTCAAATTTTTAAACGCCTATCTCATATAAATTAAATTTACTCTAAATTCAAATTATCCCTAAACGGCAACCGAAATATTCAAATCATACTTAAAATTTCAGCGTTACAAAAACATCTAAAATTTGTCTTCCGGTTAGGTAAACATTCGGCGACGCCAAAATTAAATGTTAAATTATGATAAGTTTAAAATCTAATTTTGGAATTGGTCAATTGCCGTTTTTTTATTTCTTGCCGCCTTTACCGCCGTGACCTCTGAATATACGCGTCATTGAAAATTCGCCTAACTTATGCCCGACCATCTCTTCGGTAACAAATACTTTGACAAACACCTTGCCGTTATGAACAAGAAATGTATGTCCTACGAATTCAGGAACGATTGTACACGCTCTTGCCCATGTTTTAATAGGCTCTTTCTTGACTGCGTTATCCAATTTTTCGACCTTCGCAAGTAGTTTAACATTGACAAATGGTCCTTTTTTTAACGATCTGCTCATAGTCAATTTAATCCCAAAAACGTGATTTCGCGGGGGATTGAACGCGAAAAATAAATTGAATTTTATTTGAATCAACGCCGCAACAACTAAAGTTGAAACTGCGATTAAACTAAATTTTAAATCACAACAATTAGCAATTATTTTTTGTAACAAAAATTATTTTACGTATAGTTTTTGAAATATTATCAAAACGCAACGCTGAAAACGGCAAAAATTACGATAATTTTAGCACTCCGTAACGTCTGCTTTTTCTTCGGCGTATGATTGCTTTGTTTGTTGTTTTTCGTTTTTTTCTTGTTGAAGTTCCTTTTGTCGGTTTACCTGTGGGCGTTACAGGATGTCGTCCGCCTTTGGTTCGACCTTCGCCTCCGCCGTGCGGGTGATCGATTGGATTCATTGCCGTACCGCGAACATGCGGACGGCGTCCCATCCATCGGCTTCGTCCAGCCTTACCGATTTCGATATTCATGTGATCAGCATTACCGACGACTCCGATAACGGCGCGACATTTAATTGGCACGCGTCTAATTTCGCCGCTAGGCATATTTAATTGCGCCCAACCGGCTTCTTGGTCGCGGGCGACTAAAGTTGCTTTTGAACCTGCCGACCGGCATAATGCGCCGCCGCGATTAGGATGTATTTCAATATTGTGTATTTCAGCGCCTAACGGGATTTCTGATAACGGTAAACAGTTCCCAAGATTAGGCGGCGATCCGGTTCCGCTTAATATTTTTACGCCAACCTTCAAACCGTCCGGCGCAACAATATATCGCCGCTCGCCGTCTAAATATTTCAAAAGCGCTATACGGGCGCTACGATTAGGATCGTATTGAATTGAAGCGACTTTCGCTTCGATCCCGTCTTTATTACGCCGAAAGTCAATTAATCTAAATTGACGTTTATGACCGCCGCCGCGATGCCGGACTGTTATGATACCTTGATTATTACGCCCATTCGTGCGCCGCTTCTTCTGCAACAATCTCTTTTCAGGAGTCGCATTCTTGGTGAGTTCAGCGAAATCGCTAACGCTCATATTCCGGCGACCGGCATTGTTCGGTTTATATTTTTTGATTCCCATTTGAACACCAATATCTCTTACTATTACACACAGCGGATTGCAAACAAACGACCAACCGCCAACTTTCTCTTGACACAAAAAAACTATTTTAAACTGTTCGCACTTGAATTAGCATTTACCGCCGCCTGTCTTATTTTCGGACGGCAGGTTTTTACGCTTTTATTTCGCCGCTAAAATTCAAGTACAATCCGTATAATTTCACACAACCGACATACAAAAATTACATCAACCGTAATTTATTCTGTCTTCATCACTCAGTCTAACTAATGCGCGTTTGATTGGAGTTGTTTTTCCGATAGAGCGGCGGGTGCGGCGTTTTTTGCCTCGACGCTTCTGCGTCTTAACTTCAACTACTTTAACCTCAAAAAGGAACTCGACCGCGTCTTTAATCTGCTTCTTATTCGCAAGACTGTTCACTTCAAACGTGTATATATTGCGATGTTCCGCAAGGTCATAACCTTTTTCTGTAACTACCGGTTTAAGGATAACCTGATAAGGTTCTAGTTGCAGGTTTACTTTTGTAATATCTGTTTGTCTTGGCACGATACGCCTCCATTTGTTTCAAATTCGCTTATTCATCGTAACTCCGCCGTAAAATCATTTCTCAAAAATTATTTTTTGCGGAGTTTTTCAAAATTAGTTTTATATTTATTCAATTCCGGTTTACGCCGGAGTTATGATTAGTTTTGTTTTGTTTAAGTTTTTAATTAAGGTTTTTAATTAAGCTTTTGTTGTATTTTCGGTCGAGGTTACTTCGTTTAGTTCTTTTAGTTTCTTTTCGTAATCTGCTGGACTGATGATTGAGTTTAAAAACGTCTCGAATGCTGAACGAGTCATTAGTAATCTTTTGGGACGGAGAATTTCGTATGCGTTTAGATCGGAAACGGGTAGAATTCGGACTCCTTCAATGTTGCGGAAACTTTTGTAGAGATTTGTATTATATTTTTCAACTGCGACGAGTACGGTTTCGTTAATTTTTAACGCTTTAAGAATTTGGGCGACTTCTTTGGTCTTGGGCTGATCAATTGATAAAGCATCAATAAGTATTATTTGCAAGTCGTTTAATTTTGCCGTAAACGCCATGCGGGTCGCTTTTTTCAGCGCTTTATTTGGCAAGCGGAAAAACCAATTTCTAGGTCGTTTGGCGAATATATGTCCGCCGCCGCGTCTAACGCCGCTACGTCTATGACCTGCGCGTGCGTTGCCTGTGCCTTTTTGTTTGTACATCTTTTTCTTGTGTCCGGCAACTTCGGCACGCGTCTTTGTTTTAGCGGAACCTTGCCTGAGATTCGATTGGTACATAACGATAGCGTCATGTAAAAGTTGACTGTTAATCGGACTGCCAAACAGCAGATCCGTACAGACCGTCAACTTATCAATTTCATTACCCAATTTATCGTAAACCGTCAATTCAACGCTTGACATGACACACCTAATCAAAAAAATTATTACAGTAAAAAAATAAAAATACTACTTATACTACTTACTATTTATCCGCCCCAATCCGATGCGGATTATATTAAACTGTTCTTATATGAATTTTCGTTTATCGCCGCCCATCGTCGTCTGTCTGATTTTTTGACGACAGATTTTGAAATTTTAATATTGTTGAATCTCAATTGCGGTACTTATATTTTTGTCTTTCAAATTTTCGTTACATTTACATTCTGTAACCGTTCACGGAAATTTGTTTATTAAATTATGTTTTGGCAATTTTTTAAGGACAAGTGAGACAAGTTGGACAATTTTTGTAACAAAAAGTCTGTTCTCTAGTTTTCTAAAAAAACTACTCCCTAACTCCTATTCCTTAACCCTTAAAATCTATCGCTTAAATTTTCGTGAACTGACTTAAAATTTAATTGAATCGTTTCTTAAATTTCAATCAACTTTTTTCTGACGTTTCAACTTTATCGGTATTTTCTTTTTTTGTGATTTTCCATTTATTTGTTTTTGGGGCTGGTTGTATGTTTGTTGGTTTTACGGTAACGTAGCCGCCTTTTGGTCCAGGGATAGCGCCGCGAATTACGAGCAAGTTATTTTCTTTATCAACTAGGACGATTTTTTGGTTTCTTATTGTAACTTTGTCAGCGCCGTAATGTCCGGGCATTTTTTTTCCTTTTTGCGTTCTGCTTGGGAAAGCGCTACAACCGCTACTTCCTAGATGTCTGTGGCATTTTTTTACGCCGTGCGATGCGCGTTGTCCGCTGAAGTTATGTCTTTTCATTACGCCCGCATAACCTGAACCTTTGCTTATCGCCGTAACATCTACCGCAAGCGTTTCGTTGAAAACATCGACTGTGATTACTTGACCGACTTCGTATCCTGTTACAGGGATTCTAAATTCGCGGATAAATTTCTTTGGTTCGCAATCAGCTCTTGGCGACAAAGTAATTCCTGCGTTTATTTTTGCTTTTCGGCGTTTGCTTTCGATTAGCGCTACGTGACCTCTTTCGCTTTTTGCCGCACGATTTCGGGATTTATCGCCGAATCCGATTTGAACTGCTTCGTAACCGTCGCGTTCATTGTTGCGAATTTGGAGAACGTGGCAAGGTCCTAGTTGTACGACTGTTACTGGTATTACTTCACCAGTCTCGGTATATAATTGCGTACATCCGATTTTTTGTCCTAAAAGTCCGATTGACATTTTACGAAATTTATTTTTACAAATATTATTTTAATTGTTATCCCCACAACCTTAAACATTTAATTTATATCTTTACAATTGACGTTTCAGATCAAAACAAAAAAGTACCGTTCTATTGTTTGGTTTTAATTATTCAGATCAATGTTCTGAAAACGAAGTTAATCAGCGTTTTGCAACTAAAGTACCACAACAGAATAGGCGCATGTTTAATTTTTGGCGGGCGTTTTTTGAAAGTTTGCGTTTGTTTTTGTCTGGATTTTAATTACTTATTTTGTCTTAAATTTCTTCGTTGCGTTTTATTTTTTTCCGCTTGTTTTGATTTTAATATCTACTCCGGCGGGCAAAGTAAGTTTATTTAAAGCGTCAATTGTTTTTGCGGTTGCCTGAACTATATCAATTACGCGTTTATGAGTTCTTATTTCGTATTGTTGTCTTGCTTTTTTATCAACATGCGGACTGGAAAGAACAGTATAACGCTCAATACGCGTAGGCAACGGAATAGGACCGCGAACCAATGAACCGGTACGTTTTGCCGTATCAACTATATCCGTAGCGCTTTGATCTAATACGGCATTATCAAATGCTTCCATCCTAATTCTAATTGTTTCTTGCCCAAGCACACTCACTATCTACTCTCCACTAAAAACTTTTTTTAATCTATTCGCATGGCAAACTTCGGTTATTACTTCCGGTTATTTATTTTGGAAGGCAAGGTTTTTATATCCTTGCGTTACTGAAATTTTGCGTGCGATCTGTAAATTTCATTCAAGTTATTACAAAAAACTAAAACAACTCTTATCCGGTAACTAATTTCAACTATCCCATCGACTATTCCGCAATTTTATTGATCTAAAATTTTCAATTTGTTTTGTGGCAAATTACAAATATACTGCTCGTATTTGAAATTCATTGATGTTAAAGCGTGAAAACTTGCCGTCCGATGTAGTCAGGCGATGTAACGCAAATTCAAGCGTAGCAGTTTAAAATATTTTGTACCGGCGTAAACTTTCAACGTCCCAATTGCCAAATATCTAAAATTGAAACTCTAGTTATTTATGAGAGTCTGGTGATTGATGATTTTTATTTTTTGAAATTGGTCATTGTCAATCTGTCGCCTAAAATTATTTTTTGTTTTTGAAAATTTGATTTAGTAGTTTGGTTGTTTTTGGCGGCTGGCGTTGTTGTGGTTTTGTTTTATCTTGTTGTTTATGTCCGGTTGCGATTGGAAAGGCGGTAAATTTACCATCAGTGCGAAAAGTGTCAAGGGGGTTATTTCACGAAGTCAGTTTAAAATTTAAATTTTAATCCTTTCAATTCATTTTTTCGGGGGTTTTATTATTCTATTTTGTTCAAAAAAGCCTTGTTTTTTAAGTCTTAAACGTAATTGATATTTTTTTATTTATTTGTAAAAAAATTTTTTTCTTATTTGAAATTTTTCTTGTTTGTTTGTCGGTTATCTTGATTAGGTTTTCAAAATTGCAATAATGGATCGTAAAATTGGTTGTAGAAATCGGCTCAAAAAAAATTTGGTTTTTGTTTTTTATGAGGTATGATAATGTTATATTTTGTGTGTTATTTGTGGTTGAAGTTTTGTTGATTGTCGATTAAATTTTGTTTGTTTGTTTAACTTGGCGTTATTTGTTAATTATTTTTTTGCGAAATTGCGTTAGGGCGTCTCTAAAAATTCATTTGTCCAGGTAGGCGGCTAAAAAAATTAAACACTGTGCCGAAACGCCGCAATAGAGTTTGTGACGCCAATGAATTTTACTATTTCACGATGTTTAAAATACATCTATTTTATATGTTATGAATTATTAAAATTTAATAATTATTTTATACGTAATGCGACCCAAAAAATAAACACAGCGGCGAAACATCGCCTACCTTTTTACAAAAAATGAATTTTTAGAGATACCC
>JAISLW010000446.1 GCA_031277105.1 Planctomycetaceae bacterium | reverse complement strand
CCCTACCCCCTATCCCCTATCATCTACACTAAAATTCGACGCTTCGAAAATTTCGCGACGGTTATGAAATTTTAGCCGAATGCGTAAGTGAAAAAACAAGAATAATAGTAAAAATTTTTTCTACTCGTTAAATTTTTCGACAAATATAAGATAACCAACAACACAACTCTCAAAATAAAAATATTTCAAAAAACTTACCGGAAATCGTCTGGACTTTAATGATCCCAATCCTAGAATAACAACAGAGCAAACAATCTGATAACGCTTGATTTTTACAGATCGGAGCGATCATATCGGGCAAATTTATTTTTAGTTCCGATAGCCTTAAATTGGAATTAAGGCGATTGAATGCAAAGGAATGCAAGGTTATGCTTGATCGGCTTCCGGTAATTTGGCAAATTTAGTTTGACCATGCAACGCACATGTTAAACAAATTAACGCTTTGTTGCCGGAGCTGATTCGCATAAGGGGATTTTTAAACTGTTCGCACTTGAGTTTTCGTTTACCTTCGCCTGCCTAGTTTTCGGACGGCAGGCTTTGACGCTTTTAAATCGCTGAAATTCAAGTACGAGCTGTATAATTTATTTTTTTAACCACAGAGGACACGGAGACCACAGAAGAAATTTTAACTGTTCGCGCTTTATACGGATCGTATTTGAATTATAAGGGTAAAACAATGCTTAATAGATTTAAGATTGGTATTAAGTTGACGGCTGGTTTTTTATTTATTTTGTTTCTTCTTACGATAGTTGCTTTTGTTTCCTACAAGGGCATTCTTTCTGTTCAGTCTAATATGGATATGGAGCTTGTAACGAATGATATATTGAGCGATATGATTCAAATTCGCGGCAATCTTTCGACGGCGTTGCTTGCTAGCGCTCGCGGCGAACTTAGCGGCGATACGCAACATAAAGAACGCCGGATCAAATGCGACGATTATATTAAACGGACTGCGGACAAAATTTATAACTCGCTCACGCCGGAAAATCAAAAAAACCTCGACGCCGTATTGACAATTTACAATAAATACGCCGAAACAGACAACAAATGGTACGCCGTCGATAACGAACAAAATATAATAAATAAGCAATTAAGACAAAACGCCGAAACTATATTCAAAAAATTAGAAGAGTTCACAGAACAAGTACGCCAATTGATGATTGCTGAAAAAAGAATCGATAACGGCGTCGAATATTATAAGAAGTTGCGGTACGAGCAAACAGTTGATGTAGATCGCGCAGTTTTTTTGATGCAAACGCTGCGATGCGATTTGTATAAATTACTTGCATCCAAAGGGCGCAAGGAGTTTGAAGTTATCGGCGACGATATTGTCAAAAAGACGGCGCCGGAATTGCAAAAAAATCTAACAATTATTAAATCTATAACGCCGCCGGACGATCAAAAAAATATCGACGAAATTTTTACGATACTAAACCAATGGATCGACAATTTTAACAAGACGCTTGAATATCTAAATGAGAAAGACGATATTGCGGAACGGCAAGCGAAGTATTCGGACGAAATGGAAAAAATTATAGAAAACATGTTAGATATAGTAACAAAATACGCGGCGTCGGTAGGTCAAAATGCGGATCGGACTGTACAGTCGATATTGATAATGATAGCGATTTCGGCAGGGACGGCGTTGGCGTTTGGTTTTGGCATTAGCTATTTGTTAAGCCGGAATATTACGAGCGGTTTGAAGGTTGCGATGAATGCGATTAACAAAGTTGTTTTAGACGGCGATTTAAGCGCTGAAATTACAAGCGATATTATTTACCGTAAAGACGAAATCGGAGATATGTCGCGGGTCGCGGAATCTGTGTTGTATGATTATCGAACTATCGACGCAATGGCAAATGCGCTGGCGACGGGAGATTGGCGCGTTACGGTCAAGACAAAAAGCACGCTTGACACGATGAATCAGAATCTCGGAAAAATGCTAGACCAAGTTAATAATGCGCTAGCCGAAATTCATATCGGCGTAAAGAAAGTAACTGACAACGCAAATAGCGTATCGTCGGCGTCGCAAACTTTATCATGCGGCGTACAAGAATCATCGTCAAGCTTAGAACAAATCGCAGCGTCGATGAGTCAAATTAGCGGACAAACTAAAGCAAACGCTAAAAGAGCGCTCGAAGCCAGCGATATTGCAAACAACACAACAAAAGCGGCAACCGAAGGACAAACGGCAATGAAAAAAATGAACGACGCAATGACAAGAATTACAAAAAATTCAGAAGAAATACAACGCGTAATAAAAGTTATAGACGATATTGCCTTTCAGACTAACTTGCTAGCGCTAAATGCGGCGGTGGAAGCGGCAAGAGCAGGCGCACACGGCAAAGGTTTTGCAGTCGTAGCGGAAGAAGTAAGAAACCTAGCGGCAAGAAGCGCAAAAGCTGCAAGAGAAACATCAACGCTAATCTCAACAAGCGGACGCGATATCGAAATAGGCGGAAAAGTCGCAGAACATACCTCAAACGTATTAAACGAAATCGTAGAACAAGTAAAAGAAACAGCAAATCTAGTAGGAGAAATCGCAACCGCAAGCAACGAACAAGCGCAAGGCGTCGCACAAGTCTCCATCGGACTAAATCAAATAGACGCCGTTACACAACAAAATACCGCAGCAGCAGAAGAATCCGCAAACTCCGCAAACACAATGAACAATATGGCAACAACATTACAAAACTTAGTAGAAAAATTTAAATTAAGAAAAACAGAAAATATCTAAATAATAACGTATAAAATTTCCTTCGCCGGCATCCGAGAAGGTTGCCTGCGATCCTGAAATGCAGGCAAAATGTTTGCGATCCTAAATCGCCTGCGATCCTGAATTGCAGGCGAGACCAACGGATCGCGGGCGTCCCGCCTGCATGTTTCCGATAGGCAACCAATAAAGCGGTTACGAGCAAAACCTCGATCATCGGCGGTTGAGTACAACCGCATGCAGGCGAGACGCCCGCGATCCTGAAGTGCGGGCGTTTCGTTTGCGATCCTTCCCGCTTGTTCCTCAAAATCAAAAAAAAATTCTTTCTAATCTGTGTAAATAATATTTCTATTCCAATTAAAAACTTCCTCTGTGTTCTCTGTGGTTAATAAAAAATCTCTGTGGTCAATAAAAATAAATTTATGTTTTTTTGAGTTGTCTTTTAGAAACCGTCTGCTGTGAAATATCATGGGTAGGTTTAATATTTGACGTGATATTGGGTAGTTGCCCGTGAGATAATACGGGCAAGTGGTGAAAATTATCTAAATTTTCGATTGGCACGATAATTGAAACAAGGTTATTTTGAATCAACGGATCGTACTTGAATTTAGTTGATGTATACTGCTCGTACTTGAAATTCAGCGATTTAAAAGCGTCAAAGCCTGCCGTCCGAAAGCTAGGCAGGCGAAGGTAAACGAAAACTCAAGTGCGAACAGTTTAAAAGTGTCAAAATTTGTTTTCGATGGGAAAATGATACATTTTTATATCGCTAATTTATATTGCTTAACTTCAAATACGCGCCGTGCAAATAAACAAATTGAATTGAAAGGAGTATGACTGTGAAAAAATATTCACAAAAAATAACTAAACTTGAAAATAATTCGGGACAAAATATTACTGGAAAATTTAACGTTGAAATTCTCAACGGTCAATTTAAACGGTTTGCTTTTACGCTTGTCGAGCTGCTTGTCGTGGTTGCGATTATTAGCGTTTTGATAGCGATTTTGTTACCGGCGGTGCAAGCGGCACGCGAAGCGGCACGACGGATGCAATGCACCAATAACATAAAACAAATTACACTCGCAACACACAATTATCAAGACACACACCAAATTTTACCGCCAACCTTCACGTATATTCCACATGCGCCGAATGGTCTTGCCGGTAAGATAGCGGCGAAGCGTTGGTCTGGCGGAATACATGTTGTGTTGTTGCCTTTTTTGGAACAGGAGAATACGTATCAATTAACCCAAATTGTAACTGGCGCACCCGAAAATAGAGATCCTACAAATCCTGCGGTAAACAATGTTCCCGTGTGGTTTACGAATCTTTCGCATCTGCTTTGCCCGTCCGATAACGGTCAATCATTAGGTACGAATCTTAACTCGGCGACTAATTATCGGGCTTCGCATGGAGATTGGTATGAGCGTTCTTTTTTTAACGGCGAAGGTAATCTTACGGACGATTTAGCAAATAAAAATCCTGAAACGTTGAGTAACAAAGGCAGAGTTATCAATACGCGCGGGGCATTTCCGGCGCATCCTAAAGCAACGAGAAATTTTGACGGAGTTGTTGACGGTTTGTCTAATACGCTTGCTTTTTCGGAACATGCAATAGGACCGGTTGGCGATGTTTTTGATGCTAGAGTTGGAGTGTATGTTGACGTTGAAAATACGCCGCCAAATGTAGTCAATAACGAAAATGCAATCAACAATGTTCCTTCGGCTATATTGAGTCTTGCGCCGGGCGGTTTTTATCCTGATACTACGTACAATTTTAATTGGGACGGTGGTAACGTTGTCTCTGGCGTTGATAAAGAAGGTTTAGTAAAAGATGCGGGCGCTTTTTGGGGCGCCGGTAGTCCGCGTTATACAGGTTTTAGTACAATTTTGCCGCCGAATTCGCCGAGCGCCTGCTACGACAATAATCCTTCGCGGCATCTTATACCTCCTTCGAGTTATCATCCTGGCGGCGTTGTTGCGTCGCGGCTTGACGGTTCGGTATTTTTTGTACCTGAAACAATTAATTGCGGCGATATTACGCAACCCATAAACACTGCCGCTCACACGCCGAGAGCAGGACAGAATGTTCTTTACACCGGAACCTCAATTTACGGAGTATGGGGAGCTTTAGGCTCAATCGACGGCGGAGAACCAAATGTAAACCCATAACAAAAATTCTGAATAAAAAATGATCTGCAGATTAAACAATTTAACATTGATTTTAAAAAATTAAATTATAAATTTTGTGTAATTTGAGTTAATCTGTGGGTCTTTTTTATTCGGATTGCGAATTTAATAGAGTGAAAAATTATGAAAATCAGAGAGCAAAACAGCGTTGGTTTAGGTTTAGCGATTGGGTTTATGGTTTTATTTGTTGTTAATATTGTTTGCGGATGCGGCAGGAACAATAAACCTGAAGGATTTCCGGATCGATTATATCCTTGTGAAATTATTTTAACGCAGGAAGGTTTGCCGTTAAGCGGCGCTTATGTTGAGTTATTTCATCAAGAAGCGGACAAAAAGAATTGGGCGTCCGCGGGAATCGCCAATGCCGAAGGTTACGTCAAAATTTACACGTATGGAAAATGGCAAGGTGCGCCGGAAGGTTCGTTTAATGTTACTGTTACTTTACGCGAAATTGAAAAAATCAAAAACAAAGAAATCACATACACGCTAGTCGATGAAAATTACGCCAAACCAGAAACAACGCCCCTTAAACTAGAAATCAAAGGAAAAACAAAACAAAATTTCGACGTAGGAAAAAAAACAAAAAAAATTATAAAAGATGAGTAAGAGGGGAGGGGGAAATTCGGAATTCGGAATTCGGAATGCGGAATTATGTGAAACGATTTTTTGTAACGAAAATTATTGTAACCGTTCACGAAAATTTAAGCGCTAGGTTTTAGAGGTTAGAGAGTAATTTTTTGTAAGTATTGAGCATTCGTAATTATTTTTTGTAACGATTTCATTGGAATTTTATTTTATAACCTAACCTCATTTTTACCTTATTTTTCTTTACAAAACCATTCACCAAAAAGACCTCAGTAGAAAATGAATCCGCCAAACCACAACCTCATTACCTCATTAAAAAATAACGTTAAATGTCATTTCGTAGAGACGCAATGCCTTGCGGATCTACATTATGTCCAACACCTGTCCAACACCTGTCCAACACCTGTCTAACACTTGTCTAACACCTGTTGAACACATTAATCTCAACAACAATAAAAACAAAATTACGACATTGATTGGTGTGGATTAAAAATGAGGTAATGAGGTTTGTTTGGTGGGGGCTTTGTTTCTACTGAGGTTGTATTGTAAAGAAAAATAAGGTAACAATGAGGTTACGGAAAATAAATTCAAAATCAATGTAAAAATTCCGTGAACGTTTACAAATTATTTATCCCATTTATCTCTAAAAAAGTTTTAGAAAGGTATATAGAATTATGAGAAGATTTCAGATTATGCTAACAAGAATATTTTTTGTTACGATAATATTTATTATTTTTTGTTTGAGTGATATTTTTTCGGCGGAGTTGAAGTCGGATCGTCCGAATTTTGTGATAATTATTGGCGATGATTCGACGTATCTTGACTATGGTTTTAATGGCAGTCCGAATGTTAAGACTCCTAATCTTGATCGATTAGCGTCAGGCGGTTTGCGATTTACGCGGTTTTATTCGCCTGCTTCGGTGTGTTCGCCATTGCGTCAAGCGTTATTGACGGGACTGTATCCGGTTCGTAACGGCGCTTATCCGAATCATTCTCAAGTTTACCCGAATGTTAAAACGCTTCCGGCGTATCTTAAAGAGTTGGGTTATAGGACGGCGTGTGTTGGTAAGACGCATTTTGGACCTGCGAAAAATTATCCGTTTGATTCGTTTTTCAAGATGATTGAAGACGGCGATAAAAAAAATCCAAACGAGTTTCAGAAGGTAGAAAAATTTATCAAGGAATCTGGCGACGAGCCTTTTTTGTTGTATGTAGCGTCGCATGAGCCGCATTCGCCGCATAATAAAAGTAAGGGCGTTTTGTATAATAGCGATTCGATTAAGTTGCCGCCGTATTTGGTTGACACGGTTGAGACGCGTGCGGAGTTGGCGAAGTATTATGCGGAAATTACTTATCTTGACTGGCAAGCCGGTCAAGTCGTTAAATTGATTAAGGACTCAAAACGAGCGGACAATACGTTGATTTTATTTTTTAGCGAGCAGGGCAATGATTTACCGCATGGCAAATGGACGTTGTACGACGGCGGTATTCGTGTTGCGGCGTTTGCGAATTGGGCGGGCAAAATAAAATCAGAACGTAAAACAGATGCGATTATTCAATATGTCGATGTAACGCCGACGTTGATCGAGTTAGCCGGAGGCGATCCGACTATATTGAAAACAGGCAAAAAAGATACGCAAGGTAACGAAGGTTTTGACGGAAAAAGTTTTGCAAATGTACTTCTAGGCAAAACGAATGAATTGCGAAAATATGCGTTTGCACAATTCACAGGAAGAGGAATAAATCACGGTCCAGAGGCTTACGCTTCAAGAGCAGTAACAGACGGTCAATGGAAATTGATCAAAAATATTCATCACGATAAAGAATTTAAAAACGCCGCAATAAAAAACGCCGTCTATAAATCATGGATCCAAAAAGGAAAAAATGGAGACGCATTCGCAAAAGAACAAACAGAAAGATACGTCAAAAGACCCGAATGGGAATTGTACAACCTCAATTCTGACCCGCACGAATTAAAAAATATCGCAGAAAACAAAGAAAACAAAGAAATATTATCAAAACTAAAAACAGAACTAGAAAAATGGATGAAACAACAAGGCGATCTCGGAAATAAAACAGAACTCGAAGCATACGAACACCAAAACAAAAATAGAATAATAACCGTTAACAGAAACAATAAGTTTTAGAAGTTAGGAGATAGGGGAAAGATTTTTTTAAGGACAAGTGGGACAATAGGGACAAGTGGGACAATTTGGAATAATCGCAGGCACTTCGACGGGGTTACTGTAGATTCGCAGGCGGAACGCCTGCATCCCAGGATCGCGGGCGTCTCGCCTGCATGCGGTTGTACTCAACCGCTAATGAGCGAGGTTGAAATCTCAACCGCTTTATCGGTTGCCTATCGGCAACATGCTGGCGAGACGCCCGCGATCCGTTGGTCTCGCCTGTTTTTCAGGATCGCAGGCATTTCGACTGGGTTACTGTAGGTTCGCAGGCGGAACGCCTGCATCCCAGGATCGCGGGCGTCTCGCCTGCATGCGGGTGTACTCAACCGCTAATGAGCGAGGGTTTGATCGCAACCGCTGTATCGGATCCCGATCGGCAACCTGCCGCCGAGCCGCCCGCGATCCGTTGGTCGCGCCTGCTTTTCAGAATCGCAGGCGAGGTTAGGGCTCAACCGCTAATGAGCGAGGTTTAGATCGCAACCGCTTTATCGGTTGCCTATCGGCAACATGCAGGCGGGACGCCCGCGATCCGATGGTCGCGCCTGCTTTTCAGAATCGCAGGCGAAGTTATGGCTCAACCGCCAATGAGCGAAATTATATCGCAACCGCCTTTTTGTTTGCCTTGCGGCAAATTACCCCCTATTTCCTATCCCATACCCCCTATTCATTGAAATTCTATTTCCTAAAATTTTGCGAGCGGTTACGAATTTTTAAATATGTTCACTTGTCATTTATTTCATTTTATCAATTGATGAGAATAATCAATTACATTTTGTGTTTACTTTTTTTTGTATTTATCTTGCGAATGGCTGTTTTTGGCGACGACGATGGTCGGATCGTAAATTTGATTCCTAAACTTGCGCCGGATGCGGAATTTGTTGATTCTAAAACTTGCGTCGAATGTCATGAGGACGTTTACACCCATTGGAAAAAAAGCGATCACGCAAATTCAATGAATCACGCTAACGCTAAAAACGTCTTGGGCGATTTCAACGACGTTACTTTTTTGCACGTTGGATTTGACGATATTTTATTGTTGAATGACGACGAGGTTAAATTGTTGATTGACGTAATAGAACAATCATCGATAATTTTTGATCCGCACAAAGAATACCTGAACAATGCAAGTTATCCGAATTATCGTTACAATATTTCCGGACGCAAAACGATTGATCGATTTGAAGTCGGTCTCTCTGATCTCGTTACGGGTACTTTTGACGCTAAATCCGGTATCGTTAATTTACTGCGAAAAAATATGTCCGCCGAAACGCAAAAAGAATTTGACGCCGAATTACAATTTCAACGCAACTTAAAATTTCAGCGTCCTGGCGATATTGCAATTGCGCATGATAAAATTGCGACTATATTACGCGGTCTAATTACAAACGGAAAAATTAAAACTAAATGCGGTACAAAATTTCGCATGTTTCGCAATAACGACAAATTCAAAATCGATACAGACGTCGGCGAATTTGAAATAAAATTTACGCTCGGAATCAGACCTTTACAACAATATCTAGTCGCAACCGGCGGCGGTAAATTACAAGTCTTGCCCGTCGCATGGGACGTAAACTCTAAACGCTGGTTTCACCTTTACCCGAAAGAACAAATTCCCAAAGGCGACCAGTTGCACTGGACTACGCCGGTTCAAAATTGGAATCGAATGTGCGCCGATTGTCATACGACTAACTTGCAAAAAAAATTTAACTCCAAAACAAAACATTACGAAACGACCTTTTCCGAAATCAACGTCGGCTGCAATACTTGCCACGGCGCATGCGGTAAACACGCCGCCGCCGCACGCAAACATAAATTACTCGCAAACTGGAATCCCAAAATCCCAAAAGAAGTAATCTCGCTAGAAAATATTAGCGGCGCCGAAACGGTTAAAAATTGTGCGTTTTGTCATGCGCGGCGCCGCCTTTTGCAAGATAAACCTAAACCGCCGGAGCGTAAAGTTGCGGATTGGTTCGTGCCGGAGTTAATTGATGCGAATGTATATTACGCAGACGGGCAATTGCTGGAAGAAGCGTTTGAGTACGGCTCGTTTATCCAGTCAAAAATGCACTCCAAAGGCGTCGGATGCGTGAATTGCCACGAACCGCATTCGCTCGAATTGAAATTTCAAGGCAATAGACTTTGCACTCAATGCCATTCGCCGTCAATTTACAACACCGTCAAACATCACTTCCATCCTAATTCGCAAAAACCAGGTACGCAATGCGTCGAGTGTCATTTTCCGCAATCGACTTTTATGGTTGTTGACCCGCGCCGCGACCACAGCATCCGTAAACCCAATCCGGCGCTGACGGCTGCGACAGGCGTCCCCAATGCCTGCACGCTTTGCCATCACGACCGAAAGAAAGGCGAAACGCTTGAATGGGCAAACGAAAACGTTGAACGATGGTATGCGGACAAACGTAAATCTGCCGTCGGTTATAGCGATTTCACGCCCGTCGCGGAACATTACGCGCTAGCAATTCTTGCAGGTAAACGAAATGATTTAACGGCAATACCAAATTTGATCAAAATAATTCAAAACAAAAATAACAAAGAATACCGTCCGGCAATTCGCGCAAGCGCAATCGTAATTTTAGGACGTATTTTATCCGGCGGCGACGTTGGTAATGTTAGCGATAATGTTGGCAAAAATGTTGGCAAAAATATTAGCAAAGATGTTGGCAAAGATATTGACGGTAAAACTAGCGACGATGTAAACGGCGGTTTGGCTGATGAGATTTTGGGCGTTTGCGTATCGTCTTTATCGGACGACGACGTTTGGGTGCGATTAGCGGCGACGAGTACGTTTGAATTTTTTAGCGGCGATTTGCGGGTTAAGTATTTGGCGCCGTTGTTGAGTGATCCGGCGCTAGCGGTTAGGGTTGAAGCGGCGAGAGTGTTGGCGGGGCAAGCGAATAATTTTCGTAACGATAATGTTAAAACTATTTTTGAAAATGTTAAACAAGAATATATCAATTCGCAATACGTCAATTCAGATCAACCGGCGGCATATCTGAATTTAGCCGCTTTCGAATATAATCTCGTATCGCCAAAAATTGAAGCGGTAAATCGATGGTTCCAAAAAACGGCGCAAGGATTACCGCCAAACAACGCAAGATTTATAGATACGCAAAAGAAAACAACCGCTATGATTTGCATGTTGACGGAAAAAACGTTTGAATTGTATAAGCAATCGATAGATTTAGACAAAGATTTTTTTCCGTCGCGGATCAATCTTGCAATGTTATACAACGAGCGCGGAGACGGCAAGGCGGCAGAAAACGAATTACGAGAAGCGTTAAGAATTGAACCGAATGACGGCAATACGGCGTACTCGCTAGGATTATTGTTAGCGGAGTTAGGTAAATTCGACGACGCAATAAAAATGTTAAAAAAAGCAACAGAAAATTTTGAAAAAACAACGGCAACAACAACAGCAACAACAAATCCGTCAACACAAATTATTATCGAATCCGCAACGCAAAAATCCATAAAAAACAGAGCCGGATATAATTTGAGTTTATTGCTAATAAATATGAAACGATACCAAGAAGCCGAAAACGAATTAGAAAAAATAATAATTGCAGAACCAAAAAATACTACATTCTTATACGCCTTGCTCGTCTTACATCTACAAAAAAACGAAAAACAAAAAGCAAAAAAAATAATTGAAAAACTAATAAAATTAGAACCGCAAAATCCATTGTGGAAAAATTTAGAAAACGAAAATTTAAACGATAGGTTTTAAAGAATAAGAGGTAATGGATAGATTTATTGTAACGAAAATTGTCCCGATACACCAAGTCGCCTAAAATCTTTTGTCAATTTCTAATAACCAGCTTTTTATTTATTAACCACTGAGAACACAGAGTTCACAGAGAATAATTTTTTGTAACCGTTCACTGAAAGTTAAACGCTACATTTTAGGGGATAGTGAGTAGGGCGTATCTGGACAATTTTCGTAACAATAAATATTTGTCCCGTTAGGGACAACATGTTGGTAGAAAAAAGTTATACGCGAATTTTTAGCGTCCCGTTA
>JAISLW010000360.1 GCA_031277105.1 Planctomycetaceae bacterium | reverse complement strand
TCCGTTGGTCTCGCCTGCATTTTAGGATCGCGGGCGTCTCGCCTGTGTTCCTTCAGACTCGCAGGCGGGGCGGTTGCGTTCCTTATTTTGCCAAACGAGTTTCCGCGACGGTTACAATTTTATTTTGTTGTGATATTTAGTAATTGATTTTCCATTAGTCTAAATAACCCTGATTTTGTGTAATTATCTTCTGGATGTTCGTCGAATTTTTCGAGTAGTCCTCTTATAGCGGCGGCGACTTCTAGTTCTATTATACTATTTTGTTTTTCTAATCCGTGAACGAATCTCAACGCTTGTACTTTAGGTCGTAGAAACGCGCAGATTTTAGCGTTTCGTCCTAAATAGTGAACAGATTCGTTTAGAGTAATTTGTCTCAAATTTATAATGCCTTCAAACTCTCCCAAAGGCGAATACATGTCACGCGAGAAATTGTCAACTTGGCATCTTTCAAGATAACAATTGATCGAATCTCCCGTCAACGTTTCTTCGTTAGTCGCCATTGCAATAATACCATGCCCGTCAGTCCAAAATACTTCATAGTTCTCAGGCGAGAAAACCCGAACAAAAATTCCGGGATTATCATGGTTTTCTTTTTGTGCCGTCATTTGTACCTCCTTTTTGGGTTAAACATTCACATTAAACTGTTCACACTTAATACTACTCGTACTTGAAATTTTGCGATTTAAAAGCGTCAAAGCCTGCCGCTCGAAATCTAGGCAGGCGACGGTAAACGCCAATTCAAGTACGAACAGTTTAAAATTTCGGCGGCGCCGACAAATTACAAATTACGAATCGTTACAATAATCTGTAAAACGCAGCATAAAAAAACCAGCCGCCGAAAACAAGCGACAAAGTATAATCACAACACAATAACAAGTCAACAACAGATATTGTGGCATACAAAAATTATTTTGGGATATTGTCGAGGCATATTGGGGCGTAATCTTCGCTATAAATTGGCGGCGGGTAAGTTAGTTTGAAATTGTTTGCCCAAATATTACGTACAATTTCTCTTGCTTGTTCGATTGCTTCGTTTAATTCGTCTTCATTCCATTTTGCTTTTTTTAATTCTACGTCTGCGCTTTTTGGCAAATTTACGTATGCGAGATTTATTGTTGCGCTAAATTGGTCTGTTTTTTTCAAGATGTAATAATATAGCGGCAATTGAAAATCTAACCAATTATTATTGTTTCTTTTTTTATGAACTTCTTCGGGCGATTTGCTATTATTTGCGGTTTTATAATCGATAATTGTGTATTCGTTGTTTTTTTCGTTATAGTCGATTCTGTCAATTCGTCCAGTCAAAAACATTTTTTCGCCGTCTACATCGAGGAAATTTTTGTTTTTGCATTCGATTTCATCTAACTTAAATTCGACTTTTAAAATTTTGTTTCCATTTTTTCGACGTTCCGCTTGCCATTTTGCAAACGCTTCTAGTCGAACAGCCGCCCGCTCAATTTGTATTGTTACCGCAACGCGCGGACGCTCGCCAAAATTCAGATTGGCAATTTCATATAATTTATTTTTTATCCAAGATTTTATTGACTCCGAATTATCCGCATCCCGAATCGACTCATCATTACCAAATTCACACAACACCGTATGAACCAAGTTGCCAAATCCGCTCGGACTAAGTTCGTCCGCCGAATCATCAACCGGAAATAAATTTAATCGCTGTTTAAGATAATAACGATACGGACACCGCACGTAATCTGCAAATTCTGTAACTCGCATTTTTTGCACTCTTTCCAGCGGCGGCAACTTCGGCTCGGTAAACATGAAATCGTCCGCCAACTTGCCCTCAAGCGACCCCGCCAAAATTAACTTCGACCGCTTCGGCATATCGCCAAAAAATCGCTTAACCCGATTCGCAAGTTTCAACCGCCCGTCCGCTTTCTTATCATCCGTCGCAAAAAACAACCTGCCCGGAATCAACGGATCGCCGACAAGCGAACTACGCGAACTAATCGCATAAACGTTGCTTTTGAATTTGTCTTTATCTTTGTCTTTGTCTTTTTGCCGCGTATTTATTGTAACGATAAATGCGTATAGATCGCGCGCATAACGCCGCTTGTTGTCAAGGATATTCAATTCGACGCGTATCTTGTCCGGCAAAAATGGATCGGCTATCACAAAAGACGGAATAAAGCCGTCGTTCAAACCAGAAATAATTAACAACTCCGCATCATCCATCGCCGCCTCAAGCCAACCAATCAAATCTATCGAATCAACGTCATAATAAGACGCCGAAATAATCTCGGATTTAAGCGCCGCTAATTGAAAATTTATCGTTTCAAAAATAGTCATTGGCGGCAATAATTCTTTTGGGATTTTATTTATTTTGTCGTTTATTGCGGCGACGTATTCCAGCGATTCTTTCAATATTTCTTTTGCTTGTTTTGTCATTGGGCGGTTGTTATCTTGTTGATAAAATTCGGCAAGTATAGCGTTAATTTTTTCTAGCCAAAATTCGGGTTCTTCGCGGCGGCGGTCAATATTTTTCGGGTCGGCAAAATCAAGTCCAACCAATTCGCAAATAATATTCCATGCTTTTTGAATTACGCCGTCGAGTTCATTTTGATTTTTTCGATTAGCGTCGTTGCAAAACGACTTCCAATCGCCGGCGATTTTATCAGGAATAAATTTGACGCAATACTCGTCAAGAGCAGATAACAATTTGTAATGACTTGTATCGCCTGCGAATTTTCGTTTCAAAAAATCAGACATATCTGGATGTCGCACCAATTCGGCAAAATCAGAAAAATTATGCGACCTAATAAAACGCGACAACAAATCAAGAAAACGATAAACCGGCGTATGCCGTAATTCTTTATCTTTGAAGTAAGATAATTTTATATTCGCTTCCTTAAAACGCCGCTTAAAAAACGGAATCGTTTCATTATTCGCCGCGACGATAGAAATCTCGCCTGCGGCGAATTTACCGTCCGGCGAATTAGAATTGCGGGCGCTATTAAGGATACGCAACGCCGCCTCCGCCTCAAAATCAGAACGCTCAACTATCTCTATTTGCGTATCGTCAATATCAACAGTTTCATTAACCCATTTGTCCGGCACAATACAACCGCAATCATCGAAAAATTCACGCTTCGACTCCGGCGCAAAAATTAACGCCGTTACAAAATCAGAAAATTTCCGCAACAACGCCCTTTGCAAAACGTTCATGTCAACTAAACCGACAAGAAAAAAACGCTTATTTTGATTTCTAAACGACGCATAAATTCTATCGTATTCGGCGGCGTTTTGATTATTGACCGCGAATAAACGAGCGCTTTGCAAGTCCCAAATGCCAAGTTGATCGAGGATGTTATGATATTCGTTTTTTAGATTATTGAGCGTTTGCCAACGCTTGGATTCTTGGGGCAAGTCGAGCGTTTTGCATTTTGCCGCTATTTTGTCGAAGTCAATATTTTCCGAAACAAGTTCATAATGTAAGGCGGCTAATATTTTCCCCAATGCGATTCCGTTTTCGAGATCGTCTGGATTGAGGTTGAAGGGGAGAAGTTGTTGTAATGTTTCGGGGGTTGCGTTTTGTAAATTTAGGATGGCTTTTTGCCAGGCGAAGTATTGCGTCTCGTCGTTTGCGATTGGGTAATTTTGTTCGTAAAATTTTTCAGGCAATGAACCGAGTGTGATAAGTTCGGGCGGATACCAATCAGGCTCAATTGAGTCGTCTTTGATAAGTTTGTTGACTTCTTCGACCAATATCTCTTCAAATCGCGGAATCGCCCGATGTACCGGAAACGCCAAAACAACAGAAGACAAATCGAATCGTCGATTGCCGTCAATAATATATTCATCGATCAAATATTTCACCGCACGCAATAACAGCGGACGTTCCCAACCAAGAAATTGACGATCAATTCCTTCGGACTTATTTTTTTTGTTAGTCATTAAATTAAATTTTATTTTATTTTATTCAGTTAAGTAAATTGTAGAAAATTTTTGGTTAAATGTTAAACTATACTTTTCGTACTTTAAATTGTATTTCGCTTCATCGGGGCAATAGCATTAGCGTAGGGCAACGCCCTACGACAAAATGTAAAAAATGTTAGTTCTGTAAGGGCGATAGCCGTCAGGCGTTGGATTCCTTTTTACCAAAAATTTGTCTCTAACGGGACAAACGATTTTATTTCGTATTGTTTTTTTACCAATATTTTGTCTCTTTTGTTTCCAATGTACCATAAAATCATGATACTGCAATTTGCTAAACGAATTTCCGTGAACGTTTATTGTATTTTTTAAAACTTCAAATTCAATTACGAACAATTTAATATTATGACGACGATAGAACATGCGTTTCTTGGCGTTAATATTGTGATGGCGACGGGATTGGAGCGTCGTTATGGTTGGCAGTTGGCGGCGTTTGCGGGTATTTGTGCGATTGTGCCGGATTGGGATGCGTTGACGATAATTTATAGTTTGGAGCTTTTTGGCGAATCGCATCGTGTTTGGGGTCATAATTTATTGTTTTGTGTTTTGTTTGGTTTATTTATTGGTTGTGTTGATTATTTTTATGATTTGGTAATGCGGGTTGTATTTTTTTTGTCGCGGTTATTCAAGGTTTCGAGTTTGGGTATAAATTTTTCTGTTCGCGATAAATTTTCGTTTATGGGATTATTTGTTTGGGTATTTTTTGCGATTATTTCGTTATTATCTCATCTTGTTGCGGATGTAGTTTCGTCGGGCGGCGTTGGGTTGCCGGATTGGGAGTTGAAGTTATTGATACCGTTTTCGGATCGCGGATTTGTTTATCCGTTGCATCAATGGGGCGACGTAGGCGTAACATTGATTTTTGTTGCAGGAATGTTTGCGATGCTTAAATGGAAATCAAAAACAAATATTGTTGCAATATTAACGCTCATTGCCGTAATAGCGTATATTATTTTGTAACAAAAAATGGTCTTATGCAGATCGTCCTTGAAATTCATTGATTTAAAAGCGTCAAAGCCTGCCGTCCGAAAGCTAGGCAGGCGAAGGTAAACGCAAACTCAAGTGCGAACAGTTTAAAACTCAATTTTCGATTCAAAATATAAAAGTGATATTTAATAACGCGTCCTAATTAAAAAACTATCCCCTATCCCCTATCCCCTACCCCCCTATCCCCTATCCCCTATCCCCTATCCCCTATCCCCTA
>JAISLW010000239.1 GCA_031277105.1 Planctomycetaceae bacterium | reverse complement strand
TTCAATTAAAAGGTTAAGTAAATTTTAGTAAAATTTATCGCGCAACAAAAATTTTCCATTGACAGCAAGAAAATTAACACGCAATAAACAACAATTTTAAACTGTTCACACTTTATTTTGCGTTTACATTCGCCTGCCTAGTTTTCGGACGGCAGGCTTTGACGCTTTCAAATCAATGATTTTCAAGTACGAACAGTATAATCGCAACAAAATCTAATTTCGCAAAAAACTTTTTTGCGTAAGTTAAAAAATTAAATTCGCCGCAATTAAACCAAACACATTTTTCGTTACAAAAATTCAATAGCAAAAAAATTTGATCCACAGATTAAAAAGATTTTTAAAAATAATCTTTCTAATCTGTGGACAACAAAATTTGATTTCTTTTGATTCAAAATTTTGTAACGCAAGAGCGGTAGTATAAATCATTCTGCAAAATAACACAATACCAGTCTGTAAAAATTTTCAGAATTTTTAAAAATAACTTTTTAGAATTTTGCTACAATGAATTTTTAGATATATCCATTTGATTGTACGACATTCCTAACATGATTACATTGATGCCCGAACCGATTCCTAACATTGCGATTTTTGAACCCGCTTTTACAATGCCTCGTTCTAAACCGATTCCCGCCGTTATAGGTAATGCGACGCTTCCGGTGTTGCCTAAAAATTCTAGAGTTGAAAAATTTAATTCTTCCGGCAGATTTAATTTTTCAAAAAGCGCCTGCTGATGCGCCTTGCCAACTTGATGACAAAATATACGATCAATATCTTCAACCGACCAATTCACCTCGCCCAAAAAATCATCAAACACATCAGCCGCAACCGCCACACCCTCCCGCAATAACGCCTCCGAATCCGTATCCATCAACGGATTCATTGCATCGCCGCCGGTTTGATCCGTATTGCTACGGCATAAATCGCAAAATTTTGTCCGCGTCCGAATTGCGCCGCCCACTAACTTGTTGCCAGTCCGCGAAATATCTTCACTCACTAACAATATTGCCGCGCTGCCCGAACCTATCGTAAGAGACGCAAACGCCGGTTTAACGCTTTTACGCGTAATCGTCTGATCCGTATTCAAATATTGAATCGTCGCCTCCATCAAAGACCGCGAACTCTCCGTGCCTACAACAATACCCGCCCGCACTTGACCTAACTCTATCATGTTCGCAATCTGAATCACTCCGCTCAATAAACCAAGACAAGCATTCGATACGTCGTAAACTAAACAAGCCTCCGATAAACCAAGTTGATTATGCACGCCACACGCCGTCGCCGGCTCAAGATAATCACGACAAACCGAACCATGAATCAATACCCCCACAAACAAAGGATCAATCCCACTAGACTCCAATAACTTTCGCACCGTAACCACACTCTGTTGACCAGGCGTCGTACCCGCCCGCCAAATACGACGCTCGCTAATACCCGTAAGAAGACCAAGACGACCCTCCGGCAACCGCAAACGACTATAAAGCGGAAAAAGACGAGACTCAATCTCCGCCGTCGTTACAACCTCCTCCGGCAACGTATATGAAATAGACTCAACACAAACTTTATCGTAACGCATATCAACTCAACTCAATATTATGGGAACTTCTAATAACTAATTTTTTTGCAAAAAGGTAGGCGGTGTTTCGCCGCTGTGTTTATTTTTTGGGCCGCAATACGTGTAAAACAATTATTAAATTTTAATAATTTATAACGTGTAAAATAGATATATTTTATACGTTGTGAAGTAATAAAATTACCAATAACAAAAACCGTAATGCGGCGTTTCGGCACTGTGTTTAATTTCTTAAGCCGCCTACCTGGACAAATGAGTTTTTAGAAACTCCCTTATGGTTAATTTTTTTTATCCTAAATATAAAAGGGACAGGAGAGACAAGTGGGACATGAGGGACAATTTTTTTATAACAAAAAATTTTTTCTCAATTTTAGATACTCTACACCTTACACTCTATCCCTACATCCCTACTTCTTAAAATCAATCGTTTAAATTTTCGTGAACGGTTACATAATTTTTACTATACCAAATCATCGCTTCGTCAATATTATTTATATCGCCGTCTAATTGGGCTTCGTAGGCGTTTTCAAGGATAATTCCCATTTCACGTCCGGCGTTTACTCCGCATTTTATTAAATTTCGTCCTTGTAAAATTGGCTTCGGTTTGGCGTCGATAATATTTAATTTTTTCGCTCTCAATTCGCATTCGTCAACTTGCCGTAATATTTTATCGTTGCCGCCTCCCGCTTCAATTAACGCCCTACACAACGCCAGCCAAATACGAATATTCGACGGCTCAAGACGCGCCGAAAGCCGACGCAACTCCACATCGCTAACTTCACAACCGCCCAAAACAAATTCACGCGTCAATACCTCGCCAACTATCGATAAAACACAATCAACAATACGCATCGGCGGATTAATACGACCCAAAAATTTTCGCACAAATTCACACGCAGACGACGATGACAACTTCAATAACCGTAAATTCGATATCGTCTTCAATCGTAATTTTGAATTTAAATTTAAATCTGAATTTAAATTTGGACTCGCATTTAGATTTGAAACAGAATTTGATAATTCTTGATACGATAATTCATCATTGTTGTCCGCAATATTACAGGACTTGTCAAGATTATAACACAACGCCGCAAAAATTAATGTCAAACGATCTTCTTCCGCAAAATTAAATTCGTCCGCAACTTTAACCGCACAATCGCAAACTCTCGCCGTATTCACAAACGGATTTTCGTCTGTATTCTCAACGACATTTTTTTCTGCGTTCTCATTTGGATCAATTTCGTTTTGTTCAATTTTATTTGGTTCAATTTTATTATTATAGTTTCGGTTTTGTGATTGATTTTTTGTTACGATAATTAGGTTGTCGATTTCGGGGAAATGTTTTATCCATCCAGTTTCTTGTAACAAAAATAATCCGCGCGACGGCTCAATACCTTTCGCCGCCCATTTTGACCATTCGCACCAAACCCTTTCGGTAGAGAGCGAATTAAATTCGTTAAAAACCCGCATGCAAAGTTCTACTGTTTGCGGTTCCATTTTGAATCCGAACCTTGCGGCAAATTGCATTCCTCTTAAAACGCGCAACGGGTCTTCACAAAACGCCGCCGTCGGCGCCCGCAATATTTTACGCACAATATCGCCCCTGCCGTCAAAAGGATCGTAAATCGAATTATCTATCCGTATTCCTATCGCATTGATCGTAAAATCACGCCGCGAAAACGCCGAATATAAATCAAGATACGGATCAAATAAAACCTCAAATCCCTTATGACCGGCGCCAGACTTCAACTCTACACGCGGAATACTTATGTCAATACCGCCGCCAATCTTAACCGTGCCAAAACTCTGACCAACAAAATTTACAGAAAAATGACGACCAAGAATTTGAAGTATCCGCTCATAAGTTAAACCATAAACCTCAATATCAACATCCTTCGACGGCAACCCCAAAAAAAGATCACGCACAAAACCGCCAACCAAAATACAATCGCTAGCGCCGCCGTCAAGAAGAAGAGAAACTATACGTTTAATTTTAGGTTGCGGAATAAATTTTAACATTCGAACGTCTCAAAAAGTCAGGTTTATACGTATCGTACTTGAAATTCATTGATGGGAAATTCTACAAAGGGTATCTCTAAAAATTCATTTTTTTGTAAAAAGGTAGGCGGTGTTTCGCCGCTGTGTTTATTTTTTGGGACGCAATGGAGTTTATGCTGCCAATAAATTTTAATAATTCATAAAGCCTAAAATATGCCTATTTTAGATGTGTGAAATATTAAAGTTTATTGATGTCGTAAACCGTAATGCTGTCCAAAATTAAACACTGGGCGAAACGCCGCCTACATGGTCAAATGAATTT
>JAISLW010000207.1 GCA_031277105.1 Planctomycetaceae bacterium | reverse complement strand
CAACTATATCAAGCGGCGTCATGCCGTGAATATCTTTAGCGTTTACGTCTGCGCCCGCTTCTAACAAAATTGTCAACATCTCTGGACGACCGCGTTCAGCTGCGTCGTGTAACGGCGTTGCGCCGTTATTATCTTTAACGTTTACGTCTGCACCCGCTCGTATTAGATTTCGTACCAGCAATTCGTCAATTATTTTATTGTCATTTTTTGTAACAGCGACGTGTAGCAGCGTTGAACCGAATTGGTCACGCGTATTTATTGGAAATCCGCCGTATTTATGAAGATTTAGCACATTAAGTCTTGCGCCCTCTTTGAGGGCTTCGTGCATTAACGTTTTATAATGCGGATTATTAACGTCTATTTTGAGTATCTTCATAAGTTCTTTTGCTTCGGCTTCCTTGCGAGAGCTTCTTATAAAAATAAGTCCGCAAGATCGACCGTTAGAATCTCTTACATTAACATCGGCGCCTTTTTGAACTAAAAACGCTAATACAGACGTATCAACAGCATGAAATGACATCGCATCAAGAAGCGGAGTTGCGCCTCTATCATTTTTACAATTTATATCCGCACCTTTATCAACCAAAAGCGTTATCAAATCACACATTTCTTTTGCATCTATTTTCATTTGCGGAATATTTTTTTGGAGAACATAATTTTGAGAATATCCCCCGTTATACATTAAAGCATGTAACGAACTAATACCCCCTTTACCCTTTGTACTGACCGCTTTAACATCTGCTCCACATTCAATAAGATGTTTTATAATAGCAGGATTCTTGCTACAATGACATGCTAATATGAGCGGCGTTGATCCTAACTGGTCTCCGATATTAATTTCTAAGTTTTTGTCATCGCAGAGGTACTTTATAACATCAATATCAGCATAAGTATTTCTTGTCGCCAAAATAAGCGGCGTTAATTTGTAATTATTTTTTTCATTTATAGAACATCCGTTTTCAACTAGATATTTTACTAGGTCAATTTTGGCAAGACCTTTCACCGCATAATGTAATGGCGTCTCGCCGCTTTTGATTGATTTAATATTTAACGGTATTTTTTGATCTTCAAAATATTTTACGAGTTTATATGATCCCATAATTGCGGCTAAATGAATTGGTCTAGCGCCTTCTATTTTGTCTGGTGAATTTATGTCTGCGCCTTTTTCGACAAGATATTTAATAATATCAAGAACTTCCCGTTCATAGTTTTCTTTTTCTGCAAGTTTAATATCCTTCCGTAAAATTGCCGCATGTAAAACGCCTGTGTCCCGTTTATCTTTTATGTGAATATCAGCGCCCTTTTCGACAAGGTATCTCACTGTCTCCAATTTAGGTTTGTCTTGACTCAATACGGTAAGAAGCGGCGTTTGTAATAACGGCTCGGATGGAACGTTTATATCTGCGCCGCCTTCAATTAAAAGTTTGACATGCTCTAAACTAATCTCGCCTTTAACAGCTGGAATTGATCTTGTCAAAAACAGATAGAACGGCGTTTCGCCATATAGATTCGATTTATTAAAATCAGCCTTAGTTTTCTTTAGATATTCAAGCGTTTTCAAATCAGCGCCGTTTTTTGCCGCCCAGCAAGCAACCGGTGAATATTGATCGCCTGACCAGTTAATATCATTGCCTTGTTCAATAAGTATTTTTAGAAAATTCGGGTCAATTTCTATATTTCTTCTCACAAGCATATTAAACACGGTTAAATTATTTTTATCTTTAATACCGGTTTTGGCGCCGTTTTTAATAAATAATTTTACTAGAGTAGTAGTTTCTTTCCGGTCATATTTTTTTTGTAAGACTTTTATAAGCGGCGTTTGATTGTCGTTATTTTTTGCGTTGATGTCGGCTTTTTTGTCGAGCAAATATTTTATTATATTTGTTGTGTTAAAGTTGGCTGTTGATGCGACGTGTAAGGGCGTTTCGCCGTTATTATCTTTTGCGTTTACGTCTGCGCCTTGATCGGCAAGATATTTAACAGCGTCATAATTACGCGTGTTAGCGAATATGTGCAATGCAGTTTGTCCTGCGTCGTTGGTTGCTTTTACGTCTGCGCCGTTTTTGATTAAGTCTTTTAGTTGTGCTGCGGATAAATTGGTGTTGGACAAAAGTTTTTGGGTTGCTTCGTTGTGTTGTTTAGGTATTGTTTTCTTTTCCGGTTGAGTTTCTTGTGCAAATAGCGCCGCAAACGAAAATAAAAAAAACATCAACACAAACACAAAAACATTACTAAAAATTTCAACTCTGTACAAACTTAAAAATCTGCCATCCGATAAGTTTGCAGACGACTGTAATCGTAATCGTAATTGAAATTGCGAACAATTTAAAAGAGTTCTTTTCATAATTTTCCTCCAAAAAAGTTTTTTACGATAAAGAGTTGCATTCGTTTCGACCGCAAGCATTCGGAACGAATACGATCCTGCCGTTACAAAAATATCATAGATCAAAAGGGGGACTCTAAAAACTTATTTTTTGTAAAAAGGTAAACGGTGTTTCATCGCTACATTTAATTTTTTGGTCTGCAATACGCATAAAACAATTGGGTATCTCTAAAAATTCATTTGTTCTGGTAGGCGACGTTTCGCCACTACGTTTAATTTTGGGCAACATCACGGTTTATACCATCAATAAATTTTAATACTTCGCACGTTTAAAATAGACTTATTTTAGGCTTTGTGAATTATTAAAATTTATTAGTATCATAAACTCTATTGCGGCGTTTCGGCGAAATGCCGCCTACCTTTTTACAAAATAATGAATTTTCAGAGATACCCAATTATTAAAATTTAATAATTCATAACATATAAGATAGACTTATTTTATACGTTGTGCAGTAATAAAATTTATTGTTGATGTAAAACGTAATGCTTGACAAATGAATTTTTAGAGACGCCTATTTTTTTGATTTATATTCGCAAATCTGTTTCCGGCGCTTCGTTCTTCTTTAATCATAGCGGTAATTTGTTCAACAGCATTTTCGACCGGCGTCATTGTCGCTTCCTTTTCCCATCGCCATTTTATTTCAATTTTACCTTCCGCCAGCCCCTTGTCGCCAATCACAACCCTTAACGGAAACCCGATCAAATCCGCATCCTTAAACTTAACCCCCGCCCGCTGGTCGCGATCATCAACAATACAATCAACTCCACTCGCAATCAAACCGTCATGTAAATTTTTTGTCAGTTTCATTACGGCTTCGTCCATAACTTTCATCGGACAAATTAATACTTCAAAAGGCGCAAGATTTACCGGCCAAATAATTCCCGCTTCATCATGCGAACTCTCAATTATTCCCGCAATTATCCTGTTTATGCCAATACCATAACAGCCCATAATAACCGTATTTTGAGATTCATTTGCGTCAAGAAATTTTGCGTTTAATTGCTCTGAATATTTTGTCCCCAACTTAAATACATGACCGACCTCAATAGCATTCCTTACCGCTAACTCGGCGCTACAGCGCGGACACGCATCGCCCAAAACCGCATTGCGAAAATCACCTATCCGCTCCGGCATAAAATCACGCATCGAATTTACATTTACCAAATGCTTGTCCGGCTTATTTGCGCCAACTATCGCATTGTCAATCTCCATCACACACGCATCCGCATGAACCGGTATCTTCTCCATCATCCTAATCGGTCCCGCAAACCCAACCGGCGCGCCCGTAACCCGCTCAATTATATCCGGCGCCGCTAGTTCTAACTTCTGCACTTGCAATTGACGTTTTATTTTATACTCATTCGCTTCGTGATCGCCCCTAATAAGCACTGCAACAGGATTGCCATCCGCAACATAAATCAACGTCTTAATCAACTTCGACGGCTTCGCCTTGAGAAACTTACAAACTTGCTCGACCGTATGAACGTCCGGCGTATCAATTTCCGCAATCTCCTTCAATTGAACGTTCTTTTGGGCATAATCACAAGATTGCGACCCGATTTCCGCCTTCTCCATATTCGCCGCATAACCGCAATGTTCACAATGAACCACTTTGTCCTCGCCATTAGACGACAAAATCATAAACTCATGCGACGCATCGCCGCCAATAGGTCCAGACTCCGCCTCAACCGCAAGATACGGTAAACCACATCGACTAAATATCCTACAATACGCCCCATACATTTTCTCATACGTCTCACTAAGCGATTCCAACGACGCATGAAAACTATACGCATCCTTCATCAAAAATTCACTCGTCCGCAAAACGCCAAAACGAGGACGCTCCTCATTGCGAAATTTTGTCTGAATTTGATACAAAATTACCGGCAATTGCCTATAACTCGATATAAACCGCGCCGCTAAATCCGTAACCTCCTCCTCATGCGTCGGACAAAAAACAACATGAACCTTCTTACTACCGCGCTGCAAATCCGCCTTGATCAAAACATTGCCAAAAGCCTCAACACGATTAGTCTGCTCATAAAGCGAAATAGGACAAATCGCCGACATCAATAACTCATTAGCGCCAACCCTATTCATCTCTTCCCGAACTATCTCCGTAGCCTTGCGAAGAGAACGTAACCCCAAAGGTAAATACGTATATGCCCCAGCCATAACTTGCGCCACAAGCCCCGCACGAAGCATCAATACATGAGAAGGTATCTCAGCGCCCTCCGGCGTCTCCTTCATCGTAGGAATTAATGTATTTGACCAGTACATGCTATTTCAAATTTAATTATCGTTACAATAAATGTCAAAAATTTTAACCTTACCCAATTCACATTAAATATGAGCAAGGTCTCGTTGAAAATCTTCCGGTGATTTGCAAGTTGCCGCATGTTCAAAAAGAGAGTCCAAAGCAATCGGATCGCTATACAAACGTACCGCCCGTAAAATTGATTCCGGCACGCGCCTAAAACGTAATTTAAGCAACTTGATAATAT
>JAISLW010000136.1 GCA_031277105.1 Planctomycetaceae bacterium | reverse complement strand
AGACAAGCGGCATAGATCGTGATAGGCTATATAATCATTTTGGGACTTAAATTCGCAGAGCGTGTAGTTGCGTAAATATTTTCCTAGTCTTGTTAATTCGGCGTCGTTTGACGTTTGTTTTATTTTTTTGATTAGTATATCTATTTCAAATGATCTTGACGTTGATGGGACGTTAGAAGTAACTTCAAATTTACAACCAACATCGCGAAGTTCTACTTCCAACGTTTCAACAAAACCTTCATGCCAATTGATAATTTTACGTTTATTATCGGTTAAAATTTGGCTTTCGTTATCGTTAATTTTTTTATTTACCATGATTTGTTTTTAAAAAATATTATAAGTTAGGCGGCGTTATTTTTTAGGGTCAAGTGGGACATTAGGGACAATTTTTTTAACAAAACGTATTCCCGTAATTCCGAATTAAAAACCTAATTCATTTAAATTTTGTGTTTGTTATTTTAAAATTATACTCTTTCGCTGATGGCGGTTTGTAGTAGTTGCATTTGGTGTCGCATTATGTTTAGCGCTGTGTTAAATTCCATGTTATTTTTTGCCATTTCGGTAACTTGAAATTCCATGCCGACGTTATTTTTGTCGTGATACAAGATTTGATGGTCAACTGGCCAAACTACGCCTTGTGCCGACGAGCGTCCGTTTTTCAACGGATAATCGGGACCGAAGGCGCCAGGCGGTTTGTTTTTTCGTTCTATTGCGAGCGCTAATTTATGTTTAAAAGTTCCCACGTCTAAGTCGCGGGCTTGATATAGCGGCGTGTCAAAATTCGCAATATTACCCGCCAGCAACGCCTGACGCGCTTCGTCAAAATTAACTACTTGTTCAAGAACAGGAACCGTAGTTCCATTAAATATTGCCCGAAATTGACCGGTTGGACGGATCATTTTTTTAGCCTCGATTTTTTTAGTTTTTTTAAGGGACAAGTGGGACAGGAGGGATGAGTGGGACAATTTTCGTTACAAAAAATCTATTCTCCTCATTCCTTATTCCGCATTTCGAATTTTATGGGTTATTATTTTTCTTTTATGTCAAAATGTTTGACGAATATTTTTTTTCCTGCGGCTTTGGCGTAACCTAGATTTGTGTGTGATATGCGTTCAAAGCGGCATATTTCGTTTCGCAATTCGTCGCGTCGCAATTCGATTTCTTCGATGCTTTGTTTATCGTTGCTCAAAATTTCATCTAATAATTTTCCGCAATGTTCAATTGAGTTTTTTGCGTTAATTTTTTCATTTTCGTTTTGCCATTGTCTTTCGTCTGGGTTGATGTTTCCTTGTAAGTTTAGCGCTTTTTTGATTTCTTCGAATTCGTCTAGCAGCTGATATTTTCTGCCGAGTAATTGTAGCAGCGCCGTCATATCGCTTGTTCGTACAAGTTCCAATTGACGCACCGCAACTGCCGCCAAACGCATCAATATACCTTCTTGTAACTTCACCAATTCACTAAATGAATTCGGCAATAATATTTCATCGCGATTATTCATATTTCGACGCCGTTAAATTAAATAGGGTTAAGGGAAATAAGGTTAAGTGAATTTCGGAATTATTTTTTAAAAATAATCTTTTTAATCTGTGTAATCTGTGGACAAAAAAATTTGATCCACAGATTACACAGATTTTTTTAATTCCGAATTACGAATTTTATTTTTTATTTATTATATTTTTTTGTAGTTGTATTTTTTCTGACCAATTTGTATTTTTTGGGATAGTACCTGATTCTTCTAATTCTTGCAATAGCATTTCTGCGCGATTTAGGGCGAAAATGGCTTCATCTGGTTTTTTTAGCGCTCTGTAAGCGAGCGCTATTTGTAGTAGTGCGTCTAGTGAGGCGGGTTCTCTGTATCTTATTGCGACCATGTTGAATGTGGCGATAGCTTTTTCGTATTGTTTAAGCGTCATCATAATTTTTCCGGCGCCGAACATAGCGTTTCGCAGCATTATCGCTTCTGATTCCATCAATTCGCGTTCGTCGCGTCGTCGTGTTAATAATCTTTCTGCCATTTGGATATGTTCTAGCGCTAGCGCTCTGTCGTTTTGTGCGTTGTTTTGTATTTGGTCTTCTACTTCTTTGACATTTGCGGCTTCTTTCATCATTTTTAGGGTTTCTTCGGCTCGCATGAAGTAGGAGCGTGCGATGAAGTAATGGGCTTCGGCGGCTTGTGGCGCTGTGGGGTGTATTTTGAGTGCGTCTTCGAGGTAAACTATTGCGTTTGTCGTATCGCCGTGTTCGTAAGATAATTTTGCTAGTAAATAGACGGAGTCGCTATAAACTATTGACGACGGGTCGTAAATTCCTTCGATTAAATTTGCGATCAGCAATTGTTTTGCTTTTTCAACGTTTCGTTTTTCGTTGTAGGCGTGGCTTAAGATGTATCTTATTCTTGAGGTCAAAGCGTCTCGTGGGAATTTTGTCAGCGCTTCTTCCAAGTTTGTGATTGCTTCATCGATCATTGCAAGATTGACGTACATTTCTCCGATATACAGTAGCGCTTCTGCTTGATGGTCGTTTTTATTAACTCGCAGATAAGTTTTGTAGGCTTCGATGGCGCGTTTATTTTGTTTGCCCAAGCGGTAATTTTCGGCGCTTCTCCAAATTTGTGCGTCGTAAGTTTGTTCGCCGAATTGGTAGCGGGCGAGTTCGCTAAATGCGTCGCCGGCGCGTCTAAATTTTTCAATATATCCGCTTTCTCTTTCGCCTCCGACGGGTTGTTGTTCTTTTTCCGTCAATGATTGCCTGTGTAATTCTTTGCCCCAATTCTCATAAAATTCGCCGTTAAATTTTGCTATATCGGACGGTAAAATTATGCCTTCAACCAGCGACAAAAAATTTATGCCGTTGCGGTAATCGCGGCGTCGCATTAGCCATTGGAGGATGTCGCGCGTTTTGTTGGCGATTTCTTTGCGCGTGAACCAATGGCAGGCGTAATCGGGATTTTTGCGTAAAATATCAAATGCACGATCGTAGATTGCTAGCGCTTCGGCAAAATGTCCGTCGCCGCGTTCAATTTCGGCGTAAAAGAAGTCAGCCGCTGCCGCTTCGTCTGTTGTGGGAAAGATTTCGCTAATTTGTCGGTAGCGATTTTTAGCCTCTGTAATTCTGCCGATTTCTTCGTTACATCTGCCTTCGAGTAGTTCTGCCGTCCGTAGCCATTTGAGGTCGAACAGATCGTTTATTCGTACTTTGTGAAATAGTTCGATTGCTTCGAGGTATTTTTGTTGCGCTAATTCTTTATATTTTTTAGCGTCGCTGGAATAAGGATCGGTAGTGAGCAAATTGCCGTCAAGATCAATTTCAGAGGGAGGAAAAAATCCGCCGTCGGGCAACATCGATTCCGGCAACAACGGAGTTTCAGACTCCGAATCTTTATCTGGCGACTTCTCCGGCGGCAATGTTATTATCGCATCGGGCGACAATACGGCAGCGCCAGAATCCGTATCAGACGAACTTGAATCGGGCAAATTTGAATCGGGCAAATTTGAATCGGGTAAATTAGCATCGGGTAAATTTGAATTTGGCGGTATAGCGTCAAAAGGCGTAGAGTTTGGCGGCATAGCGTCAAATGGCGTAGAGTCAAAAGGCGTTGAGTTTGGAGTTATTGGTGTTGTGTTGTTATTTGGTTCGATTTGTGCGAGGTAGATGATTCGTTGGTAGATTGAATTTTTATCGTTATGATTTAGTTCTGGTGTTTTTGCGATTACGCCTTTTGGGTAGGATTTTTTTGTGTTTGTGTAATTATAATTTTTTTTGTTTTTGAGTTTTGAGTTTTTGTCGAGTAAATTTTCTGTTGGTTTGTATGTTGGGGGCGTGATTTGTTCTTTTTTTGTTTCGGGGATTAGTGATTTTTTTCGTAGAGTGTTTGCGTGTAGGAAGGCGATTTGACCTTTTATGAAGGTTTTCATTATTTCGTATTGGTCGAATTGTGGGACGGTTTTTAAGATTTGTTCTGCAGTATCGGGTTTATTGTTATAGACTTGGATTAGTGAGCGGAGGAGGTCGGCTTCGAATATTTCTTCGTCTGTTGTTGTGGGTTCGGCTTTGAACAGGTTGATATATTTATTGGCGTTTTCGATGTTTGCGGTTGGGGTAAGTAGGTTTGCGTTTGCGAGGTACCAGTAGAGCATTTTTTTGTTGGGCGAATTATTTTCGAGCGCCGCATTTAGTGGTTCGCAAGCTTTGGCGAATTCGCCTGCGAGGTAAAATGATTTACCGAGCATGAAGGCGGCTTCGGCGGTTCGACCTGGGTAGTAGCCGAGTTCGCGGCAATCGGAAAGGTATTTGGCGGCGGCGAGGTAATAATTTTTTTTGGGCGACTCGTAGGGGCGACCGCTATTCATTTCTGCTATTGAGCATGCGGATGCGCCGAGGACGAAGAGGGCGCCGGCGCGGGTTTGATCGTCTTTATTGGATGTATATTTGAGAACTATTTCGGCAAACTTGCCAGCCTCGCCGTAAGCGCCAAAATCGTAAGCGTCGAGCGCTTTTTGTAATGTCGGGCGGTTGATGTAATTGTAAATGTAGAGTGTTAAGAGTAGCGCCGGAATAAAGAACAAAAGAAAACCTAATACGCCAACTATTATACCCGCAATAAAGTGATCTTTTGTCCAATAAATGTAATCGTCCCAATAATCAAGGGCGATATCAAGAAAGACGAATCCGGTTGATGGCAATAGATTATCGTCGTCGTCTTCATCGTCGTCGTCGGGTTCTTGTGTTTTATCGTTTTGGTTTCGTCGAATGGGCGCATCGTCGTCGTCTTCGTTAACAACAGGTTTTTTAACAGGTCGCCGTCGTTTACGAATTACAACTTCTTCGTCGTCTTTTTCTTCTTCAACATATCTAGCCATAGGAAATCATTTATTGGTGAACTTTATAAATTTTCCTATTCCGTGTCAAGAGACAATTTTTTAAAACGCAGCCATCTACCGGATCGCGAGCGTCCCGCCTGCACTTTGCCGATAGGCAAACAAAAAGGCGCTTGTGAGCAAAACCTCGCTCATTAGCGGTTGAGTACAACCGCATGCAGGCGAGACGCCCGCGATCCTGTGATGCAAGCGTTCCGCCTGCGAATCTGAATGAACCCCAGACAAAATGCCTGCGATCTTGAAAAGCAGGCGAGACCACCGGATCGCGGGCGTCCCGCCTGCACTTTGCCGCAAGGCAAACAAAAAGGCGCTTGAGATCAAAAAATCGCTCATTAGCGGTTGAGTACAACCGCATGCAGGCGAGACGCCCGCGATCCTGCGGTGCAGGCGTTTCGCCTGCGAATCTGACGGAAC
>JAISLW010000051.1 GCA_031277105.1 Planctomycetaceae bacterium | reverse complement strand
TGAAAAACGACAAACCGGAATATGCGCTGGTTATGTATCAATTCGCATCGTATATTTACAATAAACGCGGCGATCATATTTTGGCAACACGCTCAATGCGAATGTACGACGACCTCGTTTCCGTTATCAGACAATATGAACCATTCAAACCAATTCCAGTAGCAAAAGGATTCGCATCAAGACGTTATTAGTAAAGAGGAGTTTTTTTAAAATTCGGAATTTTGGAATTTGACGGATGTTTTTTTGTAACGAAAATTATTTTTCTTGTCTTGTCCCTAATGTCCCTTTTGTTCCTCCAAATTATCGAGTATCTCTAAAAATTCATTTTTTTGCAAAAAGGTAGGCGATGTTTCGCCGAAACATCGCAATACGTGTGAAATAATTATTAACTTTTAATAATTCATAACATATAAAATAAATTTACTTTAGACATTGTGCAATATTAACGTTTATTAGCGACATAAACTCTACTGCGGCGTTTCGGTACCAGTGTTTAATTTTTTTAGCCGCCTACCTGGACAAATGAATTTTTAGAGACGCCCGATTGACTTTTTTTACCTAAAAGGAGAAAAAAATGAATCCAAATGATTTGAATCAGAATAATGATACTTGCGATTTACGTGGAAAGATAATTGTATTTGTTCCAGGTCTTGGCGCCGATCATCGTTTATTTAAGTATCAGACGGAATATTTTTTGGGCAGTGTTGCGGTAGATTGGATTGATCCTATTTCCGGCGAGGCGCTTGAAGACTATGCGGTTCGGATGGCGGCGATGATACGGTCAAAATTACCGGAAGGAACGGAGACTAACAACGTGATTATTTGCGGGCTTTCGCTTGGCGGTATGATTGCGCCGTATATTGCGCGTAGTCTTGGCGCGGGCGGTTATATTTTATTATGTTCAATTCAGAAGCCGTCGCAATTTCCAAAAAGATATTATTTCGATTGGTTAATAATGCGTAATAGCGTTCAACTTCGCACGTGGCGGATTTCTTTTTTGGGTTATATTTTGCGGGCGATTCTTTTTTTGTGCGGTATTGCTAAATTTTTTGTAATGCCAGAGCCGTTCAAACAATTTTTATCAATGCCGTCGCGAAAATTTGCCGAATTGTCAAGAATGATGTTCGATTGGGCGTACCGAAAAAGAGAACAGGACAATTTATGTAACGATAATTTGAACATGCCGTCAATTCATATTCACGGTAAACGCGATATATTGTTGCCGATCAAATTGACAAACCCAGACGTAATAATTAAAGACGGCGGACATCTACTCGCCCTAACACACCCAAAACAAGTAAACGAAAGCATCAAAAATTTCATCGCTAATTTAAAATAGAACGTCTATATTACTCGCACTTTAATTTGTGGTTTTTAAAAAATACGCACATTGAGTAGCGAATTTTTTGATCAATAAATTACGTTGTATTTCGCCTCTTTTGGGGCAACGCTTAACAGCCCGCCGCAACACGGCGGGTACGAATTTACCATCAATAACACGCTCTGAAAGAGCAATGGAAAATAAAGTTATTTCTCGTTATAAATAAAGATCATTTGAAAGATCATTTGATTAAATTTACAAACAATTAGATCCGTCATTCTATTGTCCTTTCAGGACGCTCGTTATTTGATAATCACGACCCCACCGTGTTGCGGCGGGCTGTACGCATTGTTCTTATCAGGGCGAAAAATAATTAAAATTAGCGTTACAAAAAAATCAAATTAAAAAACACATTTTAAAGTGTGAATAGTATACTTGGTCAAGATAATGTTCGGGCGCTTTAGGATCGGTTAAATACGTAAAACTGACAGTCGCGCCGGTTTGATCTTTTACGGCGATTAAATCGCCTTTGTTGTCGTAAATATACTCAACTCGTCTGCCATCGGGTCCGGTGATCGCCGTAATACGATCTTGATAATCGCGTTCAAACACAACTCCCTTGCCGCTTGAATGCGTTATTCCGTGATCTGAAAAAGTGAGTTTGTTACCGTTCAAATCGACGGCTTCGCAAAGTTTACCGGTTGTTGCATCAATCACAAGATCAACACCGTTTCGTAATGTCAACGTTAAAAATCCGCTACCTGATGCGGGCGAATAATCGTTCATTCCATCGCCGTAATCATCCATCATATAATACGTCCCATCGCCCCAAGCGTACAATAACGTTTGCGGCACAGACAACGTACTTTTCGTTCCGACGTCAGGAACCCAATTAGGATAATAATAAGGCGATTTTGCAAAACCAGAGATTTGGGAATTTGTTTTAAAAATGTTATTAATATACAGACTATATTCCCGCCGCTTTGACAATCGCCAATGCGTTTTTATCATTTTTCGATCTAGTTGTAATTCATAAAATGACATGTTCAAAAAATTATATAATTTTACTTTTAATACTTAGTAGATATTCCACAGACTTTGATATTTATGATAGGTTGTTATGTCAGTTTTTGATTCTTCGAAATAAATAATTATCGTTACAAAAATATACCTTATTAAACTTCATTTTTGGTACAAAAAAACAATCCATTTATTTTCGTAATTGAATCAAAAAACAAAACCAAATTTTAAAGTGTGGGGAGTATATTTCTTATTATCTTTTTGCAAGTAATTACGTTTTCTTATTTTCACATATCCGAATAACCTCTTGTATAGTACATATAAATACAATAAGAGGCAATTCTATATAAAATGACATGTAAAAAGATCTAACTATAATAAGTTTAATGACATCGATATTATTAATAATGGTTACCCATGACGTTGCTACTTGTAAAAAAATTATAGCAAAAAAAAATAACATAGAAACCACTACACAAGCAACATACATCATGAAAAAATATTTACATATTATACAAAATGAAAATCTTTTTGCAGATACAGGATCAATTGATTTAAAATAGTTGTTGGTTGAGTTTCTAACTGCTTCTAAAAAATTTGCAATATGTGATACAAATACAAAAAATATTTTCACTATGCTTTCTCCTAATAAACTTGTATAATTGAAATGATTGTTAAAGAGTCTCTCGCGTATGCTACATGTGTTTTCAAATATCTACTAACGTTAATAAATTAGTCTACAGTAATATTGATTTAGTTCAGCAATTAAGATTTTTTGTTTTTAATATTTTAAATTCGATCTCTCATAATCAGCAGGAAATTTCTAAAAACTTAATTTTTTACTCAAAATTATTCGTAAATCATTATTTTCAAGGAATGAGTTTTTTGAAAAAACAAAGTTTTTAAAATTTACATGGTTAAATATCCACATTAATTTGTATACTTTTTACACTTGAAATTGCGTTTTTTTGCAAATAGACGAAACATGTTTGTCCTTAAAAAACAAGCATATTTTACAATCACATCGAAAACAAAAAACGCATTCTCAAGTGTGACGAGTATATGTATATACTTTTCTCACTTTAAAATGCGTTTTTTTTTTAATTTTTTGTATGTGGAAATTTTCGGCGAGTAGTGTGCGAAGTGATGTCTTGTGTTTTTTTATACTCAAAACCTAATGCGTCAATTTCATCATGCCAGATATTGAATATTTTACGCCAAACTTATCAAGAACATAAACAATAACAGGCTTGCCGTCAAGATAATGAACCTCGCGAAGATGCACGCGCATACAGATCGTACTTGATTTCCGCGATTTAAAAGCGTAAAAGCCTGCCGTCCGATAGCTAGGCAGGCGGCGGTAAACGCAAATTAAAGTGTGCACAGTTTAAAAGTTCCTTTTGCTCGTCCGTCAAAAAAGAACGACGCCGCTCATAATGTACTCTCCAATAAACCGTTAATACCGCCTTCCTTGAACAGACAAAAATAACGACGAACCGTATCCTCGCCAAGCAAAAATAACCTAGAAACATGAGCAACACTATTACCATCCGCAAGCGCAAGAACTACCCGAATACGATCCGCTTGGCGCTTATCGATAATCTGGCGATACTTATTCTTGAGATCCTTGATTTGACGAGGCGATAATTCAAAAATCATAAAAATACAAAAAAATAAAAACAACACACAAAGTATAAAAATTATTAAAAAATACGTCAAGACGTATTTTAAAGTAAGAGGAGTATAATCGTTTCGCCAAACAAACGCAATCGAAACAGTTGCCCAATAAGGATCGCGAGCATTTCGTATGTCTGGGTTTCTTCAGATTCGCAGGCGGAACGCCTGCATCCCAGGATCGCGGGCGTCTCGCCTGCATGCGGTTGTACTCAACCGCTAACGAGCGAGGTTTAACATCTGGGCGTCTCTAAAAATTCATTTCTGTCCCGTTAGGGACAACATGTTGGTAGAAAAGCAAGGTCAAAAATATATTTGTCCCGCTAGGGACAACATGTCAATA
>JAISLW010000553.1 GCA_031277105.1 Planctomycetaceae bacterium | reverse complement strand
TAAAACATGTCTATATTAGGCTTTGTGAATTATTAAAATTTATTAGTATCATAAACTCTATTGCGGCGTTTCGGCGAAACACCGCCTACCTTTTTGCAACAAATGAATTTTTAGAGATACTCAATTAATTCATCGGCTTCTTCCAATGTATCGACATAACGAAATACAGTAGCATTAGGCGTCAACGTAGTTGCCTTCTCAATTAGTTTATAAAATTCCGGTTCTATTTCAGCGCATAAATTGATCAATACTCCTAAATCATGAGTTTTAGGATAATTGTATTGATTAAATACGAGGAATGCTTTCAAAGTTTTTTCTGCGCATTGTTGGGCGTGGTACATTATCACGTCCATTGATTTATGATTTATTTTAAATAGATCAATAGCCGCCTGTAAATCGTTATTTGCTCTGAATAGTAGTCCTTTGAATGGTTCTATCATAAAGTAGGATACCTTTATTATTTATAGTTGAAGCGAAGGTTGCTGGGCGTGTTGCTGCAAGTTTAAATTTTTTTGCGGAGTAAACGACGATATCGACTGGTTTACGTTTTTTCATTGTCATTAGCGCTTTATATCCTTTAAGAGATCGTTGATTTAGGTTCGGTTCGCAATTTTCGACAATCACGCATAAATCGTAATCGCTATCTTTATTTGGCATACCCCAAGCATACGATCCAAAAAGATAGATACTGATTGGATCGTAAACTTGAACTAGCCGATTTACAATTTCATTCATTTCGTCATTGTCGTATTCAAAAAATGTTTGTGATTGTTTTTGCGGCGCCGGCATGTTTTGTATCTCCATTTTTTAATTTTAAAATACAATTATACTTTTCGCACTTTAAATTGCGGTTTGTAAAAAATACGCACAAGTATTTGAGTAGTGAATTTTTTGATCAATAAATTTGTGTTTTTTAGAATTTATTTGCGTTATTTATTCTAATTTTACTGGTATTTTTATTCGTTTATTTTTGCGTAGAACTTCGATTACGACGGTATCTCCTGGGTTATGTTCGTCGATAACTGCGGTGAAGTCATCTACTTGTTCTATTTTGTTTCCATCGACGGACAAGATGATATCTGCCGTTGAGTAATCCATGCGTTCTACTCTAACGATACGGTCAAAAATTTCATCTCTATATCGTTCGACGATTACGCTAGCGCCGCGTAATCCAGCCTTTACTGCGGCGCCGTCTTGAACTAATTTTATTAACATTAGTCCTTTAATTCCGCTTCGGTCGATTTTGCGTACAGTATCGATACCGATTTCACCTCTTTTAACGGCGCCGTTTTTTATCAATTGCGGCGTTATTCGCGACACTGTATTTGACGGAATAGCAAAACCGACTCCGTTGCTGCCGCCGGAGCGGCTTGCTATTGCCGTATTTATTCCTATCATTCTGCCTTGTGTGTCAAGTAGCAAGCCGCCGGAGTTACCTGGATTTATTGCGGCGTCAATTTGAATTATTCCTTTAATAGACCGCGACGGCAAACTGCCTGGAATTGTCCGGTTTAAACTCGATATTAAACCGCCTGTCAACGTGCGTTCAAGACCGAATGGATTACCTATTGCAAATACTTTTTGACCGACAAGCAATTTTGACGAGTCCGCAACTTTAACCGGAAACAGCTGATTCTTTGGCGCTGTAATTTTGATTACGGCAATATCTGTAACGGGGTCTTCACCGACGACGGTTGCTTGAAAGGATTCGCCGTTAAATAGCGTAACGAAAATTACGTCTGCGTGACTTATTACGTGTGCATTTGTAACTATGTAACCGTCTTGATTAAGTACGACGCCGCTACCGGCGCCGGGTTCGTCTATTTCGCCAAAAAAGGACGTGCGAACTGTTCGCGTATCGATATTGACGACGCTACGGTTACATTTTTCATAAACTTGAATTGAAATACGCTCATCTGGCGTCAATTCTGCGAGCCGTTCAAGATAAAGCGGATTTTCGTCTGGTTTAGCGGAAATGGGCGTTGGCGGTTGAGCGTTTAAAAACATCAAAACAAAAAGCCCAATCGCGCATGCGACGCAAACAATAAAAATATTTCGACTCAAACCAACAAATCGAAATCCTCTAATATCAATTTTCATTTTAATTCTCCTTTGGTTAATTTTAAGTTGTTTTTAAATTGTTCGTACTTGAGTTTGTGTTTATCGTCTTCTTTTCCTGTCTGCCAAACTAGCGGGGGCGGGCTTTGACGTTTTTAAATCGCTGATTTTCAAGTATGAGCAATATAGACTAGATTATTAAATTATCTGATTGAATTATCTGTTGTCAATTACCACTCATAATTAGGGAACTTCTAAAAACCACAGATTTATTTTTATTAACCACATAGAACACAGATGACGCAGAGTAAATTTTTAATTAGAATCAAAACGTTATTTAATATTGGGCGTCTCTAAAAATTCATTTCTGTCCCGTTAGGGACAAATATTTATTGTTACAAAAAATACCGAATCGTAGATTCCCGCCTGCATTTCAGGATCGCAGGCGGAACGCTTGCATCCCAGGATCGCGGGCGTCTCGCCTGCATGCGGTTGTACTCAACCGCTAATGAGCGAGGTTAAAATCTCAACCGCCTTTTGGTTTGCCTTTCGGCAAAGTGCAGGCGGGACGCCC
>JAISLW010000482.1 GCA_031277105.1 Planctomycetaceae bacterium | reverse complement strand
AACTTCTAAAAACTTATTTTTTGTAAAAAGGTAGGCGATGTTTCGCCGAAACATCGCAATACGCATAAAATAATTATTAAATTTTAATAATTCATAACGTATAAAATAGATATATTTTAGACGTTGTGCAATATTAAAATTTATTGATGGTATAAACCGCAATGCGGCGTTTCGGCACAGTGTTTAATTTTTTAACCGCCTACCTTTGAGCAAATGAGTTTTTAGAAACTCCCATTAGCAATTTTTGAGGGACAGGAGGGACAGGAGGGACAATTTTTTTGTAACAAAAAATAACAAAAAACTGTCATCTAAATTTCTAAACCTCTAATTAAAAAACGATTCTCTACACCCTACACCCTACACCCTATCCCTTATCCCCTAAAATCTTTTGTTTAAATTTACGTGACCGGTTACAAATCTTAAAACGTAGTTTCGCCGCCGCTGATCGTTCCGCTTGCGTGCCAGACGTCGATGTTTATTGTGTTTGAAATAAAATGCACGCTGCCATCCACACGTCCGGCATTAACGCCATTTACATGAAAACTACGAGCGCCAAAAATACCCACGCCATGAAACAAAATATCAGGTAAAACATGATTAGGCGTATAATAACAATTAAACGAACTATAAAGCGGATAACCCCACAACCAAGAAGCGCCACGCATTGCGTTCCACTCATTACACAAATCTGTATGCTCTTTAATGCCGCCGCTTGCGCTTAAATCTAACGAAAATATACTTGCGCCGCCCTTCGTTCCTGGTTGCTGCGACGATGCAGCTATCGGACTATAAATTTTAACGCTGCCTACTTCAACACCGCCTACATTCGCAACACGCCGCATTATCGGCGCATCGCCTGTTGTTGGCGAAGCGCTGTTGTCGCCAAGTCTGGTTTCAGAGATGATTGTTGTGTTCGATGTTCCATCGGAGATAGAATTGATATTTGTTGCGGAATTGTAATAAAATAAACCGTCATTCGGATAACGTAAATCAAAATTCGGATAAACTCCACTGCCGGTTGAAAACATGTAATTTGTCCCGCTTGCGTAAACGCTATCGTTATAAGTTGTTATGCCAACCAAATATAAAGTATTAAAAGTATCACTCGGACATCTAAACGTTTTGGCATTGACCCTAAATAATTCAAGAAGATTTGAATTTATACGAACCGGATTGCTGGGACCGCCGCCTTCTGCAAGTTTAACGTTAAAATCAATCAACGACGCTAACGCTTCCTGCTCAATATACGGCAACAAATTTGCGTGTATCGAATACGTCGCATTAGCGCTGCCGCCAAGTCCGGGCAATTGTTCATTTGCGCTGTGATAATTATGAGTTGCCAGCAACCATTGCCGCATGTTATTTGAACACGACATACGCCGCGCCGCCTCGCGCGCCGCTTGCACAGCCGGTAACAATAACGCTATCAATACGCCAATTATCGCTATCACAACCAATAACTCCACCAACGTAAAACCACATTTAATAACAACTAATTTTTTCATTCTAAAATATCCTCCTATAAAATTTTTAACAACCGTTCACGAAAATCTGTTTATTATACTGCTCGTACTTGAAATTCAGCGATTGAAAAGCATAAAAGCCTGCCGTCCGATAGCTAGGCAGGCGGCGGTAAACGCAAACTCAAGCGTAAACTCAAGCGCTAATAGTTTAAAGATTGTTACTGTTACGCAATAACTCCTTTGTACGCACGTATGCGTTTGGACAAAATTATCCGCATAACAATATTACAAAAAACTCAAACACAATTAAAAGATCAAACCGCAACCGGCGGCGCACGAGAAAAATACATCGTGCAAACATGTTGCGATTCGTGAACGTTTGAGATTAAAGATAGTTCAAATAAAACATCCGTAACAATTATTGTAACGCCGCCAGATACAAACATCGGAACCGTCGTACACAAAATTTTACAGATAGCACAATTTTGATCTTGATCAGAGTTAATACAAATTTGATAATCCGAATCGCCATGCGAATACAAACAAGAAAATAAATCCGAATGCAAATGCGTTTCATTACATCCAGTATGCGAATTATCATGATGCGAATGCAATACAGGCAAAAGAATCAGCGCATAAACATAAACAAATAACGACAAAAAAATCGTTATCCGCCAAATCGTCTTATGTAATGTTCTTCTTTGCATCGCACAAAAAATAAGTTTTTGTAACCGTTCACGTAAATTTAATCAAAAGGGCATTCTCTAAAAATTCATTTGTCCAGGTAGGCGGCGTTTCGGCATAGTGTTTAATTTTTTAACCGCCAAATGTCAAAGCCAAAAAGTATAATAACAATCAAAAATTTGTCAAGCATAATTTTAAACTGTTCTTACTTTAATTTGCGTTTACTTTCGCTTGTCTTTTTATTAACTATAGGGCATCTCTAAAAATTCATTTTTTGCAAAAAGGTAGGCGGTGTTTCGCCGCTGCGTTTATTTTTTGGGCCGCAATGGAGTTTATGATACCAATAAATTTTAATAATTCATAAAGCCTAAAATATGTTTATTTTAGACGTGCGAAATATTAAAATTTATTGATGTCATAAACCGTAATGCGGCGTTTCGGCACGGTGTTTGATTTTTTTAGCCGCCTACCTGGACAAATGAATTTTTAGAGATACCCTTTATTTTGTTATAAACCTGATTATTTTGCTTTGTTACAACGTAATTGAAATAATCTTAAAAGTTCGTTTAGGATTTTTGTTTGTAAATTAGGCGGGATTTTAAAATACGAAAAAACAAGATCGTCAATTTCTTTTTGAACTGTAGTTTCTAATCTTTTTTGTAAATTGCATGGCGTACTTGTTTTATTTATTATTGTTTGAATTATTTTTTTATTTGTAATTGGAAAATATAATGGGAACAATTTTACGTCTGCCGCTTCAGATTTTAGCAAGCCGCCGCCTAAATTTTTCCTGCCTGAAAGTTCGCGGTAAAGAAAAAATAAACTCGAATTACAAAATAACCAAATATTCAAAATCTTTTCATCGTCTTGCGTTTTGATATAAACATCGACAAAACTATTTGATAGCGCAATACCGTTTATCAATCCGGCAAAATGCGACGTTCCGATACCGCGCGGCATTATTATTGACGGGTATTTGCGGTTTAGCGATACGTCGCTGCAAAATTCTTCCGCTTGTAATTTTTCCAAAACCGAAGTATCTGATTTATTGTAATTAAACGAGTGATAAACAAAATATGAAAAATCTGCATACGTATATTTGTATTCTTTGAAGACGGCATTGATGATATTTTCTTTTTGTTTGAATTGAGTTTTTTCGGATTCTGGAATAAAAGTTTTTTGGTTTACGTTAATACCTTGACCGATTGAGTAGAAAGATTGATCGATATTTTTTCCGCATTCGATTATTTTTATTAGGATTGTTAGTATTTCGTTATTGGTTGCTGTGATTATTCCCCATTTTAGGTCGGACAAAATATTATTGTCGATGTTAAAAATTTTTTTATTTTGTACGATGATATTTTGCCCGTCTTTATTCATCGTGTCAAAACATATTATTTTTTTGTTTGATTTTTTTTGGAATTTTACGATAACAGTGTTTATATTTGCGCTGTTGCGGTTAAAATGCCGAAATGAACTATCTGTAATATTTATATTTTGTAACGTTTTGAGTAAAAACCGCGACGCTTTCGTTCCGTAATCCGCATTAAGCCAACCGTTTTGAACTATCAATATTCCGGCGCCGGATTCTGCAAGTAATGTAATTGAACGCGAAAAAAAATAGATAAGCAAATCAGCGCCTTTAGTAATATATTGTGATAAATCGTCAAATTCTGTTTTGACTTGTTTTTGATATAGTTCTTTTAATTCCTTTGAAACGCTAGCGCTCCGCGCCTCAACATACGGCGGATTGCCGATTACGACGTCAAAACCGTCGTCGATTCCGAACATCCATTGAGGATCGAAGAATGGAGTTGATTTTGTTTGGTCGTAAGGGTTCCATTTTAAGAGTAATTCTGCTGTTTCGTGTGAGAGTTCTCCTGCGCCTTCCATCGCTTCGCTTAATAATTGTCGTAATTCTTTGTCGTAATCTTGTAATATTTTTTTCTGTTGCGGCGTGTTTGCAACGACGTGTTGTTCGCGGGTCAATTGTAATTGTTTAACGGTTGTTTTAACGGTTTGCAGTTGTAATTTTCCTTTTTCTTTTGTCAGACCGATTAGCGTATTGGCGCAAATAAATTTTGTTTCAAG
>JAISLW010000533.1 GCA_031277105.1 Planctomycetaceae bacterium | reverse complement strand
TAAACCTCGCTTATTTGCAACCGCATGCGGGCAAGACCGCCTGCGATCTTAAATTGCAGACGAGACCAACGGATCGCGGGCGTCCCGCCTGCACTTTGCCGCAAGGCAAACAAAAAGGCGATTGAGATCAAAACCTCTCTCATTAGCGGTTGAGTACAACCGCATGCAGGCGAGACGCCCGCGATCCTGGGATACAGGCGTTCCGCCTGCGAACCTGCAGGAACCCAGACAAAATGCCTACGATCCTGAAAAACAGGCGAGATGCCCGCGATCCTGCTGACGAATTTTTGTAACAATAAAAGGGTATCTCTAAAAATTCATTTTTTTGCAAAAAGATAGGCGGCGTTTCGGCGCAGTGTTTAATTTTTTTAGCCGCCTACCTGGACAAATGAATTTTTTGAGACGCCCAAAAATAGAAATACGTTTTATGATTGTTGTTTACCTGCTGATAAGACGACTTGAGCGGGACGTACTACGCGTTCATGCAACCTAAAACCAGTCAAAACTTCATCTATCACCGTATTAACCGGAAACTCGTCACTAGGCAACTGCGCAACCGACGCATGAAAATTTGGATCAAACGGTTGATGAACAGCGTCAATCTTAACGCAATTATATTTTGCCAAAATGTCCAGAAATTGTTGATGCACCATGTTCACACCCTCAACTAACGTTTCCAAACTCTGCGTCTTATTAACCGCTTCTAAAGCACGACCGATATTGTCCCAAACGGCAAGCAACTCGCGCATCAAATCTATACTCGCATACTTTCGCTCTTCAATTATCTGACGATTAGAACGCACGCGAAAATTTTCCAAATCCGCCAAAGCCCGCAAAGATCGATTCTTCGCCTCCTCAAGCTCATTCCGCAATTGCTCTATCTCCGGCGTACCTTCACAAGCGCCGCCGCCCGAACTAATATCGCCCGAACCTTCAACGCCAAAAGAATCCGTTGCGTCCATCGCTTCATCCGGCTTAATATCTTCCTTAATATCTGTATTTTCAGTCATCATCTTTATATCGTGTAAAAAATTTTGATTTTTTGGGTTATTAAACTGCGTTCACGGAAATTTGTTTATTAAATTACGTTTTGGCAATTTTTGAGGGACAAGTGGGACAGGAGGGACAAGTGGGACAATTTTTTTATAACAAAAAACTGTGTAACCGTTCATGGAAAAATTTTTAGCAAATTACGTATTGGCGATTTGCAACTATTCAGTACATATTTATTTTTGGGATCGAAATTTATTATATTAGCCCCATCAGGGCGACAAGCATTAGCATAGGGCAACGCCCTATGTAATGATTATCAACTAACGCAACCCCTGTAAGGTCGCAAGCACAATCACGCTTGATGGAACGTCTGCGGCTATCGCCCTTACGGGGCTAACATTTTTTTGCATCTTTGTCGTAGGGCGCTGCCTTACGCTAATGCTATTGCCCCGATGGGGCGAAATACAACTACAATTATCGTTACAAAAAATAATTACGGCTGCTGAATACTTACAAAAAACTACTCCCTATTCCCTATCCCCTATTACCTAAAACCTAACGTTTAAATTTTCGAGAACGGTTATTTATTTTTTATTTTTGCGGTTTTTTGTTCCGTTATTATTATTTTGGGTTTCGTTTTCATTTTTTTTTGTTTCTTTTGTTTCATTATTTTTTTCTGATTTATCTGTAAAAAATTCTGAAACGAAATCTCCTAATTTACTGAAGAAATTTTTTCTTTCCGGCAAAACGTGTTCGCCTTCTAGGTCGGCTAATTTTCTTAATAATTCTTCGTGTTCGGGTCGCAATTTTCGCGGTACTTCGATATAAACTTGAATATGCAGATCGCCCGTAATACTGCGATGCGGGATAGGCATTCCGCGACCTCGTAAAGTAATCACGTCGTTATTTTGCGTTCCGGGCGGTATTTTCATTTTTTCTGTTCCGTCTAAAGTTGGCACGTCGATTTCAGCGCCGAGCGCCGCTTGCGCGTAACCTATTGGCACTCTGCATATTAAGTCTTCGCCGTCGCGTTGGAACAATGGATGTTGTTTTACGGTGATGAAGATATAGCAATCGCCGGACATGCCGCCTTCTGGACTTTTTTCGCCTTCGCCTTGCAAGCGTAATCTTGTTCCGGTATCTACACCGGCGGGGATTTTTATTTCGCGATTTACAGTTCGTGGAATTAGCCCGCTGCCGCGACAATCTTGGCACGGATTAGTAATAATTACGCCTTGACCGCGGCATTTAGGGCAAGTCGATTGAATTGAGAAGAAACCGGTTGACTGCGTAATTTGTCCGTGACCTCCGCAGTAAGGGCATCGTTCAGGCGACGTTCCAGGTTTCGATCCGGTTCCGTTACAAGTCGGACAAGTTTCATGGCGGCGAAATGATATTTCTTTATTTACGCCGCGCGCCGCTTCGTGAAGATCAATTGTTATATTGCAACGAATATCGTTTCCAGGCGCCGGTTGTCGTCCGCGTCCGCCGCGACCTACGCCGAAAAAATGCTCAAATATCGTGCCGCCGAATAGATCGCCAAATGCCGCATAAATATCATTGACGTCGCGGAACTGGGCGCTGCCGCCGCTAGAATCAAGTCCTTCGTGTCCGTATTGATTATAAATTGCGCGTTTCTCATCGTTGCTGAGAACCTCGTAAGCGGTAGCGCAGAGTTTAAATTGTTCTACAGCGTCGGCGTCGCCCGGATTGCGATCCGGATGGTATTTCATAGCAAGTTTGCGGTATGCCGCTGAAATGTCTTCTTTGCTCGCATTACGCGATACGCCGAGTACTTCATAGTAATCAGGCTTAGCCATATAATTAATTTAACCTCGCAATTATAACTTGTGAATTGTTGTTAATTGTCGTGAATAGTCGTGAATAGTTTAATTATTGTCGAATATAGTTACTAATTCATAATTTCAAAAAATGGGTAACAAACGTCGCGTAAGATTTTGCGGCGATGTACAAAAAACGAGAGAAGATTATTTCGTTTTTTGCAACTGAACGCACTTTGAAATTTGTTGTTTTGGTTTACGCTTAATGTAAATATACGGTTCGTACTGGAAATTCATTGATTTAAAAGCGTCAATGCCTGCCGCCCGAAAACTAGGCAGGCAAAGTTAAACGCAAACTCAAGTACGAACAGTTTAAAATTGCCGGTAACCAAAAAATCTTGACCAAAAAAATTTCGAGCGCGGTTTGAAATATAAGTTATACGTAAATTATATTACGAATTTTATAGTACGAAATTTGATCTCATCTTACGTGATTTTAATTTATTGTAATCCGTTTCATTTTTCAAGGTCATTTTTTCAAGGCGGGAATTTTACTCGATATTTATGAAATTACAATACGCCCCGTTCACATTTTGTCCAAATAAAAAAAATCTGTTCAATCTATGGATCGTTTTTTGATTGATCCGCAGATTAAACAGATTATTTTAAACTGCAATCAGTGAACTCTCTAAAAAATTCAGGTTTACTAATTTACTCTTACCAAAAAATAATGACTACAAAATAATCTCTTGATAAAAAATAGTAAAATACAGAAATCTTTAGAACGCCTAATTTGTCAAGTGCAAGCGAAAAGGGCGCACTCGTGTGCATTTATTTTGTCATTGTGTTCGTACTTTAATTTACGTTTACATTCGCCTGCCTAGATTTCAGTCGGTAGGCTTTGACGCTTTGTAACTGTTCACGGAATTTTAAGCAAAAGATTTTAGGATGTAGGGAATAGGGAGTAGGGAGTAGGGGATAGGGAGTAGTTTTTAGAAAACTAGATAACAATTTTTTGTAACAAAAAATCGTCAGAAGGATCACAGGTATCTCGCCTGCACTTTGCCGCAAGGCAAACAAAAAGGCGGTTGAGAACAAAACCTCGCTCATTGGCGGTTGAGTACAACCGCATGCAGGCGAGACGCCCGCGATCCTGGGATGCAGGCGTTTCGCCTGCGAACCTGAAGGAACACAGGCGAAATGTTTGCGATCCTGAAATGTTTGCGATCCTAAAATGCAGGCGAGACCAACGGATCGCGGGCATCTCGCCTGCATTTTGCCGATAGGCAAACAAAAAGGCGGTTGAGAACAAAAACTCGCTCATCGGCGGTTGAGTACAACCGCTTGCAGGCGAGACGCCCGCGATCCTTCAATCTGTTCCATTTGTCCCTAAAAAAATCTTTCTAATCTGCGTAATCTGTGGACAAAATAATGATCCACAGATTACGCAGATTAAAAAGATTTTTTGTTTTGACGGGGAATTATTGACAGGCTTTTCTGTTTATCTAATATTTTCAAAATTCTGATTTTGAGTTGAATCTTGAATCGTCGATATTGTGCGTTTGTAATTTCTGTAACAAAAATTTAACCAAATAATTTTAAGGTAAATTTATAAAAATTTTCCAAAGACGTTTTTTTGTAACGATAATTCTTTTCGCAATCATGAATCTCTTCAATTTCACGTTTGCACAAAATATACTTTTCGTACTTTAAATTGCGTTTTTTAAAAAATACGCACAAGTATAGAGTAGCGAATTTTTTGATCGATAAATTACGTTGTATTTCGCCCATTTTGGGGCAGTGCGTAACAGTCCGCCGCAACACGGCGGGTTAAAATTTATCATCAATAGCACGCTCTGAAAGAGCAATGCAAAACAAAGTTATTTTTCGTTATAAATAAAGATCATTTGATTAAATGTACAAGCGATTAGATCCGTCATTCCATTGCCCTTTCAGGACGCTCGTTATTTGATAATTGCGAACCTGCCGTGTTGCGGCGGGCTGTTACGCATTGCCATTATCAGGGCGAATATCAAACGCCTACACATCAAAAAATAAAATTATCAAAAAGATAATAAAGATAATAAAGATAATACTGAATAGATACAATTGTTAAAATAATTCCGACATTAAAAAAACTTTCGCTTAAATTTTCGTGAACGGTTACAAAAAACTATTCCTTAATTTTTGAACCAATTTTTTGCGGAGTCGAATGCTTCATCTAATTTTTCTTTATTTTTTCCGCCTGCTTGCGCTAGATTTGGTTTGCCTCCTCCGCCTTGTCCGCCTGTAATTGCGGCAGTATTTTTTACCCATTCGACGGCGTTAAATTTATTTTTTACCATTATATTACTAAGTCCCGCAATAAACGTAATTTTGTCCCCCGTCAAAGTTGCAAACATAATTGCGGCTAATTCATCGCCTCCTAATTTTTGCCAAACTTGATCGACTAATTGCCGCAATACGTTGACTTCCCAATCGTCAAATTTACGCACAATAACCTTGACGCCGTTCACTAACTCCGCTTGCGAAATCAACTCGTCCGCCGTAATTTTATTGCCCGAACCTTGCGTCTCTTTTAGTTGCTTTTGTAATTTTTTTACTTGCTCTGCTAAAGCGTCGACTTTTGCCGCCAACTCTTCCGGCGGTATCTTAAACGTACTCGTCAAATGTTGCAAGACAGCCGCTTCCGCCGCCGCTTTCGCCGCCGCTTTCTTACCCGTCAACGCAATTATCCGCCGCGTGCCAGACGATACGCTCTCCTCCGAAATTATTTTACAAAAACCGATCTGACACGAATTCGTTACATGCGTGCCGCCGCAAAGCTCCTTACTTTCGCCGATCTGCACTACGCGGACGTTGTCCGGATACTTTTCGCCAAACAATATCATCGCGCCCGTCTTCCGCGCATCCGCAACCGGCATCTGACGACAAATTACATCAAACCCCAACAACGCCAAACTATTCACGTCTTCCTCTATTTTTTGCAACGTCTTTTTGTCAACCGCCTGATGATGCGTAAAATCAAACCGCAAAAAATCATTGTCAACCTTCGATCCCCGCTGCTCCGCATGATTGCCCAACGTCTTACGCAAAACATAATGCAAAAGATGCGTCGCCGAATGCGCACGCGCTACCGCCATCCGATTCTCCTTGTCAACTTTAGCAAAAAGAATATCGCCCAACTTGACCGAACCTTCCTCAAAATATCCAACATGAACAATCAAATCGCCGTCTATCTGCGTCGAAGTTACCTTAAATCGCACGCCGCCGTTGCCGTTATTGTTACCGCTACTGTTGCCGCTATTGTCGTTGCTCGATAAGATTCCGCAATCGCCGGTTTGACCGCCCTTCTCTCCATAAAACGGCGTATTGTCAAGTATAATCTTGACCTCGCTACAAGTATCAGATACGCCCGCAACATCAACTAACTTGCCGTCCAAAAGAATCGCAACAACACGCGACGCCGCCGTCTCAAGTTGATCGTAACCAAAAAATTCAGATTTAAGCTGCGTCTTCTTTATCGTTTCAAGCGGGTCTTTTTTGAACAATAAATTTTTTTCGCCCGTTCCCGATAATTCGCCGTGCCGTTCCATTTCCCGCTTGAAACCATTCCAGTCAAACGCAAAATCACGCTCCAACGACATCGACTCAAATAACTCCGGCGGAAAACCAAACGTCTGATACATGTCAAAAATTTCGGCGCCGGTTACTTGCTTGCGATTCTGTTTTTTCATTTCGTCAAAGACCCGCTCTATCTTGTCCAAACCGGAATCAACCGTCTCAATAAAATGTTCCTCTTCCGCCTTAATTACCCCCGCAATCCGCTCGGTCGTTTCCAAAAGTTCGGGATAAGGCGACCGCATTAAATCCGCAACAACCGGCACAAGCCGATACAAAAACGCATCCTTACAACCAATCTGCCTGCCGTCCAATAACGCCCTGCGAAGCAACCTGCGTATAACATACTTCTCCTCCTTATTGCCCGGATAAACGTTTTCATGTATCGCAAAAACGCCCGCGCGAATATGATCCGCAATCCGCCGCAAGCGCCGCCCGTTATCGTTTTGCGGATTGTATTTTTGATTCAATAAATCCGCCGCCGCCTCGACAAGCGGCGCCAAAATATCTATATGATAATTTGACTCCACGCCTTGCAACACCGCCGCACAACGCTCAAGCCCCATGCCGGTATCTATGTTTTTACTAGGCAAAGGACGAAGATTATTCGGCGGCTCGCCAACCCGATTAAATTGAGTAAATACAAGATTCCATATCTCAACAGCGCCAGAAGGAGTATCATGGTAAATCTCACTACAAGGTCCACAAACGCCATCAGGTCCCAACGAAGGCGCCGAAGCGGGCCAAAAATTCTCGTCCTCGTCAAGATACTTGAGCTTGGTTGCGGGCAACTTGATTTCGTCAAGCCAGATTTTAGCCGCCTCGCCGTCGTCCTTGTAAACTGTTACAGATAATTTGTCAGGACTAATATTAAGCCACTTCTTGTCAGTCAAAAATTCCCACGCCCAATGTATCGCCTCACGCTTAAAATAATCGCCAAAACTAAAATTGCCAAGCATCTCAAAAAAAGTATGGTGATACGCCGTGCGACCTACGTTGTCTATATCGCCGGTACGAAGACACTTCTGACAAGTCGTCGCACGCGTAAAATCAAGCTTACAACGACCAAGAAAATGATCCTTGAATTGGTTCATACCAGCAGGCGTAAACAAAACAGACGGATCCCAACGCGGCGCCAAAACGTCGCTAGACCTACGAACACAACCCTTCGACTCAAAAAATAATAAATAACGTTCCCGAAGTTCGTTTGTTTTCATCGCAAGAATTTTATTGTTAATGTTTAATTTGTAACCGTTGTAACAGTTCAAAGAAATTCGTTTACTAAATTACATAGCCGCTATTTTTAATAAACAGGAAAGACAAGAAAGACAATTATTGTAACGAAAATTATCCTTCTCGCTCTGTAACCGTTCACGTAAATTTAATCAAAAAATTTTAGTGGATAGCGTGCAGGATTTAGAGGGACTATTTTCGTAAGAATATATTTTTGACCTTGCTTTTCTACCAACACGTTGTCCCTAACGGGACAGATGGGACAAATATTTATTGTTACAATAAATCTATCGCCTAAAACTCTACGATTCTATATTTTCGTGAAAAGTTACAAAAGGGCGCCTCTAAAAATTCATTTTTTTGTAAAAAGGTAGGCGGTGTTTCGCCACTGTGTTTATTTTTTGGGTCGCAATACGTATAAAACGATTATTAAATTTTAATAATTCATAACGTATAAAATAGATATATTTTAAACATCGTGAAGTAACAAAATTTATTAGCGGCGTAAACTCTATTGCGGCCCAAAATTAAACGCAGTGGCGAAACGCCGCCTACATGGACAAATGAATTTTTAGAGATACCCAAAATAAATATGTACTGAATAGTTGCAAATCGTCAATACGTAATTTACTAAAAAAATTTCTGTGAACAGTTACCTCTCCTTTTATTTCACTCTTTTCCCTTCTTTTAATTTCCTGTTGGCGGCGTTGTTGTTGAGGCTGGAGCAGGCGAAGCGGCAGGTGAAACTGGAGCGGCGGGAGAATTTGGAATTGTGGTTGATGTTGTATTTGGCGTTGTTGTATTTGTATTTTGTGTTGGCGTAGTTGTTGGCGATGCGGGAATATTTGACGGCGTAGTATTAGTTGTCGTAGTTGTGTTTGCGGGTTTGTCTGATAATTTGTCGCTTAATCCGCTGCGCGGCGCTCTGGCTAATAACAGAATTGACAAAATACAAAGGCAGAACCAGATACTGACAACAATTATAGTTGCGCGAGTAAAAACGTCGCCCGCTTTAGCGCCGAATGCGCTTTGACCGCCCATTCCGCCAAATGCGCCCGCAAGACCGCCGCCGCGACCGCGTTGAATCAAAATCAAAAGAATCAAAAATATTGAAACCGCCGAAATAACAAAAATAAAAATATTTTGCAACATAACATTTATCCCTTAAATTACTGCTCGTATTTGAAATTCATCAACAATATTAAAAGCGTCAAAGCCTGCCGTCCGAAAACTAAACAGACGGCGCTAACGCAATTTCAAACGCTAACAGTTTAAAAAAATATACAACTCGCAGAGATTGACGTGTTAGGCGATAGGAATTAGTTTTTTTGTAACAAAAATTATTACGAAACCTTCCTCTTGCCCCAAACGTCCCACAAATTCAAAAACAAAATACAACACAACCAAGTCAACTTTAAGGCAAACCAACGAAGGCGGGAAATTTTACCCCATCTTTACAAAATGACAAGGCGGTAGGACAAACGCTTGTTTTAAAATATACACCGCCTAAAATTAAAACCCTTTTAAACTATTCGTACTTGAGTTTGCGTTTACCTTCGCCTGCCTAGCTTTCGGACGGCAGGCTTTGACGCTTTTAAATCGCTGAATTTCAAGTACGAGCAGTATAAATTGGACGTCTCTAAAAATTCACGAAAATTTAAACGAAAAGTTTTAAGGGATAGGGTGTAGGCGCTAGATGATTTAGAGAAAAAATTTTTTGTCATAAAAAAATTGTCCCACTTGTCCCTCAAAAATTGCCAAAATGTAATTTAATAAACAAATTTCAGTGAACGGTTACGAATTTTTAGAGATACCCTTGTGATCTTTAGAAGCTCCTTTAAATTCTATTTCTAAATTAGGTTTTATGGATATTATGATAAGTTTATCGCGGCGGGCTTTGGTTGGTTCGTTGTTATTTCATTTATTTTTGTTGTTATTTTTTCTTTTATTTTTTCGTTTTCAGCCGGAGCGTGTATTGTTGACGGACGGGCGGGATGCGGCGGGTAAGATTTTGATTAAGCGGACGGTTGACGATGCGGTTCAATATGAAGGCGTTGACGGCGTAGAGTTCAAGGCGGCGGATGCGGATGCGGCGGATTTAATTAAGTCGGAGTCGGAGATTTTGGCGGGTCGTTTTACAGATTTTGCGCCGTTATCGCCGCCGGAGCGGATTGGTTTGGGCGCCGCTAATATTATGAGTAAAAGTTCGGATTCCGGCGTATGGTTATTTGGTTTGCAAGATGTAAATAATCCAATAACGTCTGCGGATGCGGACAATACTAATCCAAGTGGAATTTCCGGCGGCAGTAAGCGGCTACGCGTTTTTAACGTGCAAGCGGCAGGTAATAATTTCGTTTTTGTTTTTGACAAATCGACAAGTATGAACGAGCGGAACGGCATACCTTTTAAGGCGGCGAAATTGGAATTGTTACGGAATATTGCGGAATTGGACAAAAATGAAAAATGTAAATTTAATATAATTTTTTATAACGACGAATTTCATCAATGGAGCGACAAGGGAATGTTGCCGGCAACGGAATTGAATTGTAAAAATGCAACTGCTTTCGTGCAATTAGAGGAAGCTCGCGGCGGCACGAATCATTATGAGCCGTTGATTGCGGCAATAAAACAAAAACCAGACGTAATATTTTTCCTAACAGACGGAGACGAAAACGACGCTATCCGGCAAACGCAATTAAAAGAAATAAAACGAATAAACCAAATAAACAAAATTCAAATCAATGTTATACAATTCGGAATAGGAAAAGACCGCGCATCAGATTTCTTGCAACAACTCGCACACGAAAATAACGGACTATATTCTTACATCAACGTTTTAGAATTAAGAGAATAAAAATTAAGTAAACGTTCACGGAAATTTTAAACGGGCGTCTCTAAAAATTCATTTTTTTGTAAAAAGGTAGGCGGTGTTTCGCCACTGCGTTTATTTTTTGGGTCGCAATACGTATAAAACGATTATTAAATTTTAATAATTCATAACGTATAAAATAGATATATTTTAAACATCGTGAAGTAACAAAATTTATTAGCGTCGTAAACTCTATTGCGGCCCAAAATTAAACGCAGAGGCGAAACGCCGCCTACATGGACAAATGAATTTTTAGAGATACCAAAACGATAGATTTTAGAGAGTAGGGTGTAGCGGGATAATTTTCGTAACAATAAATATTTGTCCCGCTAGGGACAACATGTTGGTAGAAAAATGATATGAATTTTTAGCGTCCCATTAAGGACGCAATGACGGTTAAGGTTGTATTGACATGTTGTCCCTAACGGGACAGATGAGACAAATATTTATTGTTACAATAAATCTACATCCTATCCTCTATCCTCTATCCCCTAACCCCTATCCCCTACCCCCTTTTGAAAATCATCGATTTAAAAGCGTCAAAGCCTGCCGTCCGAAATCTAGGCAGGCGAAGGTAAATGAAAATTAAAGTGTGAGCAGAAAGTGTGAGCAGTTTAAAATCTCGTGAACGGTTATGAACAGTTTAATACTCCCCTTGACCATCTTTATTGTCATGTTAGAATTGTGCCGCTTTATTTAATTTTAACGGTAATGATTTTTTGAATTGCCGAACTGGCGGAATGGCAGACGCAGTGGACTCAAAATCCACCGCCCGCAAGGGCGTCCCGGTTCGACTCCGGGGTTCGGTAGTAAAATTTTAGTAACTATATAATAATCATCTTTAGAAACCTTCTATACAGATCGTACTTGAAAATCAGCGATTTAAAAGCGTCAAAGCCTGTAGTCCGAAAACTAGGCAGACGAAGGTAAACGAAAACTCAAGTGCGAACAGTTTAAAAACCACAAATTTATTTTTATTAACCACTGATAACACAGAGACCACAGAGGAAATTTTTAATTGGCGTCAAAACGTTATTTAATATTATAATCGATTTTTTGATTTAAAATATTTTTAAAAAATTCTTCTCTGTGTTCTCAGTGGTTAAATAAAAAACCGGTTATTGGAAGTTGTCTTTAGTAGAATATTTTTTGGGATCAATATTGTGTAATTTTTGTCCTGATAGTTGCAACGGGGCGTAGCTCAGCCTGGCTAGAGCGCTGCGTTCGGGACGCAGAGGTCGCTGGTTCAAATCCAGTCGCCCCGATTAACTAAAGGGCATCTCTAAAAATTCATTTGTCTAGGTAGGCGGCGTTTCGCCCAGTGTTTAATTTTGGGCCGCGTTACGGTTTACGTTATCAATAAACTTTAATATTTCGCACGTCTAAAATAAACATATTTTAGGCTTTATAAATTATTAAAATTTATTGATAACATAAACTCCATTGCGGCACAAAAAAATAAACACAGTGGCGAAACACCGCCTACCTTTTTGCAAAAAAATGAATTTTTAGAGATACCCAATTGATGTCGGATCTAAAATAATTTTTTACAAGATAATTTACGAGTTATAGATTGAGGCGGAGATTCCGTATCCGGCTGGTAATGATTTTCCTGTTTTTGTTTTTATTTGCATTTGGAATTTTTTTAATTTTAGCGATTTTGGTATTCTGGCTTTTAATAATATATTTTGCAAGAAGTCCGGATCAAATCCTTCCGTATGAGCGGTGAGCATAATTAGCGCCGGTTGCTCGCTTAAAAGTCCGGCAATATCCGCAAGCAATACAGGTAAATCAACCGCAAACCTCCACGACTCGCCTTTGACGCCATGACCATAAGTTGGCGGATCAATTATAATCACGTCGTAAAAATTACCGCGTCGTAATTCACGCATAACAAACTTGCGAACATCTTCTACAATAAACCTTACCCCCGAAACGCCGCTCAACGCAACATTACGTTTTGCCCACTCTACAATATTACCCGCCGAATCAACATGCGTTACCTCGACTCTTTTACCGCTATTTCCAAATTCTATTGTCGGATTTATTGACGATGTTGACAACTGCGGCGTTGCGGTTGTTATTTTTGTCGCCGATGATGATGTTGACAATGTTGATGTTGTTGATAATTTTGACAATGTTGATAATGGCGTTGAAGAAGATGTTGTATTTAGCGGCGTTTTTGCCGCAGCGATAGAAGCGCCGCCGGTGTACGCAAACAAATTCAATACCTTAATAACATCACGCCGAAATAACTCCGCCGAAATTACGCCGGATAATTCCAGCCAATTCAAATACTGCTCCGCAAAAAAACCAACATGACCAAAAGGCGTACAACGCAACTCCAACATCACTTGACCCAAATCAATTTGCCACGTATCCAATGAAACCGTCCAAACGCCGCGACGCCCCTTAACCGGCTCCGGAACAAATAAACTATCAACACGCTCCCACAACAAAACATCAGAACGACAAAAACCACAAGCCGACAAAGAAGGACGACAAAGAACATAACGCCCAAAACGCTCAAGACAGTAACCATCGCCAAAATCAAGCAACTCATAACCGCTCATTGCAACTTAATTGATAATTTGTTGATTTATTGTAACAGAAAATATTCCGTTTGTACGAAAATAATGTTAAAGATAAATTGCAGAATATATAAAAAAACAGAGGCTTAGGATATTCGTTTGTCCGTTCGTTTATGAGGGGGGATGAACAGAAAACTACACTTCCTAAACCTCTGTAAGGAATAAAAATATATATGACTTCTCAATAGTTGCCGTAAAATTCAATTGTGAGGGAGAGTTTAACATAATTTTTTGATTGTGTCAATACCACCCAAGCCGTCCCGAAAAAATTTTTTTCATAAATACAAGTTGATTATCTTTTGTACTGTCCCCGCTTGAATTTACGTTTAGCGCCGCTTGTCTAAAATAAATTTTAAAGACGCTCGTAAATTTGCGTGTAACCAATTTAAAATTCTTTTGAGTCTATCCAGCTCATTAGTTTTCTTAATTTTCTGCCTACGTCTTCTAGTTGGTGTTGTCGTTGTAGTTCTCTCATTCTTTTGAATCTTGGGGCGTTTACTTTATTTTCGAGTAGCCATTCGCGTGCGAATTCTCCTGTTTGTATTTCGTTTAATATTTTTTTCATTTCGTTTTTTGTTTCGGGCGTGATGATTCTTTTTCCGCGCGTGTAATCGCCGAATTCGGCTGTATTTGAGATGCTGTATCTCATATAATTTAGTCCGCCTTGATAGAACAGGTCAACGATTAATTTCATTTCGTGCATACATTCGAAGTATGCCATTTCCGGTTGGTATCCTGCTTCAACTAATACTTCAAAAGCGTTTTGGATTAGCGCTGATACGCCGCCGCAAAGTACGACTTGTTCTCCGAACAGATCGGTTTCTGTTTCTTCTTTGAATGTAGTTTCGATGACGCCGGCGCGTGTTCCGCCTATACCTTTTGCGTATGCCAAACCGATTTGTCTTTCGTTATCTCCGGCGTTTTCTCCGAGTGCGATTAAGCATGGAACGCCGCCGCCTTTGACGTATTCGCTGCGTACAAGATGACCGGGACCTTTGGGCGCTACGAGTATTGCGAGTACGCCGTTTGGCATATTGAATTGACCGAAGTGTACGTTGAAGCCGTGAGTGGTTACGATTATATTTCCCGGCGCGAGGTTAGGGCGAATTTGCCGTTCAAAAATATCTGCTTGTAATTCATCGGGCAATGTTAAAACGATCAAATCGGATTTTTTGACTGCGTCTTCGATTGATACAGGTTCAAATTTGTCTTTAACTGCCAAATCGTAATTCGCCGACCCTTTACGTTGACCAACGATTACGTTTAATCCGCTATCGCGAAGGTTTTGTGCGTGAGCGTGACCTTGTGAACCGTAGCCGAGTACGGCGATTGTTTTACCTTTAAGTTTTGAGAGATCGGCGTCCTTCTCGTAATAAATTTTTGCTGACATCGTTTTAATTTTTTTTTAATTTAATTTAATTTAATCTAAATTTAAATTGAATAGTTACAAATTGCATAAAATTTGAATTGACAACAAACCCAAATTATAAACCCAAGTTATCCATCAATCCAAAAACAAGAAAAAAAGTATAATCAAATTTCCACATCCCACAAGAGGGTTTTGTAAAATACAGAATTAAGAATTAAAAAAATCGTAAGAAGTAACACAACCGAGACGGCTACAATCCTTCAATTTGTCCCACTTGTCCCTAAAAAAATCTTTCTAATCTGTGTAATCTGTTGATCGTTTTTAAAGCGATTCACAGACCAACAGATCGCGGGCGTCTCGCCTGCACTTTGCCGATAGGCAAACAAAAAGGCGGTTGAGAGCAAAACCTCGCTCATTAGCGGTTGAGTACAACCGCGTGCAGGCGAGACACCTGCGATCCTGCTGACGATTTTTTGTAACAATAAATATTTGTCCCGCTAGGGACAACATGTTGGTAGAAAAAAATGATACAAATTTTTAGCGTCCCGTTAAGGACGCAATAAAGGTTAAGGTTGTATTGACATGTTGT
>JAISLW010000448.1 GCA_031277105.1 Planctomycetaceae bacterium | reverse complement strand
CATGCCTAATATCGGACGACAAACTTTTACGCTTTTGAATCAATGAATTTCAAGTACGAGCGGTAATCGCAGTAAGGATAGTAAGGACGGCGTTTTTGTCAAGAGGGTATTTTAAATTTGAAATTATATTTGGTATCTCTAAAAATTCATTTGTTCAGGTAGGCGACGTTTCGGCGAAACGCCGCATTATGGTTTATACCATCAATAATTTTAATACGTCACACGTCTAAAATGAACATATTTTAGGCTTTATGAATTATTGAAATTTATTGGCAGCATAAACTCCATTGCGGAGTTTCGGCACAGTGTTTAATTTTTTTAGCCGCCTACCTGGACAAATGAATTTTTAGAGATACGCAGATACCCAGTTTTAGAATTATCGGAAGTTGAACAGGCAGATTGTAGTATTAAATTCGTTCAAGATATTGCGGAATATTTTGAGATAGGAATTGCGCAAATTATTTATGAACAGAATAAACCGGAGAGGACAGGATTTGAACCTGCGGAGCCCGTGAAGGCTCACGGGTTTAGCAAACCCGCGCAATAGACCACTCTGCCACCTCTCCTAATTCAATGAGTTTAACCCCACCGAAAACAAACATAAAAATCATACCACAATAATTATTATTGACAAGGGAGAGGGAAAATAAATATTAACGCCGCCTAACTGAACAAATAAATTTTTAAAAATTACCTTGACAACTTCTAATAACCAGTTTTTTATTAAACGCCGAAAACACAGATTTATCAGAGAAACAGAGAATAATTTTTTAAAATATTTTAAATCAATAATGACAATTATAATATTAAATAACGTTTTGATTCCAATTAAAACTTTCCTCTGCGATCTCTGTGGTTAATAAAAATAAATTTTTGGTTTTTTGCAGTTGGGCGTCTCTAAAAATTCATTTGTCCAGGTAGGCGGCTAAAAAAATTAAACACTGTGCCGAAACGCCGCAATAGAGTTTATGACGCCAATAAATTTTACTATTTCACGATGTTTAAAATACATCTATTTTATACGTTATGAATTATTAAAATTTGATAATTATTTTATATGTATTGCGACGTTTCGGCGAAACATCGCCTAGCTTTTTACAAAAAATGAATTTTTAGAAATACCCGGTTGTTCTAATGTTTATCTTTTTTCCAGAAGGCGTCTAAAATTCCGTTTACGAAAGCCGCCGATGTTTTGCCGCTGAATTTTTTTGCTAGTTCAATCGCTTCATTTATTACAATATTCGATTGCGTATCCATGTAAAAAATTTCAAAAATTGCCAGCCTTAAAATATTGCGGTCAATCGACCCCATCCGTTCTACCGTCCAATTTTTCGCAACTTGACGTAACTTCAAATCAATCTCCTCCCGCTTCTCCAAAACGCCGTCAATCAAACTCCGCGCAAATTTATAAATCGCCTCATGCTCCGGTAACTCCGAAACCAAAAAATCCTCCGTCAATTCACGATCCGAATCCGGATTCATATCATTCTGATACAAAACCTGAAACGCAACCGTTCGCGCAAGAATACGATTACCATACTTACTACCAGAAAAATCCTCAATATTATTTATCGTTTCCATAATCACTCCACAAAAAAATATAACCGTTCTCAAAAATTGAGATGATAGAGTTTAATTTTTAATTTTATTTTTTAATTTTTAATTCTGAATTCTGAATTCATAATTCGTAATTAAGTGGATATTTTTTGTAACAAAAAATCGTCCGCCCTGTTTTTAATATCATTTCCCGAATTGGCATTCAAAATTACCGTTGCTACAATTTGTTAAACTGCTATTCTTGATAGTTACGTTATAAAAATTTACTATTCTATTATGGCTTGTTTCGCAACGCCATAATATGTTATCGAACATTTTGGACCTACGTTTACAAACGATTCGCCTGCAATGGTATCGTTTGACGTTGCCCATGCTTCCGCTTCGTCTGTTAATTTTGTCAACATTTTTTCAAACTTGCATCTGTAATATTCAAGTTCAATTTTATTCAAATTAGCCGGTACCATTAACGGCGGCGACGTAATTACCCGCCCCCGCGAAAACGGACGCGGCAAAACAAATCTGTCCCAACTACTAAACCGCCACGCATTGTCATAACCAAACCCATACAACACAACCGGTATTTGCAACTTCGACGCCAAATAAATCGCGCCTGCCGACATTGTTCTATACGGTCCTTGCGGTCCGTCCGGCGTAATCGCAATTACATCATGTTCCTTTAACGCCGTCATTTCTCTGATTGCCGCAACGCCGCCATGATCCGTCGAACCCCGAACCGCATCCATACCAAAATAACGACCTATACTAATAACTACCTCCGCATCCAAATGACGACTAATCAACATCGTAGCGCCACAATGACGACGCAAAAAAAGAGGACTCAATATATGCTCATGCCAAAATAAACAAATATACTTGCGCCGCGAAACCGTAGAATCAACAACAGGATCATAATACGCCCACTTGTAATCAATCGTACTTATCAAATTACGTAACAATTGCGCAAAAGAAAAACCAACAAATTTCCAAATATACTTATTCCGCAATAAATCCTTAAAACGCATTAAATAAAACCTCGCAAAATATACGTATCGTAATTACGGGAATTTCTAAACTGTTCGCATTTGAGTTTACGTTTACATCCGCCTGCCGTCCGATAATTAGACAGATAACGTTAAACGCAAATTAAAGTAAGAACAATATTAAATACCGCACAAACAATTTTGTTAAACTAACTACAGCGAACATTTACAAAAATATAAATTAACGGCAACCACATCTAACAGCAACCGCGTCGCAACGCTGATTATAACCATAACTACCCAATCGTCAACAAGACTACGCGACAATAAAACAACACAACAACACTATACGTATTACATCAATAAATTTCAATTACGAACTGTATGGAACTTCTAAAAACCACAAATTTATTTTTATTAACCACAGAGAACGCAGAGACCACAGAGGAAATTTTTATCATAATCAAAATATTATTTAATATTACAATTGGCGTTGGAGATAAAAATTTTTAAAATTTTCTTCTCCGTGAACTCTGTGTTCTCGGCTCTAAAATAAAAAACAGGTTATTAGAAGTTGCCGATATGGAGGACGAACTGAATTCTTATAAAAAAATGCTCTTGACATAAAATCTGAAAATTGGCAATATTAGCAAACTCGCACAAAATAGAGTTATCGCGTATTTTAAATTGTTGCGATTGTATTTTTGTTTACCGTTGTCAGCGCTTATCGGAAAATAATTTTTGACGCTTTACGTCGCTGAAATTCAAGTAATATCCGCATAAGAAACTAGAACTAACCATATATCAATAGGGCATCTCTAAGAATTCATTTGTTCAGGTAGGCGGCGTTTCGCCGAAACGCCGCAATAGAGTTTACGATGCTAATAAATTTTGTTACTTCACGATGTTTAAAATATATCTATTTTATACGTTATGAATTAC
>JAISLW010000445.1 GCA_031277105.1 Planctomycetaceae bacterium | reverse complement strand
GTAATTCATAACGTATAAAATAGATATATTTTAAACATCGTGAAGTAACAAAATTTATTAGCATCGTAAACTCTATTGCGGCGTTTCGGCGAAACGCCGCCTACCTGAACAAATGAATTTTTAGAGATGCCCATAATAAATTTCAAGTACGGGCGGCATATATTTTTTTATTGGATATGAATTAATTGACATATTATTTGTTTTTTTAGTTCATATTTTTTGGCTTGGTTTGCGTAGTTTGTTTAAATTGGAATGACGTAAATTATGCTTAGAATTTCGGCGTTATAAAGACGTTTAAATCGATAGCGGTAAATCGGAAATTCAAGCGTGAATAGTTCAAAAATTCAGTATAATCAGGGAGGATGGCACGATGCGACAGATAATCGTAATGTTGGCTTTTGTTTTTTCGTTGGCGTTTTTTGGATCAATTTATCCAGCGTCAGGATTGGCTCAATCGTCGCTTAGTAATCAGGAATCTGCCGATAAAGTAGCGGCTAGTTTGGCTACGAATTTTCCTAGATGCGATTTGACGGTATCGTATAAAAAAGGTCATGTAAAGATTTTTGGCAATGTTGCGTCAGAATCGACGGCTCGCGACATTATCGACCATGTTCTCAACATAAAGGGCGTTACGGTAATTTCTGTTGAAAATTGTTTAAAGGTTGCCGGTAGAAGCGTAGGATTTTTTCCGTCGTATTTAAACAAAAGATCAATTTATCAAGTATCAGGCGGCGTTCAGCCGTCGCTTAGTAATCAAGCGGCTGCCGATAAAATAGCGCAAAGTTTGGCTGCCCGCTTTCCTAGATACGATATAATTGTATCTTACCGAAACGGTCAATTAGAACTTCAAGGCGAAGTTGGTTCGGCGGCGATGGCTCGCGAAGTCGTCGAATACGTTCGTAACATTGACGGCGTTACGGTAAATTCTGTTGAAAATCATTTGCATGTCGGCAGGCGCGGCGCCGGATTCATTCCCGCTAATCCAAACAATACAAACAACGCGATTAATTCATTGCCGCCGCGTAATAATATTATTCCAAGCCGTCCGGCGCCGACGTTGACGCCAGATACATTCGCCAATCTAAACGAAGCCGCTAGACCTGAAATCGCTAATCCGAATCCTTTGACCGGCAGACGTTACGAAGGCAGAGAGACGTCGCCGCTTGCAGTAGCGCCGGTGCCAATGCCTACGCCGTCGCCTACGCCTTCGCGTATTGACGATAGAACGTTGTTGATTGCGACGTCCGAAAGAGAACCTGATTATTCCAATATTTTAGCGCCGAATCCGAATAGTACATTGGGCAACGAACGCAATAATTACGATGATAATTTTACAGACGACGAAAACAACGTGCCGCTTAATAACAATGTTCCTGTTCCGAATTACAACAATTACAATTACAATAATAATAGATCTTCGGCAATGCGTCCGGCATATCGTCCGGCAGTATCGGCGCCGTTGCCGTTATACTCGCCGCCCGCGAACTACAATAATAACAGGAATTACGGCGTTACATACGTTGCGAACAATCCAAATAATCCAAATCCCAATAACGCTTATACGCAAGCGCCGCCGTCTTACGGCGCTGTTCCGGCGCCCGCTTATGGAAACACGCCATATTACGGCGCTACCGGCCCAATGCCAAGCGCTTACAACCAACCTTATCTACCACAATACGCATGGCCAACTTACGCCTCATACCCAAATTATGCGCAAGTCTCATACCCAAGATCATATTCAATGCAAGCGTGGCCTTATATCGGTCCTTTTTATCCTTATCCGCAAGCCCCATTAGGATGGAGACAAGTTACTCTAAAATACGACCACGCAAGATGGTGGCTAGACTTCAACGACGGAGAACCATCAGGACCTTTATCGCCGCTGTTCAGACAACCAACAGGTTACAGATATTAAAATCAAATTCAATTTCGTAATTAAAAGAAACATAAACGTATCAGTTACAAGTTTACAAAAATCCTTTTAATCTACGTAATCTGTGGACAAAAAAATCAATCCACAGATTACGCAGATTAAAAGGGGTATCTCTAAAAATTCATTTTTTTGCAAAAAGGTAGGCGGCGTTTCGCCGAAACGCCGCATTACGTACAAAATAATTATTAAATTTTAATAATTCATAACGTGCAAAATAAATTTATCTTTAGGCGTTGTGAAATATTACATTTATTAGCGACATAAACTCTACTGCGGTCCAAAATTAAACACGGGGCAAAACGCCGCCTACCTAGACAAATGAATTTTTAGAGACGATCAGATATTAAACCTCCATCGCTAGCGGTTGAGTACAACCGCATGCAGGCGAGACGCCCGCGATCCGGTATTTTTTGTAACAATAAATATTTGTCCGATCTGTCCCGTTAGGGACAACATGTTGGTAGAAAAAATGATACAAATTTTAGCGTCCCGTTAAGGACGCAATAAAGGTTAAGGTTGTATTGACATGTTGTCCCTATCGGGACAAATATATTTTTGACCTTGCTCTTCTACCAACATGTTGTCCCTATCGGGACAGAAATGAATTTTTAGAGACGCCCAGATGTCAAACTCTCTCATTAGCGGTTGAGTACAACCGCATGCAGGCGGGACGCCCGCGATCCTAAAGTCCAGGCGTTCCGCCCGCGAACCTGCTGACGATTTTTTGTAACAAAAAATGGTTCTCTAGTTTTCTAAAAAACTACTCCCTACACCCCACTCTCTACTCTCTAACTTCTATCTTCTAATTTTTCTATTACGATATTTATGTTATTTATTTTGTGTATTTCAATGGGCAATTCGTAAAGAGTTTCGATCATTTTTTCGGTTAAGTTTTTTTTATTTACGTCAAAAATTAAATTTCCTTTTTTTAAGAGCAGTAGTCTGTCGGCGTATCTTATTGCGGAGTTGACGTCGTGCATGCAAAGGACGGCTGTGATGTTTTTTTCTTTTACGATTTTTTGTAAGAGCAATAATAATTCGACTTGATTTTTCAAATCTAACATACTGGTTGGCTCATCTAATAATAACAATTGCGGTTCTTGCGCGATACTTCTTGCAATTGCGACTTTTTGAACTTCGCCTCCGCTTAATTGGTTCATTGGTCTATTTGCGATTTTGTCAAGTTGAAATTTGTACAAGATAGATTCGACTAGTTCAAGATCGCCAATCGACGGACTTAACCCGAAATAAGGTCTGCGTCCAAGCAGCGCCGCTTCAAAAACAGGCGTCATCGACGTTTCAATACGTTGCGGAACGTATGCGACTATACGTGAAATTGCCCGCGCCGGCGCCGTTCTCAAAATTTTATCTTCCCAATAAACGTCGCCTAAACACGGTTGCAATAACCCGCCTACACAACGCAATAAAGTCGATTTGCCCGAACCGTTTGGACCTAGAATCGTAATCATTTCGCCGCGTTTTGCGGTAAAAGAGACGTTATTTAAAATTGTCCTATTATTGTAACGAAACGCTACGCCGTTTACCCGCAACATTACAAAGTCCTCCTTCCCATCAATAACGCAATAAAAACCGGAGCGCCAATAAACGCCGTCAATATCGACACCGGCAAAATACGCGGCGCAAGCATTACCCGCGCCGCAGTATCGGCAAACAAAAGCAAAAAAGCGCCAAACACAAAAGAAAAAGGCAACAAAAAACGATAGTCCGAACCAATAATAAGACGCGAAAGATGAGGAACAACTAATCCCACAAAACCAATTATCCCAAGCAACGAAACCATTACCGCCGTAAGAAACGACGCCAATATCATCGTTACTATTTGAACCCGCCGAACAGGAACGCCTAAACTTTGCGCCGTTTCTTCGCCGAATGAAAGCGCGTTGTAATTCCATGCTTGAAATGCGAGGTAGATTGCGATAGGAATTGTGCAAAATGTCAAAATTGTAATCGTATTCCAAGTTCCGCGCGCGGTATCGCCAAAAGTCCAATAAACTATCGCTGCAAGACGCGACTCGTCCGCAATATATTGTAAGAACATTAAACCAGCCGTAAAAAGCGAACTAAACGCCACGCCCAGCAATATTATCGTTTCCAAACGCGAACCGCAAAAACGATCAAGTAAAAGAATTATCAGACATGTTAATATAGACGACAAAAAAGCGCCGCCTGCTATTGCGGTTTGGGAAAAACCGATATTGATTATCGTGTTATCTTGCGCTATTATCTTGCCGCCAAAAATTAACAGCGTTAATGCGGCGCCAAATGCGGCGGCGCTCGAAATACCAAGCGTAAAAGGCGAACAAAGCGGATTACGCAAAACGCCTTGCATGGTAGCGCCCGCAATAGACAAACCCGCGCCCGCAAGCAACGCCGAAATAGATTGAGGCAGTCGAATATTAAATACAATACGAAATATCCGCTCGTTCTCAACGCCGCAAAAAAATACAGAATATATTTCTTGCAAACTTATCGACGCAGAACCAACCGAAATCGATACGCAAAATAAAAACGGCAACAATAACAATACGACAAAAAATATTAAAATCTTATACGTATTGCCGCGTCGATAACGTAATATTAAATCTCGTTTGTACAAAAAAACCTCCTGATTTTTTTAAATTCGGAATTCGGAATTCGGAATTCGGAATAAAAAAAATTCTTTTAATCTGTGGATTCTTTTTAAAACAATCCACAGATTACGCAGATTATAAAGATTATTTTAACTTTGAAATTAAAATCCTTAATTCCGAATTCCGAATTTCCTCCAATTCCGCATTCTGAATTAAAAATTATTATTTTTTTACTGATATTTTTTCTAGGGCTAGATTTTGTAGCGCTTTGTTTAGTTTATTGAATACTGGTTTTCCGACTAGGAATTGGAAAATTTCGTCTGCTTTCTTTTTTGGGTCAATATCTTTGAATTGTTCAGGGTAAAGTATTTTACCTACAAACCATGCGTTTACGAGTACGGCGTCGTGATTTACGAAATAAAATGTATCGGCGAGCAGAGTGTAAACTTGGTCGTTTTTTATTGCGTCGAGGGTTTGGTATGCGGGGTCGTTTTTTAGTTCTGTTATTCCGTTTTTTTGACCGAGCGCCAATGTTCCTAAATCGACGAATAATTTATCTGGATTCCATTCGATAATTTTTTCTTTTGCGAGTAAGACGTGCCGGTTGCCCAAGATGGGATCGGTTTTATTTTTGTCAAGAAAGTCGATAGCGGCGACTAGGTCAAAAGGCGGGTAACCGGATTCGCTTGAATTGAAGCCGTATGAGCCGTTGTAGGAGACTCCTCCGACGTACACGGTAGGTTTTTTGGTTGCGGTTGTGGTAGTATTATTTTTTGTAACGATAAATTGCGAGCGTTTTTTTAATTCGTTGATTTCGGAGTTGAAGAAGTTGATGAGTTCGTCTGCGCGATTATTTTTTCCGAGCGCTTTTCCGATAAGTTTTAATCCGTAATCGAACTCTTCGCGTCCGACTGTAATTCCGCGCATTGGAATTAGTAGTACGGGTATTCCGGTTCGTTTTGTCAATTCATCGGGATCGTAACCTGCGCCCGTATCGGCTTTGATTATTAGTTGCGGCGGCGTGTTAAGCGCTAGTAGCGCTTCGGGGTTATCGCGTCCGCTGGAAGCGCCCGCAACCGGCAATAATTGTAATTCAGGATGTGCGGCAAGATACGCTTTCATGCCGTTACGTTCAATACTACCGCGTTCATTGCCATCCGTCGCAACAACGAGTTCCGCACAGCCAAAATAAACAACAAGCCGAAGCGTGCCGCCGCTACAATAAATACGTTCAATCTTATCGGAAACAAGTCCCGCTTGAATATATTGGTCTAGTTGTTCAAGCGTGCGTATCGGCGCCAACTCAAGCGACGCAACTTGAACAGATTGATCTTGAACCGATTCAAATTGACCGCAACCAGAAATAATTATCGTTACAAAAATAAAAAATAAAATCTTACGCATAAAAAATTAGGGAAAGGTGGGAGGGGGAAGGGGGAAATTCGGAATTCGGAATTCGGAATTAAAAAAATCTTTTTAATCTGCGTAATCAGTGGATCAATTTTTTTGTCCACAGATTACACAGATTAAAAGGATTATTTTAAATGCAAAATTAAAATCTTTAATTCCGCATTCCGAATTCCGCATTCCGAATTAATTTTCAGTATTACGAATTTTTGAAATTTGTGTAAATTTTGGTTTATTGAGGGGGCTAATTTTATCTTTGAAATTATTTTTTGCAAGCGCCGAGTTACAAAGGTTATGGGATTTAGGCGTATTTTTGCGTGTGTTCTAAAACTCTTGAAAAATAGGGTGTTGACAGTATTTTTTGTTGTGATATTATTTTCGCTCTTGAATCTTTTGCTCGGCAAAATATCGGGTTGTCTTTTTGATTTTTGTAAAAAATTCGGGGAGACGGCAGTATTACGAATTCTCATGGACGGGCTAATTTTTCTCACGGACGATTTAATAAAATTGTAACCGTTCACGGAAATTTGACGAGACAAAATTTTAGATAATTGGAAAGATTTTTTGTAACAAAAATTGTCCCACTTGTCCCTCAAGTCATACTTGTCCCTAAAAAATTTCTAATACGGAAATTATTAAACACAGATTTCCGTGAACTATTACATAAAATTTAACCAAAAACTTAAAAAATGAAATTTGAAAAAATCTCAAATAAAAAATATGCCGCCAATTTATTTGCATTTACGTTAGTGGAGTTACTTGTAGTGATTGCGATTATTGGGGTATTGATCAGTTTGTTATTACCGGCAATACAAGCCGCACGCGAAGCCGCAAGAAGAATGTCATGCTCAAATAAACAAAGACAAATAGGTATCACAATTCACAATTACCATTCCGCATTAGGATCAGTTTCAGGTCTAGCGGCACGTAGCGCTAGATCGAATAGTTCGCCATGTTGTCCAGGCGCTCAACTTTTATCGCCGCATTTTTGGATGTTGCCGTTTATGGAACAGGAGGCTCTTTATAACAGTTTGCCGATGGGCGGCACGCGATGGCTTTTGGTTGCGTGTGTTTATCCGTTTGATGGCGTAGTCGATGCTACATTGAGCATAGTTTCACAAACTTCAGTTGCCGGATTTCATTGTCCGTCAGATGGAGGATTGAAAAAAATGTCAACAATTGCTAATAATACGTCTATTGCATTTAGCGAAACGTCGGCATCTACGCCAACAGCGCCAACAGCGACCAATAATTATATGTTTTGTATCGGTTCAGCGACTGGCGTAAATTACGATACTTTTTTTCCTACTGACGGAACTTATTACGATGATTCGGCAACAAATTTCGATTCAATGGGCGATGGTACGAGTAATGTCATTATTTTGAGCGAGGCGATTGTTGGCGATGGTACGGGAATGAATCCTGGCGGTGATTATCCGCCTAATAATCAGCCTTATCTACGCACCGCATTGTCTACTGATCGCGGTACAAATGCGACTTTCAAGAATTACCAAGGCGCATTATTTCGTGAAGATGGAGGAGCGATACTTGAAAATCCTGATTTGGATGCGCTTTGTAAGACGGAATCTCGGTTTGTTGGTTGGCGTGGTTATATTTGGGTTTTGGCACGATCACCGGCGACTTTATTTTCAACTTACAGTACGCCGAATCCATTGCATCCTGATTGGGGAACGCGACCTGTTTATGGATTTTATGCGGCGCGTAGTTTTCATCCGAATGGCGTGAATGCGACGTTGGGCGATGGTAGCGTGCGATTTGTTACTGATAATATTACTCAAGCAGTTTGGCAAAACTACGGCAAAATAAATTCAGGTCAAGTCAAAGGCGGTTTGTAATTTAATTGTAACTATCCGGTACATAATTTTGTTTGGCAAATTACGTATCGGCAAATTTTTTGAGGGACAAGGGGGACAGGAGGGACAAGAGAGACAATTTTTTATAACAAAAATTTATCCTCTTAACTTAATTCCTAATTTCTAATTTCTAATTTAGAATTAAAAAAACTATCCCCTATTTCCTTTCCCCTTTCCCCTTTTCCCTACCCCCTAACCCCTAAAACCTGTCGCTTAAATTTTTGCGATAGGGTTATGATTTTAAATTATTGGAGAAATTTTATGAAAAAGATTTTTGTGATATTGATATGTGTTTTGATTTTGTTTGTTGAGTTTCAGATTGCTAGTTGTTCGCGTCGTCCTAAGCGTCCTGTTGATCTTCCTGCGTTGACGCCTTGTGTTATTTCGGTAACATTTGGCGGCGAAATTATGGAAGGCGTAGGCGTATTGATGACGCCGGAAGATAAAAATATAAATAAATGGGGCGCCGGAGGTATAACAAATAAAGAAGGTAAAGCGACAATGGTAACAAGCGCCGTTTTTGAAGGAGTCGTACCAGGAAAATATATCATCTCATTCAAAAAAACAGGAGAACCCGTTGACATGAACGCCCCGCCGTCAATTATCCCCAAAAAATATCTCACCGGACAATCCAAAGAAACTATAAACGTAACTACAGATCAATCAGAATATACATTTACTTTAGAAGGATTGAAATAAATTTATAACCGTTCACGGAAATTTTTTTAGGGATTGGAGGGACAAATGGGACAATTTTTTTGTAGCAAAAAATTGAGAAAGATCGCAACAGTCTCGGTTGCAAGTTGCCGCAAAATAAACAAAAAAACTGTCGTAATCTAAACCTCGCTCATCGGCGGTTGAGTACAACCGCATGCAGGCGAGACGCCCGCGATCCGGCAGACGATTTTTTGTAACAAAAATTGTTCTCTTGTTTTCTAAAAAATTACTCTCTATCCACTACTCACTAAACCCTAAAATCTATTGCTTAAATTTTCGTGAACGGTTACGAATTTTTTAGAGGCGCTCTATTTTTTTTCGCAAATGGTTTGCGTCTTCTTGCGTAACATGATAAATGTAAATTGAATAGCCTGCCGAATCAATTGGTTTTAATTTTAGGAAATGTCTGTATTGTCTTTCTCGGTCATAAAGATGATTAACGCTTATAGCATACCAGCCTGGTTTTGGATCCCAATTTGATCGCGAATCGTTTGTCAATAACGGCATTGATTTTGACGGTATTTTGGTTTTTTCTAATGGATAACTACTGTACAACGCCGTATAAATTTCTTTGATTTCCGAATGCTTCATACGCCATCTTTCAAGATAAAAAATATCTTGCCCCCAATCAATATTACTGTCCAACAAATGCCGTCCGCCGTTGCGAGCGCCGGAATTTAATAACGTTACAATAAATGATCGACCCGCAGGTTCTTGAGGCGCAATCGGTTCTTTCGGCGTAGGTAAAATTGCGGATAATTCATTGAAATACGAAATACTATGCGGATAAATCCACAAACTACTAAATATTGACCAAACAAGAAATATCAAAACCAAAACTTGCAAAAATCTTTTTCGTAACAAAAATACCTTGCCAACCTTACTCGTCCAAATAAACAAAAACGGCAACGCTGGAATTACATATCGCGAATGCACGGAAAAACCAGATTGACTACTCACAAATAATAACAACACAAGACCAGGCAAAAGAATTACCATCTCATCACGCCAAGATACGTTACAGTCTTTTTGAAAAAACGTACAAAAAATCGCAAGCAAAAATAAACCAATCACTCCCAACGGAATCTTAACAAGCAACGCATAAAAATAATAATAACCCCAACCATGCTCCGACCATTCGCCGCGTAAATAAGATTGTAAACCGCGTTCAAAATCTAGCCGCTGCGTATCAATTCCTTGAACGAAATTAGCCGGCAACGGAACAGGAATATAAGCAAACGGCGTATTGGCAAAACGATTGCCGCCGTCGAGCGGAATGTCTTTTAACGTTTTATAACCGGTAAATAATTTTGTTTGAAAACGATACGAACCAAGAAATTTTCCGCTGCCCTCAAAAATATAACACATATTAATTACAACAACACTAATAATTAACACGACGGAAAACTGTTTAATTTGTCGCAACCAATCACTACGCGAAAACGTCCGAAAATCAGATAAACGATAAAATAACCACAAAATAATAAACAACGGATAAAAAATTAATAACGTAAATTTCGTCAACTCCGCAAAACCAAGAACAATGCCGGCAATAAACGCCTCCAACATTTCAGCGCTCTTAAGCCATTGCCAAAAAAAATAAATCGAACTTATCGCCATCGCCGCCGCAGGTAAATCATTCATTATCGTTGAACCATGACCCAAAACATACGGCGAAAAACACCACAAAAGAATAACAATAAAACCGCCAAACAAACCAGAAAATTGCTTGCCGCAAAAAAAACAAACAAGAACGCCAACCAACCCAAAAAACAAAATCGTCAATAACCGAGCATGAAAAATTAATCGCTTAAATTCAGGATGATTACAAACAACATCCAAACCAACAACAAATTCAGAACGCTCCAACGGCGAAATATTATAACGACGCCAAACGTTTTCTTGCAACAATAACTCGCCCTTGACCGGAAACGCCGCCAAAAGACGAACAAAAGGAGGATTCACACGATAAAGATCAAAACGTTGATATTTATAATGACTAACCCCACTCGCCAAAATCGCATCCTCACTCATCACAGGACTATTAACCCAAGACGAATAAATCAACAACAAAATATAAACCAACAACAAAATAAAAAATAACAAACAATAAAAAATCCATCGCATAAATTCATCTCACGCTTGTTTCGTTTTTTTCCAACGATCATAAAACATCTTAATAAAGGCAATAAACGCAATACAAAGACCGACGGTTATTAAGGTTATTCGGAAAATATAATCGTAGTCCGTTGATTTAGATTTTACCGGTTTTAATTTTGAATCTTTACTTCCGCCGATCTGACCAATTGGCGGCGCCGAAACGCCTAATTCGTCCGCATATAAAGGAACAGATTTTTCTGAAAGTAAATTTGGATCAAAATATTTATCAGAAACCGGTTCATTGACCAATTCCCAATCAATTTTCCAATCAGCCGAATAAGGTTGAACCGACGAAAGCTTAAACGCAACAGGAACCCACGTTTTATTTTTTTCTACCCATGACAATTCAAAAGTATCAATATCGCCAAATTCTCCCCGTATCATAGAATATCCTTGTTTAGGCGATAACCAATATTTTCGTTTAGAGACTGATTTTTGTTCCTTAAAAATCCGCTCAGTTTCTACAAAAATCAAATCTTCGGACAACTGTTTGTATGAGACTGGAACATCTTCATAAAGTAATTTTTTTCGATAATCCGGCTGATATGTACGATACCAATAAGGACCTACTAGCGAAAAAAAACCAAGTAATTGTATATCAAATGGTCTTGCTTTCCATGATGGTTTTATTTCGGAAGTTTTTTGTCGTTTTATAGCCGAATCCCATTTATCTGGAAACCAATATTCATAGTAAAATTCGGGTGTTCGCAATGAATAACATTCTGGCAGATCAAAACGATACATACCTTTTTGATAATCAAATGCAATTTTTATAGGCTCTGTATGAATTTCACCGCCCCTTTCTATTTTTCCCGAAATATGACATATTCCTGAATTTAAACGCATTCTGGAATCATCCATAGAGCGAAAACATTGCAATACCTTTTCTTTAATGTCATATTCAACGGCAAAAGAATTGTTGAATGTTATTAAAAAAAACATTGCCAATACAAATAATATAAAAGTTTTTTTCATGTTATTTAGTTAAGTTAAATTTAAATTAAAGGTAACCTTTCACGAGATTTTAGAAGCGTAGAGTTTTAGGGGATAGAGAATAGATTTATTGTAACAATAAATATTTGTCCTACCTGTCCCTCTAGTTACAAAATGTAAATACTACATTAACCGTCATTGCGTCCTTAACGGGACGCTAAAAATATGTATCATTTTTTTCTACCAACATTGTGTCCCTAGCGGGACAAAATATTTATTGTTACGAAAATTGTCCCGATACATCCTACACCCTAACTCTTAAAACTCGTTACAAAAATATATCTTATGAAATTCAATTTTTTGGATCAGACAATGCCGTCCGCCATGTTATTATACAAGTACGCTATTACACTATTGAATAATCTTAGCTGATATTGGTACATACTTATCCATAATAGACAATAATGTATTGCCAATTTCTGATGGATTTAAATCAACACAATAAACGGGATCATCTACTGTCGCAAGATACCCCCCCTTTACAGCGTTAAATACCGCCATCGTAACTTTATTGCCATCTATCAATCTATCAATACTAACCATGTGAAAACTTTTTGTAAGCATCTTCCAACTTCTAACGCCAGCTTGCTTGTATAAAAGTTTATCACTTTTATCACACAAACTTTCGTCATATATTACCCTTGAACAGTCAATTGTATCAAGAACCAAATGTCCTAATATATCGGCAGATGTAATTTTACGTGAAATAGTTTTTACAGGATGACCATAAGGATTAAAGCTTGACGGGGTCACATGTACTGCAATAACAATAATAATATCGTTATTATAAAAAACGCTACAATGTTTGGCTATTTGTCTAAAATTTTGCACAAAATTATTTTTATTATTCCAGATTGTAAAAATATCTCGCAAAATTTTACATATTGATGAAACAAACATATTAAAAAATTTTTGACAGTTTTTTACTATTATAAATATACGTATCGTATCTGAAATTCAACGACGTAAAAACGTCAAAGCCTGTCGTCCGATAGCTAGACAGACGGCGGTAAACGAAAATTCAAGTACGACAAGTTTACAATGCACACTTGATAACTTAATTTTATTGGATGGACTACTAACGCAATGTAACTTTTAAAAAACACAAATTTATTGTAACCGTTCACGGAAATTTGGCGAAGTTTTTTTAATGTCGGAATTATTTTTAACAATTGTACTATTCAGTATTATCTTTTTGATTATTTTGTTTTTTGATGTGTAGGCGATCAATCTTCGCCCTGATAAGGGCGTAACTTTCATAACCGCAGGTCTGCGACCTGCGGTTAAAATCCGCGTATCCTTGCCGCCCTGAAATGGCAGGACTTTATTGACATTAGGGCGTCTCTAAAAATTCATTTTTTGTAAAAAGGTAGGCGATGTTTTGCCGAAACATCGCAATACGCATAAAATAATTATTAAATTTTAATAATTCATAACGTATTAAAATTTAATATTTTAGGCGTTGTAAAGTAATAAAATTTATCGATGTCGTAAACTCTACTGCGGCGTTTCGGCGAAACGCCGCCTACCTGAACAAATGAATTTTTAGAGATACCCTGCTGTAATAGTTACAAAAATAAATAAAATTCATCTTTTTATGCGATTTTTTTATTTTGTTTATGTCGATTTATTTTTTGTGATTTTTCGTTTGATGTTGTTGTGTTGTTTGCGATGATTTCTGCTTTGATTATGATAGGTTCGGTTTCATTTTGTATTTGGGTTTGCGGTAATAATTGTTTTTCGTTTTCATGCGTTCTCAAAAAACGTAACGACAAATAAAAGAGCGCCGAAAAAATTACAACAAACGCCCCCACAACATAAATACGAAACCAATCTAATTGCCAAACTTCCGCTCCTAATTTTGCGCCGTGAATATTGTTATCAAGAAATGTTTTGTCGTTATTTGCGGACAAATTGAAATTAGAATTTTGATCCGTAGGGGCGTTTGAATTTATGTCGATATTTGCGTTAATGTTTTTTTTTATATTTTTATTTGCGTTTATGTCTGCGGCGTTGTTTATGTTTTGTTCTTGCTGATTAGCGACATGTAGAATTGCCATTGTAACGTCTGACTTATCATCCGTCGCTTGAATATTTGTTATTGGGACGACGTGATTTTTTGTTGCGGTATCTTGTTCTGTTTTTATATTATTGTAATCGTATGCCCATTCAATTGTTTTTAGTTGTTCGTTTGGCGGTTTTTCTTCGGCTATTGCCGGTCTGGTTTCGACGTGTTTGTCTGTTGCGTTGTTAGTGATAATTTTATTTGGCATTTGGAAGTTTATCGCTGATTTATTGTATATGTTTCCGTTTGTTAATTTATCTTTTTCGTTTGCGGTATTGTTTTGATTGTTAATTAAATTTTGCGGCGTGATATTATTTATTGGTTTCAAATTTGCTTTTTCGATTTGCGTTGTTTTATTTGTAATTGGCGTTGTTGTAATTGAAGTTGTAAGCGGTTCATTTTTTACTTGCAAGATAGAAATTGAATTTTGATTATTTTTTTTGATACCTTGTTGACTGCCGCTTAAGACGTGTCGTGGTCCTGTCGGTTCAATACTTGCGAAATACGCTTCTGGTTTTTGCGGTAAATTTTCGATTATTGGACTTGCTTGTTTTAAGAACCATTTTACGCGTTCGCAATGGCTCCCTGCGGTGCTTGTTACCATGTCTGATCCGAAAAGTACGCCTGCTAATTCGCCTTTCCTGTTAAGTATCGGTCCGCCGGAATCGCCTTGACGCGCTGTTGTTGACAATTTAATGATTTCGTAGCTTGGCGCCATTCCGTTTCTTGGTATTTCCGGCGCCAGATATTCGACGCAATATCCGCTTGCTATTCTATACGATCCCGAGCCGTATCCTGCAATCCAAAGCGGTTCGCCTTGACGCGGCGCCGTTTGCATTATCGGCAACGGCGGAATTGAGACGGGCGGTTTAGATATTACTATTACTGCCAAGTCCCACTTGCTGTCAAATTTGATAATTGCGCCAAACGAAGAAAAACCGCTCGGAAAATATACATGAACCAAACCATCCGCCTCACAAATCACATGCCAATTTGAAATTATAATCCCGTAATTACCGGCGCCGCCAATATAAGAACAACTCCCGAATGATTGACCTTTCTTGTCAAACGCTACTAATCGCGCAATATTAGGGAATGGTTGATTAGGTTGTGCCGTATTGGCGGATGTTGAGGAAGGCGCTGATGATAACGGCAAGGAAGAATTTACCGATTCCGTGTAGATTCTGTTACGCGACGGCAATTGCGTATAATCGCGGGATTGGTTAACCGAACTTGTAATCCCGCGACGTTTAATGCCAAAATCACTTGCAATACAAATCTCTAAATCGCAAATTATTGTTACAAAAATAAACAATAATACAAATTGCCATATCCGCGTCATAACAATTTTCTGTAAATGTAAAGTCGCAACGCCCAATCGCATTAATTAAAGACAAAATAATTATCCGCCAATCTTTAATGTGAAAAAGCCTAATTGATCGTAACAGTTAATTATGCCAATTCCAGCAAAAAAATAACACGCCAAAATCAAGCAATAAATAACAACCGCTAAATCGTTTTTTCGGACATTGCGAACATACTACTGAAAAAAGAATCCAACTGCTCATTTGACCGAAACATTTGCCAAAGCCGGATAAACCGGACTAATTGATACAGTAAGAAAATTAGGAAACAAAAATAAGAATAAACACTCACAAAAATTTAACGACCGCTTTTTAAAATTCGGAATTCGGAATGCGGAATTCGGAATGCGGAATTAAATATTTTAATTTCAAATTTAAAATAATCCTTTTAATCTGTTTAATCTGCGGATTTTTTTTTAATTTGTCCCGCTACACCCTACGCCTATTCCCTATCCTCTAAAATCTTTTGTTTAAATTTTCGTGAACGGTTAAAATTTATTTTCCATAACCTCATTTTTACCTTATTTTTCTGAACAAAACTATTCACCAAAAAAACCTCAGTAGCAACAAAGCCCCCACAAAACAAACCTCATTACCTAATTTTTAATGAGGTAATGAGGTTGTGGTTTGGTGGATTCATTTTCTACTGAGGTTGTATTGTAAAGAAAAATAAGGTAAAAATAAGGTTAGAGTAAACGCAAATTAAAACGCTAACAGATTAAAAATCGACAATACGTAATTTGCTAAAAAATTTTTCCGTGAACGGTTACAATTCGGAATTAAAGATTTTAATTTCAAATTTAAATAATCCTTTTAATCTGTTTAATCTGCGGACAAAAAAATTGATCCACAAATTACACAGATTAGAAAGATTATTAAACTATTCGCAATTGAGTTTACGTTTACCGTCGCTTGCCAATTACCCGACGGTTGACCTTGACGTATTTACGTCAAATAAATTCAAATATGAGCAGTATAGTTTGATATATTTTGGGCGATACTCTTGTTTTGTTGATAGTCTAATGCTATACTTTGTCCGTTGTGTTTGTAAATTTTCGTGAACTAACTGATAACAACAACATTATACTGTTCGTGTTTGAAATTCATCGATGTAAAATCATAATAACCTGCCGCCCGATAACTTGGCAGGCGACGCTAAACATAAATTCAAATAAGAACAGTTAAAACAATCTCAGTGAACGGTTATACAGTTCGTACTTGAAATTCATTGATTTAAAAGCGTCAAAGCCTGCCGTCCGAAAGCTAGGCAGGCGAAGGTAAACGCAAACTCAAGTACGAACAGTTTAAAATATAACATTTAACATTTAACAACATTTCAATAAATGGTCGAAAAAAACGAATCGGGCGAAGTTTGGGTCTATGCCGAAACTCAAGACGGCGAATTACAAGAATTATCTATCGAACTCTGCGGCAAAGGACGCGAGTTGGCTGATAAATTGGGCGTTAAAATTGGAGCGGTTTTGATTGGCGACGGAGTTGAGGGAGTTGCGCCTAAATTATTCGAGCGCGGAATAGACAACGTTTATCTTGTGGAGGATAAACAATTGGGATATTTTCGTAGCAGTCCGTATTGTCATGTAGTTGTAAATTTGATTAAAAAGTATCGTCCGCAAATTGTCCTCTACGGCGCTAGTAATCTTGGACGCGATCTTGCGCCGCGCGTCGCTTCTGCGACTCAGAGCGGCTTGACGGCTGATTGTACTAATCTTGACGTATCGGATATTACCGAAAAAAGCGGCGTCGTTCATAAAAATTTACTTTTACAAATCCGCCCCGCATTCGGCGGCAATATTGTTGCGACTATCGTTAATTACGACAAATGGCCGCAAATGGCAACAGTTCGCGAAGGCGTTTTCACTTTGCCCAAAGCCGATCCCACACGAAACGGAAAAATTATTCGCGAAACATATCTCAACAACGACGAAAAAAATGAAACGGAAAAATTATTAGGATTAAACGCCGTCGAAGTAATTAAACGCGAAATACAAAAACGTAAAGTAAACCTAAAAAATGCACGCGTAATTGTCGCAGGAGGAGCAGGCGTCGGAAGTAAAGAAAATTTTGAATTACTATTCGAGTTGGCAAATTTATTCGGAGGCGCCGTCGGCGCAAGCCGCGCAGCCGTCGACTCCGGCTTCATAAACGCAGAACGCCAAATAGGACAAACAGGTTCAACTGTTCGACCGGCTATCTACATCGCTTGCGGCATAAGCGGAATGGTACAACATCGCGTCGGAATGGAAAACTCCGCAAAAATTATCGCAATAAACTCAGACAGCGCCGCGCCAATTTTTTCTATCGCACACTACGGAATCGTCGGCGACTTAAAACAAGTTATACCGCTAATGCTAAAAGCATTCAAAGAACGAAACTAAAAATTCGTACCCGCTCGCGAAAATTTAAACGATAGATTTTACGGGTGTAGGGTGTAGTTTTTTAGAAAACTAGATAACAGTTTTTTGTAACAAAAATTGTCCCATTTGTCCCTCTTGTCCCTCTTGTCCCACTTATCCCTCAAAAATTGCCAAAACGTAATTTGCTAAACAAATTTTCGTGAGCGTTTACAATTATTGTTACAAAAAATAATTCCTATAATTTCTCAAAATGAAACTTGCATATTTTGATTGTCAATCTGGAATCAGCGGAGATATGTCGCTTGGTGCGATAATTGATCTTGGCGTTCCTGTTTCGTATTTGAATGAATCGTTGCGGTCATTGTTGCCGCAGGTATATATTGACGTGGAGCAGGTAGTTCGTCGTGGATTTCGCGGCGTTCTTGCGAAGGTGAATGCGCCGGTTGAAGACGTGCATCGTTGTCTTTCTGATATATTGCAATTGATTGAGCGGTCGTCGATTAGCGATACTTGCAAGGAGAGCGCTTCGGGGATATTTCGTTTGATAGCGGATGCGGAGGCGTTTGTGCATGGCGTGGATATTGAATCGGTTCATTTTCATGAGGTTGGGGCGGCGGATTCTATTGCGGATATTGTCGGGGTTGTGGTAGGTTTTGAGCAATTAGGTATTGAGCGTTTTATGAGTTCTAAAGTTCCTACGGGTTGCGGCGTAATTGAGATAGCGCATGGTAAATGTTCTATACCTGCGCCGGCGACGGTAGAATTGTTGCGCGGGATACCGATAGCCGCTTCAGAAGTTCCGTATGAATTAACCACGCCTACGGGCGCCGCAATTTTGAAATATTTCGTTAATCAATTCGGCGCTTTGCCATCGATGACAATAGAATCAACCGGCGTCGGCGCAGGCAGCCGCGACTTAAACGAACAGGCGAATATATTGCGAATATTAGTCGGCGATTTATCTATGGAAACGCCGAATATATTATCGGCGGCGGAACAGTTGCCGAATCATTTGTGCGAGCGTCATGGGATAATTCACGATCACGCCGGTCGCCGTCACGAAGTACAAGATATTTTTTCAACATCAAAACCCAAAGCCGCCGCAACAGAAACCGTTTGGTTGCTTGAAACGAATATTGACGACTCGACCGGAGAAATTATCGGACATTGTATTGACAGGTTGTGGAATGCGGCGCCGCTAGACGTGTGGACAACCGGTATCCAAATGAAAAAACAACGTCCGGGCGTAATGTTGTCGGTGCTGTGCAGACGAGAACAAATAAACGAACTAGAAGGAATACTATTCAACGAAACAACAACCATCGGCGTAAGACGATGGGCAGTCGAAAGAACAACATTAAGAAGAGAAACATGTAAATTAAAAACGCCATGGGGAAATATAGACGCAAAAAAATTAGTCCTGCCAGACGGTACCGAAAAAACAACGCCGGAATTTGAATCCGCAAAAAAACTCGCCGCCGAAAAAGGAATAACCGTCAGAGAAATTTTATCAAATAACAACTCAATATTACTAGAAAATAACGATTAAAAAAATATAACAGTTCACGAAAATTTTTAAGCGATAGATTTTAAACTGTTCGCACTTGAGTTTTCGTTTACCTTCGCCTGCCTAGCTTTCGGACGGCAGGCTTTGACGCTTTTACATCGCTGAATTTCAAGTACGAGCAGTATAGAGGGTAAGGTGTAGGGGATAGAGGATAGTTTTTTAGAAAACTAGAGAACAGATTTTTTGTTACAAAAATTGTCAGAAGGATCGCAGGCGTCTCGCCTGCATGCGGTTGTACTCAACCGCCAATGAACGAGGTTGACATTGTAACAGCCTTTGGGTTTGCCTTGCGGCGAATTGCAGTCGAGACGGCTGCGTTCCCGATCTGTTTTTTGTTACAAAAAAATTGTCCCACGTGTCCATCTCGTCCTTCAAAAAATTATTAATACGTATTTTGCCAAACGGATATCCGTGAACGGTTACTAAAAAAATACATACTATACACTATGGATAAAAATGTAATTTGCATGAAATGGGGAACAAAATTTTCCAGTCGTTACGTTAATATTCTTGCTAACATGGTACGTGATAATTTGCGTCAACCATATCGTTTTATTTGTTTCACAGACGATTCAACTGGAATTGATTCGTCTGTAGAAATTCGACCTTTGCCCGAAATGCAACTAGATAAGAAATTGCCGGAACGCGGCTGGCGCAAATTAACTATACTCGGAAACCAACTCGGCGCCGATATAAAAGGAACGGGATTATTTTTAGATTTAGACGTATTGATTCTTGACGATATTCAACCTTTTTTTGATTGTCAGGGCAAATTTTTAATTGCGCAAGAATGGGGATTTAGAGATAAAATTATCGGCAATTCTTCCGTATTCAGATTTGAAATCGGCGCTTGCCAAGATATATTAGATAACTTCTTAAACAACGGCGAACAGATACGAAAAAAATATAGAAACGAACAAGCGTATTTATCGCACGCCGCACATCAAAAAGGAATACTCGAATTTTGGGACGCAAAATGGTGCCGCAGCTTCAAAAGACATTGTTTAAGGGCTTTTCCGTTATGTCATTTTTTGCCGCCGTTAAAACCAGAAGGTTGCAAAATTATTATCTTTCACGGAAACCCAAATCCAGACGAAGTAATAAACGGCTGGAATGCCCGCTACGGTCTAAGAGCCGCAATACCCGCAAAATGGATAAACAATATTTGGAAAAAATATGACAAAAATACATAAAGACATATTCTAAAAAATATAAATTTATTTTTATTAACCACAGAGAACACAGAGACCACAGAGAAAATTTTTACTTGCCGTCAAAGCATGCCGTCCGAAAATTAGGCAGGCGAATGTGAACGCAAATTCACGTGTGAACGGTTTAATAATCTTTCTAATCTGCGTAATCTGCGGATCGTTTTTTTGATCCACAGATTACACAGATTAGAAGGATTATTTTAAATTTGAAATTAAAATTTTTAATTCTGTATTCCGTATTTTCCCTTTTTGTTTTTTTGTTTTTTTGTTTTTTATGCGACTTTTTTTCCGGCGTTAATTTTTTGTTGCGTATTGTTAATTTTTTGCGGTTTGAGTATATCGTTTAACATTTTGTCGCAGATATTACAGATTGCGGCGGTATCGATGGCGTCTGATATTTGGTTTTGATTTTTGTTTTGCGTATTTTTATTTAATGTTTTTTGCAAGGCGTAATTTTTTTCTCCGTATGGCGCGTTTCTTTTTTGGTTTGTATTTCCGCATAACCCTAAACATTTTGTCCCGACGGCGGCGGCGATATGCAATTGCGCAGTATCGGCGCCTACTGTAATAGTCGCTTTACGCGCAATTGCCGAATATTCATTCAACGCTATTGCAGGCGCTAACTTCGCAACGCCGCCTGTAATATTCGAAATACGCTCTGCAAATTTTTGCTCTGATTCATTTGACCATACTACTAACGACGGAAGATTCCATTGCTCCGACAAATACGCCGCCAAATCTGCATAATATTTTTCATGCCAAAATTTCGACTCAATATTGCCGTTACTATTATTGTTAGTATTTCCGTCGCCGCCTGCGCCCGCGCATATAATCGCAAAATTACCGTGCAAACCGCTACGGTTCAATATTCCTTGCGCGCAATATCTGTCAATCTCACATTCAAACAGATCAAAACAAATACTTGAACCGTAGATTCCGAGCGGTTGTAATAGTTGTATATTTTGTTCGACTGCGTGTTCGGCGTCGGGAACAACAAGATGATTATTAAACCAACCGCTACACTCGCGACCTTCAACGCCGCCAAAACCAATACGGATTTTAGCGCCGGAAAGCCAAGCGGCAAAAGCGCTCTTAAAACGACTCTGCAAGTCTATCGTAACATCCGGCGCAAAATCTTGTAAACGTTTCCGCAATCGAAACACGCCGTCAAAACTACGCAAACTACAAGACTTGACAATAAGTAAACGGTCAAGCGAAAAAAGACGATTAAGCAACAACGCATTAGACTCCTCCGTCAACCACGCAATCTCAGCATACGGAAACCGCAAACGAAGAGCCGATAAAACCGGCAAACCATGAACAATATTCACAACGTCCGAAAAACAGACAAGTAAAATACGTCGCAACCGTTGTATATTACGTTTAGGCGTTTCTGGCATTTTCATATAAAAATAAATAGTAACCGCTCGCAAATTTTAAGGAATTGTTTTGTTAAAATTCGGAATTTGTAATTCGGAATTAGGAGAAATAGGCGACATATTTTTTTGTTAAAAATTGTCCCTCGCGTCCCTTGCGTCCCTTATAAATTGACGGGCGATTCAAATTGATGTTTGGCGATATTATGGAATGATTTTGAAAGTGGTTTGTTCTTCGGCTAATTTTTGTTTGTTTGGGCTATTTAGGTCTGTGATTTTTACGCTTAATTTATATTGACCTGGCGATAAATTCTTTTTTAGGTTTAATACCATTTTTATGAAGTGATCGTGTTTTTGAACGGATGAAATATCTTGTACTGTACCCATATCTTTTTTTTGTACGAGGTTTGATGCGGCGTCGAATATTTCGCATACGACTGCGAGTTGTACGTAGTAACCGTCGGACGTATTTTTTATTGTTGGGTTTTCTAATTCGAGATAAATACAAATCCATTCAGCCGCTTTGCAATCGTCGATTCGTTTTTGAAAATTTCCGTATGTAGTTACGAAATTTTTATTATCGTGTTGAATTAACTGGAGATTTTTTAACTTCAAGGGGCAAAGTTGCCGCAACGCCAATACGCCGCCGTCAAAACGTAATAACGCTAAATCAAAACGCTCAATACGATCCGGAACTTCAGCAACATCCATTATCGTCGCCAAACCCAACATCTGATCTGCCCAAAATTCATTGACCGGCTTCTCAACGCCTCTAAACGGTTTAACGGCGCCGTCGCGATTGCCAAGCGCTAACTCAAGCAAACGCAACTTCACGTCGTCGGAAAACAATATCGTTCCTTGCGACGTTTCCATTTCGCGTCGTAGTTGTGATATTGCGTTGCGGACATGCGTTTCCCAAGCGCCGGACGATTGGCGGTTATTGGATAAATAATTGACCTGCGGATAAATTGGATTTTGATTTGACGACGTATAATTTGCCATGACAATGTTGTCCGGTTGATCTGGTTGACCAAATTGATTCGGATAATAACTCACAAATTTTTTGTCAAAATTCGTTTTATCGAATTGATTATCGGGCGAAAAATTATTGTGATAATTTGGCGTAGGTTGTGTTCCGGTTATTTGTGGAAGATGCGGCAACGACGGCGGCGAATTAGGCAACGACGACGGCGGCGGCGAATATTGCGAATATTGCGAACTTGCCAAAGAATCAACTGCCGTTGACTTATCTTTATAATTTGTCGAATTGATTCCGTTAGTTTGTATTTTTGACAAATTCCGTTTCTTAACGCCGCCGGACGACTGAATATCAAGCGGTAGCGGCGCATTTTTATCGTCGAGTTTAACTTTCGATTTAGCGCCGGAATTATCGTTACAATAAATATCGTCTGTTTCGGCATCGTGTTTATCTGCGAATGCGATTTGTTCGATTTCTGGTTTCCATGATGATTTTATGCCGTTTTTTTTGTTTGCGGTCAAGGCGGATTTGACGGCGGCGTTTTGATTTTTTTTATCTTTTGTTTTTTTGCTTATCAATGATTCCGGCAAAATATCTGCGCGGAGGTTGCCTATTGCAATTGTTTCAAAATTAGCGCTATTTACGGCGGCAGTTTCTGTGCGAAACGCTTCGATGCGTTCCGCCAATTCCGTTTCGTCAACTTTCAACTTGTCCGCAGGTATTGTTGCGAGTTCGTCTAAAAATAAACGAAAATTTTCCGAATCGTTTTTTTGCGGCAAGAGCGGATCGACCGTATATTTTTTAATTGTTTTTGTTTTATTCGCCGTCAATTCAACATTGGTTTCGTTATTATTTATTTTTTCGCTTTTGTTATTTGGTTTAATATTTTCATCGGCGTTTTTAGCGTTTTCGTTTTTAGCAACAATTTGATCGGGCGTGATTGCAGGTTCGATATTAGAGGCGGCGCTAGTAGAATTTTGTTTGTTTTCCGCCGCAACGTTTGTATTTATTGCGTCTGTATTTTTTGTTGCGAGGTTATTTTGCGGCGGCGCGTTGAACGGAACAATATTAAATGCGTTGAAATACGGATCGATCATCAGGTGCGAGTTATTGAGCGGGTTAAAGTTGATATTTCCCGAATATAAAAAATTTGACGGTTGAAGTTGATTTGAGGGCGAGATAGCGGAAGGTTGACGGTTTGCGGAAAGTGAATTGCCGTAAGCGTAATTTGACGTCGCGTAATTTGACGTATTTTTTTGTGCGGATTGATGCGGATGTTCAAGGTTGCGGCTTGCAATTTTTTTGTCCGCAACATTATCGCCGTCGCCAAAATCCGGCATAAATAAACGTTTTGCCGATTCAAAAAAACCAGTCTGTTTCGCAATGCCGTTATTATTGTTAGACAATAATTTATCGCCGCCTGCGTCCGGCGCAAATGCCTGACAGCCGCCAAAAATTATCGCAAAAATAATTAGCAAAAACAAAAAAGCGCTTCTCGTGATCTTTGTCATAATTCGCTACAAAAAATAATAGGAACAAAGGAATAAGGCGTAGGGAATAGTTTTGTTAAAATGCGGAATGCGGAATTAGGAATTAGTGAATTAGGAATTAGTGAATTGATTTTTTGTAACAAAAATTATTTTAAATTTAAATTTAAATTTTTGTCCCACTTGTCCCTCTTGTCCCTCAAAAAATTTTGTGAAAAAATTTTTTTCTATACTGCTCGTACTTGAAATTCAGCGATTTATACAGCTCGTACTTGAAATTCAGCGATTTAAAAGCGTCAAAGCCTGCCGTCCGAAAGCTAGGCAGGCGAAGGTAAACGAAAACGCAAGTGCGAACAGTTTAAAAGCGTCAAAGCCTGCCGTCCGAAAGCTAGGCAGGCGAAGGTAAACGAAAACGCAAGTGCGAACAGTTTAAAAGCGTCAAAGCCTGCCGTCCGAAATCTAGGCAGGCGAAGGTAAACGAAAACTCAAGTATGAACAGTTTAAAAAATCCAATTCATTCCGATTAACAATGTGTGCGACGTGTAATTTGACGCCGCTTCGGCGGTGTATCTGAAATAAACTTCTAATGTTGATCCCATTGATGCTGTGGTTCCGCAACCGCCGAAAAATCTTGTTCTTGTAATTTGTCTATTTTGCGTAATGAAAATTGCGGGCGAGTCTGAAAACAGACTTGTTGCGGCGACGCCGGAGTCGCCGAAGTCGCAGATTAAGCCGCCGTAAATTCGCGGCGTCGATACGGCGAATAAACCTTCAGATTGCCAAGAGCAACGCACGCCGGCAATCGCTGCCGATTTATCGCAATGCAACGACTTCTCGCGTAATAACGCATGTTGTAACAACAAAAAAGGTTCTATTTTAGTCAAACCTTCTTCCCACCAAGTCCCCGTCTCAATTTGAAAATTCCATTGTAATTTTGTGTGTTGCGGTAATCCGTTATGATTAAATTGCGAGCCGTCGCCTAAACCTATACCGCATTCTACGTCGAAATATATTCGCCGAAATATTGTACGAAAATATAAATGACCATGTCCGTTAGAAATATTCTCCTTGCCCAAGCGGGGATATTTTATTATCGTTTTGTCCCAGCCGAATGTAAGCCCAAACAAAAAACGACGATCAAATAAACGATCCACGCCAACCGCAAATCCTGAAGAATAAAACGTCAAAACATCGTCCGAATTAACGCCGCCGCCAACGCTGGTCCAATTGCCAAAAACGCTAACCCAAGTACGCAAACTCTTGTCGCCAAACTCGCGACCGCCAAAAAGACGATCTGTAACTTTACGATTAGACGACTGATAATTAGTAACCGTCGATGCAAGACGAGTATCAATTTCGTTAAATATATGAGGAATTTTCGTTACAATATTTGTCTTATCTGAACAACGATAAAACAACTTTTGATCCAACGCAAATTCATCAACAACAAATTCGTCGTCAACAAATTTATCGTTAGCAAATTTATCAACAACAAATTTATCGTCGGCAAATTTATTGTCTGTAGATCCGTCATTCGTTGTGTTGTCGTTGACTAGGTAATCAAATAATTGAAACGAAAATTCATCGCCGCTAACATTGCATAAAATAAATAAATTAAAAACAAAAACAAAAACAAATTGCAATATACGCAAAAAATAATTTAAACGCCACCCAAACGCCGCTAAAACAAAAAACTTTTTATCTGAAGCCGTTATCATTTTTGTTATATTTGCAATTATTGGCAATAAAATTTTTCTTGTAACTGTTCGCGTAAATTTGTTTATTAAATTAAGTTTTGTCAATTTTTGAGGGACAAGTGGGACATAAGGGAAAAGTGAGACAATTTTTTTATAACAAAAAATTGTTAAAACTACTCCCTATCTCCTACTCCCGAACCCCTAAAATCTATCGCTTAAATTTCCGTGAACGGTTACAATTTTTTAGACTATTGGGTATCTCTAAAAATTCATTTTTGGAAAACTGATCAATCATTCGATGTTTCTCTAAAATTCTAATACGCTCTTTAACAAACCTCATATCTACCTAATTTTTCTGAACAAAACAACCTCAGTAGAAAAATTATAAAATAAACCTTCTTACCTCATTACCTCATTAAAATAAGATCATAATGTGGTTGTGGCGTGTTGTCATACTATTCACTACTGAGGCTTTTTGGCGAATGGTTTTGTTAGGAAAAATTTAGGTTATACTGCTCGTACTTGAAATTCAGCGATTTAAAAGCGTCAAAGCCTGCCGTCCGAAAGCTAGTCAGGCGAAGGTAAACGCAAACTCAAGTACGAATAGTTTAAAATGAGGTTTGTTAAAATTAAAATTAAATCAATAATGAATTTTCAGAGATATTCGTCTATCGCCCGAAAGTTAGGCGGGCGAATGTAAACGTAAATTAAGGTGTGCGTAGTTTACAATTATCGTGGTTTATTATTTTCTGTTGGGTTTGCGCCGGCTATGTTTGGCGTGTTTGGCGTTGGCGGCGTAGCGGCGGTTTTATGTAGTGGGTTATTTGTTGTGTTTAGCGGGTTGTTTACGTTTGTGTTTGTAGTGTTTGCGGCGTTTGCGGCAACAGGTTTATTTGGCAAGGGCGTTGTGATTGGAGTTGTGATTGGATTTATGTTGTTTGGCGTGTTTGCCGGATTGGGGTTAGTTATGCCGGTTACGTTAGCCGCTGTTTTTCCGGCTGTGTTTGCCGGATCGAGCGATCTTTTTAGGAGTGCGACCGGCATGATTTCTTTGGTCAAGTTTGACGTAAATGACAAATCGGGTCGTTCTCCGTCGGCGTATCCTGCGCGGAAAGCCCAACCGTTGACGGGAATATTATCGAGTCTATTTCCGCTAATTGCGCCGGTTGCGCTTCGGACAATTATTTCGCCGCCGCGTTCTACCGAAGAGCCGATTTCGGTGAAAAAGCGCCATTGCGTATTATTGTTCAGAACCAAGTTATCGGGGCTGGTAAGCATCCGGTTTGCTATAAATATATGACCTTGAACTTGGTTGCCGACGAGACGCACGCCGCCGAGTACGTTAGCAACTAGAACGCTGCCGTTTTTGATTACTACTTCGGATTTCTTCTTATCTGCGGACAGCAATGTCGCTTGTTCCGTGATATTTAATTCGCGAACTTCGATTTTATCAAATTTCGATTTAGCAGGCGCGAAAAAAATCACCGACGCGCCGACAATGCCGCCGATTAAGGCTGAGACTACGCTATTTACTAAAGCTTTCATTTTGACCTCCATGTCTTTTGTTGAATTTTGTTAAAGTGTCTGCATTTTAATTGGTTGGATTTACAATTTAAAATGCGATTTTATAAATGTAATGTTAAATCGTCAGTTTGCAGACCGCCTGTAAACTGAACTGTTACGTCAAAAAATTATCCCGATAATTTAATCCGAATATACTGCTCGTACTTGAAATTCAGCGATGTAAAAGCGTAAAAGCCTGCCGTCCGAAAGCTAGGCAGGCGGTGGTAAATACAAAATAAAGGACGAACAGTTTAAAAATAACGGAATAAATCACAGAACAGGCGTATAGTAACAATTTTCAGAATCCATGTACAGAGCAATTTTTTAAAATTCAAAGATAGTTATTAAAAAAAAGTCCCTCGCGACCCTAAAAAGTTTTAGGGTCGCGAGGGACTTTTTGCAGAAAATTATTTATTATCAGCTTACGCTGCTTTGTACGACTTCTGGTTCTTCGTTTTTTTCGACTTTTTTTTCTAGTGAGATGTATTGTGTGTTGAGGTGTTCTTTTGTTGCGTCGTCGACTTCGTCTAGCATTTGTCCGTCGAATATTAGTTGTTTTTTTCCGGCAACTTCTTTTACGTTTATTGATATTACGTCTTTGCCGTCAAATTCGCCTTTTAGCAATTCTTCCGACAACGGGTCTTCTACCATACTTTCAATTGCTCTTCTCAACGGTCTTGCGCCGAAGTCTAGGTTGCTTCCTTTTTTTACTAGCAAAGTTTTCGCTTCGTCCGATAGGAGTAATTTGAATCCTTTCTCCCACAATCTGTCTCGCACTTTGCGTAATTCTAATTCTACGACTTCAATCAAATCCGTTTCCGTCAAATGTCTAAACACAATAATATCGTCGCAACGTCCTACAAATTCCGGTCTAAATATTCGATCAATTTGTTCATGCACGCGTTCTTTCATACTTTCATAACTTGCGTCGCCTGTAGGTTTCTGGAATCCAAACGCCGATTCATTTTTTATTGCTTCGGCGCCGGCGTTGGTTGTCATTATTAAAATTGAATTTTTGAAATCGACGTGCCTGCCAAAGCTATCAGTCAAACGTCCTTCTTCCATAATTTGCAACATCATATTAAACACGTCCGGATGCGCCTTCTCAATTTCGTCAAGCAACACGACCGAATACGGACGCCGTCTAACTTTTTCCGTCAATTGTCCGCCTTCTTCGTGTCCTACGTATCCTGGCGGCGCTCCGATCAAACGGCTGACGTTGTGTTTCTCCATGTATTCGCTCATATCAATTTGTATCAACGCATCCGCATTGCCGAACATAAATTCTGCCAGCGCTTTTGCCAGCAACGTCTTACCTACGCCGGTTGGTCCCGCAAAAATAAACGCTCCTGTAGGTCGTTTCGGGTCTTTTAATCCGCTTCGGCTTCGGCGTACCGCTTTGGCGACAGCCTTAATTGCTTCATTTTGGCTAATTACGCGTTTGTGCAATTCGACTTCCATTTCCATTAGTCGTTTTGTATCTTCTTTGCTCATTCGCGTGAGTGGGATTCCGGTCATTTTTGAGATTACGTCCGCAACTACCGTTTCGTCAACGGTGCCGACGTTTTCTTTCATTTTATCTTGTGCGTCGCGGCGTTGTTTTGTTATTTTGTCAATTTCATCTCTTAACACGAGCGCCTTCTCAAAATTTTGCGACCCTACCGCCGCTTCTTTTTCTTTATTTAAACTTGCCAACTTCTCATCAAGGTCTTTCATTGACGCCGGAGTTGTCATTGATCTCAAATGAACTCTTGCGCCCGCTTCGTCGATTACGTCTATTGCTTTGTCTGGTAAACATCTGCCTGTAATATATCTGCTCGATAAATCTACCGCCGATTGCAACGCTTCATCCGTAATCGTAACATGATGATGCCGTTCATAACGGTCGCGTAAACCTTTCAATATCTCAATAGTTTGCGACGGACTCGGCGGTTCTACCATTACGATTTGAAATCTTCTGTCAAGCGCCGCGTCTTTTTCGATATACTTTCGATATTCGTCGAGCGTAGTTGCGCCGATACATTGAACTTCGCCGCGTGCAAGCGCAGGCTTGAGAACATTTGCCGCATCAATTGCGCCTTCGGCGCCGCCTGCTCCGACTATCGTATGCAACTCATCGACAAATAAAATTAAACGGCGTACTTTGCGGACTTCGCCCATTATTGCTTTGATGCGTTCTTCGAATTGACCGCGATATTTTGTACCTGCTACCATCATTGCCAGATCGAGCGCCACTATCCTATAATTACGCAACAACTCCGGCACGTGACCATCGACTATCAATTGAGCCAGTCCTTCTGCTATCGCCGTTTTGCCTACGCCCGCTTCGCCGAGCAACACCGGATTATTTTTTGTACGCCGACAAAGAATCTGCATTGTCCGCTCGATCTCTTTATCGCGACCGATTACGGGATCAAGTTTATGTTGTCGTGCAAGATCGGTAAGGTCGCGGGCAAAACTATCTGTTGCTGGGGTTTTATTTTTGCCGCCTTTATTGCGCGAAGGATCGTCGTCGTCCATCATACCGCCGCCGCCTACTCCGGCATACTCAAAAGAACGCTCAACCATGCCGCCGCCGGAATCTATGCCGTGACCAAGCAAATTCAAAACTTCGCGACGAACATCTTCAAGTTTCAGACCGAGATTCATAAGCACTTGTGCCGCAACGCCTTCTTGTTCCCGTAATAAACCTAAAAGAATATGTTCTGTGCCGACGTAATTATGATTCAAATTACGGGCTTCTTCCATTGAGAACTCGATTACTTTCTTTGCACGCGGCGTTTGCGGCAGGCGCCCCATTGTTACCAAGTCAGGTCCGCTGCGAACAAGTTTTTCCACTTCATGCCTGATTTTGCGCAAATCAATATCGAGATTTTTGAGTACATTTGCGGCTACTCCGCTGCCTTCTTTGATCAGACCAAGAAGAATATGTTCTGTTCCGATATATTCGTGATTGAACCGTTGGGCTTCTTGATTTGCAAGTTGCATTACTTTCCTTGCCCTATCGGTAAATCTTTCGTATGGCATAATTTTTTATATTGAGTTTGAGGACTAATTTCGTCCGAACTCAAATTAGTTAGTTTAATTTTAATTTATGAAATCAATATTAAATCAAATTTTCTATATCAATTTCATTTACATCTACACAAATTCGCGTTTTTTGTAAGTCAACTAAATATCAATTCCGCATCAATTCCGTATCAATTTCACATCAATCCAGTCCCACAATAAAACGCAACATTTTACACTCAAATACCAGTTTAGCAAGGATAGGGTAAGCAAAGACCAAAGATAACGGTTCACGAAAATTTAAGCAATAGATTTTAGGGGTTAGAGAATAGTGGCTAGGGAATAGTTTTTTAGAAAATTAGAGAACAATTATTTGTTATAAAAAATTTATTAAAAAAAATTGTCCCACTTATCCCTCAAAATTTGCCAAGACGTAATTTAATAACTCATGTTACGCAGTTTTATTTTTTTGTGTTTTTGAGTTCGTTTTATGCATATTTTAAGACGCAAGAATAAATTTTTGCTTTCATGGCAAAATGGTTTAATTTGTGAACGAATTTTAGTCGTTCCAGTTTGATATACGCTAATAAAGCGGCAAACAAATGATTCGTTTGTGTTGTTACTGTTCTTGTTGGCGATTTTGCTATGGAGGCATTATGTTTTAGCGATTTATGGGTATCTCTAAAAATTCAATTTTTGCAAAAATGTAGGCGATGTTTCGCCGAAACATCGCAGTACGTGAAAAACAATTATTAAACTTTAATAATTCATAAAGCCTAAAATATGTTTATTTTAGATGTGTGCAATATTAAAATTTATTGATGG
>JAISLW010000373.1 GCA_031277105.1 Planctomycetaceae bacterium | reverse complement strand
AATGCTATTGTAGCGTTCGCAAATTTTGATATTATTACGTTGCTCATAATTGAATTATACAAAAAATAATAAAAGCATACAATACCAATTTATGGATACTTTGTTTGCGCACGAGCCCTAACGGGACAGGTAGGACAAATATTATTGTTACAATAAATCTATCCACTACACCCTATCACGTAAAACTCCACGCTTCTAAAATCTCGTGAACGATTACAAAAAATTTCCTCTGTGTTCTCTGTGGTTAATAAAAATAAATTGTAACCGTTCACGGTATTTTTTTGTTTATTATTTAGTAACTGTTCACGGAAATTTTTTTAGTAAATTATGTATTTGCGATTTGCAACTATTCAGTACGAATTTATTTTTTGTATTGAAATTTGGGTATCTCTAAAAATTCATTTGTCCAGGTAGGCGGCGTTTCGCCCAGTCTTTAATTTTGGGCGGCGTTTCGGCACGGTGTTTGATTTTTTTAGCCGCCTACATAGACAAATGAATTTTTAGAGATACCCGTATTTAAAAACCATAATTTAAAGTGCGAAAAGTATAACAATTTTAAAAACTAAACCTTATTCATTTCAAATTTATTGTTCGTTTATTAGTTTTTCCAATTTGTTTATTGTCGGATCAATTGCCATGACTTTACCGTATTTGTCAATAACGATCATTTTTGGAATCGATGTAATTCCGTAACTTGTTTGCAACTGCGAGTCGGCGCCGGCACAAATTTGAATCCAATTCAATTGACGCTTCGTTACAAAATCTAACGCAATTTTATCGTCTCTATTAATATTGATTCCAATTAAAACGACATTCGGATTATGTTTGTGTTTTTCGTAAAACTCCGATAATTGCGGCAGCGCCGCAACACACGGACTACACCAAGTCGCCCAAAAATCCAGTATAACAATTTTACTACGATAATTTGAAAGTTTAATTATTTCATCATTACCGTTGACATCGGCGTTGACATTGCCATCGACATTACCGTTGACATTGTTTTTAGCGTTGATGTTTCTTTTATCTTTAGCATTGTCGTTGTTTTCGGCTTTCATACGTTTAACTTGAAAATCCGGCGCAACAGCGCCAACGTTAATCAATCTAGTCCATTTTTTACTCTTGACAATCACAAGCGTTCCTAGTTGCACCGGTTCGTCTGACTGATCGCCGTCCGGAATTTTTGGAACGATAAATGTTTTTGACAAATTGCCGATAATTTCACCCGATCCGCATTGTCCATCCGGCGGCGGTTCGCTTAAACGAACATTCAAATTCCATTCGCCCGCCGGCACGTCTTCAAGTCGAAAATTACCGTTGTCATCAACCGCGCACGCCCTATATTGCGAATAAGATTCCACTCGTAATTTGTTATATGTTTTATATTTTTCCAGACGTAATTTTTCAAGTTCACTATATTTTTTACCGTATTCGGTTTTTTCCCATTCGGTAAAAAACTTTTTACGAATTTCGATATTAGTTTCCTCATGGACATATTTTGGTATTTTTTTAAAGATTTCACTCATCTCTTTATCCAACTGTTTTATTTCAGGCGGCGCATCCACTTTTGGCTCTGCCGTAAAATAACAGAAATTCCAATCCGGCGTGGCGCCAAAATCATCGGGGACAGTTAATTTGCCCGTTACAGGTCGTCCTTTTCCGCCGATTTGAACTATTGCAGTTTCGCCTGCGGCAACATTGAGTTTTTTGGAATGAGAATGAGCTTGCGTCGATCCATTTGATCGAATTGCAAACATAATACCTATACTAACATTAACCTTTCCCGCTGGAACTCTCTCAAAAACAAATTTACCGTTATCATCGCTTGTAGATCTATAACTGAAATTGGCATTCGGCGGTTCGTCCGTATAAGAGACAACGTTCAATAGCAATGTTTTATTTTTCCCTAACTTTGATCCTACTTTAACCGTTCCCTCAACTCTCGCCCATTTTTCTAGCGTAATTGTCCGGTTATTTTTTTCGTAATCTGATTTTGAAATACCGGCATAACCGGATTGATGCAACGCGAACAACTTATAATCCGGCTCATTGGTTAAATTTTTCGCAGAGTTCGCAAATGGCGTATCGTTAATAACGATCTCGTCAAAATTGAATTGCGGCAACGTGAAACGTCCCTTTTCATCGGTTGTTGTCATAATTTCTGCATTGTCTAAAACGCCGTTTCGAATATAGGGGCTAACATATCCGTAAGCCAGAGCGACTGTTGCATTTTTTACGGGCTTGCCGTTTGGATCGTTTACGATACCTGATATACCGCGTTCCGCTTCATTTTTTCCGGCTTCGAGCGCAAAGTCAATTTTGACGTTTTTATTTTTTGTCAATATAATTTCGTCTGATATTTTCGGAGCGTAACCGTCCGCTTCAATTTTCAGAAAAAAATCTGATTGCTCATCGTTGTACAAATTTTCAAAAGAACCGTCTTTACCCAATTTAGTCGCATACTCTTCCCAATAAATTTTAGCGCCGCCCAAAGTACGTCCTTTTTTAATTGTGAATTGCGGAATTGGTTTCTTGGTTTTAGCGTCGAAAATTTTAGCGCTAACTTTAATTGTAGGTTGCAAAGTAAAAACGTATTCTACATTTTCGTCCGACCGCATAACTTGATTTCGCAACGTATGCAATTTTGACGCATTTTTACCACACGGCAATAAATCAAAAGTAACCGCATCTTCCGGCGCATTATCCCAAACAAATCGACCTTCGGCGTTAGTTTCTTTGCGATCAATAATTCCTCCGCAAATTGTACTTGTATTGTGTTGTCTCCATTTTGCCAATGCAAACCAAACATTTGAGACAGGCTTGCCTTCGGTATCTATAACTTTCGCCTTGATTGTTTTGCCGCGTTTAAGCGTGAGATTTAACGGCGGCGTCCCAGTTTTAACTTGCACGTCGATTAACTCCGGCGCAAAATTTTCAGCACGAATAATAACAGGTAAAAAACGAGATGCGTCGATATTTTTCAAAATGAATTTTCCGTTTTCATCAGTTACGGATTTTTGCAAATCGCAAGAACTCGATTTTTTACTATAAGAAATAACGGCGTTTTTGATCGGCTTTCCCGTAATATCGCAAACAGTCCCATTAAGATTCAAACCGCGTTCAATCGTCAATTTTTCGGTAAATTTACCGTCGTTACCGGCGCTGAATTGAGATAAAATAATATCCTTGCTCGTCTCCATAAAATCAGGGTGATCCAATACGATATTTGTCCTATAACTCCATATTTCCGGCGGAATGCTAGCATAACTCCAATATCCGTTTTTATCCGTTTTAACATTTACGCCTTTGTGTCCAAATTCATTAGAACTGCGGCGTCGCCCCATAGGAAAACTAAACGAAACTCTCGCGTCGGCGAGCGGATTACCTTGATCGTCGATAACAATCCCGCCAATCGTTTCTGCTTTATCAAGTTTAAACGTGTAATTTTTCGGAATAGGATCATTTGCCAAGTTGTTCCATAAGGCTAAAAACGGCGTGAAACCCGCCGTCTCAACACTGACATAAAATTGATCAAATTTTTTATCCGAATTAAATGAAACTACGGCAACGCCATTTTCTCCGGCTTTAATTGGAATACGCTGATTCGCCCAATCGTTAGGCTTGGGATCAACCCAAACGCTACCGGTTGCATTAGGAACAGGCTTATCATCCGGTCCCAAAAAACGCAACTCAACCGACTCCGATAAAACTATTACCGGAAAAATAAACAACAAAACCAATGACCAAGTTAAATTCTTAAACATAATTTTTTACCCCTAATTGTTAAAATTTTTTTACCGACATTACCACAATACACTATCGGGAAATTCTAAAAAATCATCCGTTAAGATAAACGGCGTTTCGCCGAAACGTCGCAATACGTATGAAATAATTATTAAATTTTAATAATTCATAACGAATAAAAAAACTTTATTTTAAACGTTGTGAAATAATAAAATTTATTGACGGCGTAAACCGTATGGCGGCGTTTTGGCAAAACGGCGCAATACCTGAACAAATGAATTTTTAAAGACGCGCAATTACTCAAAATTACTTCCTCAAAAGTCATAATACATATAATAACAAAAACTCAAAAATAAACAAAGACCAATCTAAACAAATTTTCCGTGAACGGTTACGAAATTTTTAAATCGCCGCCTTTCAGGTACGAGCAATATAGAAATTGTCATTATTGATTTTGTTCTAATTGGCTATTTATTACAATTTTCTTCTGGGGCGTATTTGAACCAATTTATTGTTGCGGTAGTTTCGTTTACGCCGGTTACGGCTAATTCGGCGCCGACAAGCGAATTGAGTAACGAACTTTTGCCAACTCGCATTTGACCTACTACCGCAACCGTAAACGGCGACTCCGCCAAAATTAATCCTTGACGCAAACGATCCAACAAACCTTGAGTCAAAAAATGACGACCAAATATCAAAGGCAACTCTTGCGTATATCGATCTAACAATCGATGAAATGTATCTATCTCAATCATATTTCGTACCTGAAATTCAGTGATTAAAAAGCATTTAACGGTTCACGGAAATTTAAGCGCTAGGTTTTCGGGGGTAGGGAATAGGGAGTAGGGAGTAGGGAGTAGTTTTATAAAATTAGATGATTTGAGAAAAAGTTTTTTGTTATAAAAAAATTGTCCCACTTGTATCTCCTGTTCCACTTGTCCTTCAAAAATTACCGATACGTACTTTGCTAAAAAAAATTCCGTGAGCGGTTACAAATTTTATGAATTGGATGAGCGATTAGTTTTTGCCTGTTTTTTAGAAAATGCGCGAACAAGATGTAAAGAAATAATAGAAACGCCGGAAACAACTGTTATCAATGTTAAACTTTTTGCCAAGAAGGAACTACCGAATATTGTTTCGCAAAGAGGTATAACGACGCCGCCGATAGTTATGAGTAAGTTGCCGGATAGGGTAGCGTAATTAAAAAATGCGCCGTCGAACAAAGCCGCTTGTAATTGTCGGTCGAGAATTTCAATTTGCGCCCAGAAGTTATAATTTGTTGCGATTAACGTAGTTTTTTCTTGTAGATTTTTTTCCAATTTGGATTCAATTTTTGCTAGTTTTTCATTTAATACAACGATCTGTTTATTTTTATCGCGAAGCAAAGCGGCTTGTGAACTTTTTCGTTCTGCGATTACGGATTCTATGAAATCGATGGTATAAAAATTAGTATTTTCCGCTTTTTTTATATCTTTTACGGTTACTTTTTTTATAGGTTTTTTTGTTTTGAATGATTTAGTCATTTATTGGATTCCGATTGTTTAATATCGTCTTGTTCTATTTCTTCTGAATAAGTATCGAGTAATTCTGTAAAATATTCTTGAATACTTTCTGGTTCTATAACCATAGCGTGGAAATTTCCGTTGAGTTGTTCGCAAATTTTTCGTATAGGCGATGTCGGGCGATACAAGATATTTAATATTTGATCTCGCGGCAATAATGCATACGTTGACCAAATTCCTTCTAAAATCTCTTCAATATTTTCCTCTAATATTTTTCGGTCGTGGTTTTCTGGTTCATTTAGCGATTTGTAAATAGAGGGTTCGTACATTTCGATTTGGTCGTCTTGAAAAAATTTAATGTGTTGTTTTATGGGATTTTTACCGTTTCCTTTGAATAGTGTTGCGAGTGTGGAGATAGCGGGACCGCGCAATGTCGCAAAAATTGCGTCGTCGAACAGCGGCGATTCATAATAAGCGTAATACCATCCGTAAGCGAGATAAACTAAATCCTGTAACTTGGCAAGATTAAGCGGAATATTATCTTTTTCAGATTTATCCAAAAACCAATTTGCAACTGCGAAAGCGTTAGTTGGCGATTGGTGTTGTTGGTATGAGTCATGTTCTACATTTGTTGTTACGGTTGACACAATAAACCTCCTTTATAAAAAATTTATAACCGTTCATGAAATTTTAAGCGCTAGATTTTAGGGGTTAGGGAATAGGGAGTAGTTTTTTAAACTATTCAGCAGGCATAATTATTTTTTGTAACGATATATTTTTTATAACGATAATAGTAATTGTATTTCGCCCCATCGGGGCAATAGCATTAGCGTAGGGCAGCGCCCTACGAAACGTAATACAAAAAAACATTAGCCCTGTAAGGGCGATAGCCGTCAGACGTTACTATTACGTGATTGTGCTTGCGCCCTTACAGGGCTTGCATTTTTAACAATCATTCCGTAGGGCGCTGCCCTACGCTAATGCTTGTCGCCCCGATGGGGCTAATATAAACCAATTTCAATCCAAAAAATAAATGTTTACTGAATAGTTACAAATCGCCAATACGTAATTTGCTAAAAAAATTTCCGAGACCGGTTACAAAAAATTTGTAACCGGTCTAAAAACGTTAGGGAACCTCTAAAAAATCTACGAAACTCTATTCATCAAACAATACCCATAATTTCGACAAAATTAAACAAAAAATCAAAACATAATTTATAACCGCTTTCATCCGACTGACAAGATAGACCAAAAAATAAAAAACCGTTCACTGCAATTTAAGTAATAGGTTGTAGTTTTTTTAATATCGGTCGTCTCTAAAAATTTATTTTTTGGACAAACGATCAGTCATTCGTTGTTTCAATACATTTTTTATAAAACCTAATTTTTACCTAATTTTTTCCTAACAAAACAACCTCAGTAGCAACAAAGCCCCCACAAAACAAACCTCATTACCTAATTTTTTAATAAGGTAATGAGGTTGTTGGTTTGGTTGATTACGTGCTACTTAGGTCTTTTTGGTGAATGGTTTTGTAAAGAAAAATAAGGTTAAAATGAGGTTACGAAAAATAAATACAAAGTCAATATAAGAGTTCCACTGATATAACTACTCGCACTTTAAATTGTGGTTTTTAAAAATACGCATAACTATTCATTAGAGTATTTTTTGATCAAACAATTAGGTTAAATTTCGCCCCTTTTGGGACAACACGTAACAGCCCGCCGTAACACGGCGGGTTAAAATTGATCGTCAATAACACGCTCTGAAAGAGCAATGGAAAATAAAGTTATTTTTCGTTATAAATAAAGATCATTTGATTAAATTTATAATCAATCATATCCGTCATTCCATTGTCCTTTCAGGACGCTCGTTATTTGATAATTGCAAACCCGCCGTGTTGCGGCGGGCTGTTACGCATTGCCCATAAATGGGCGAAAAAATTTATTGACAATTATCGTTACAAAAAATCAAATTAAAAAACGCATTTAAAAGTGTGAAAAGTATATTACGAATTTTGTAACCGTTCACGAAATTTTAGAAGCGTAGAGTTTTAGGGAGGTAGGCGATAGATTTATTGTAACAATAAATATTTGTCCCATCTGTCCCGCTAGGGACAACATGTTGGTAGAAAAGCAACGTCAAAAATATATTTGTCCCGCTAGGGACAATATGTAAATACAACATTAACCGTCATTGCGTCCCTAACGGGACGCTAAAAATTCGTATCATTTTTTTCTACCAACATTCTGTCCCTAGTGGTAGGGTGTAAAAAATAGGTTTTAAAACAAATTTGAAAATCTTAAAATTTATTTTGATAACATATTTATTATAACAAACTTACAAAATAATACATGCATAAAAAAGGTAAAACTTTAATCATTCCTTTCTAATCCGTGCTTTGTACACTTTTATTTTTATAAGATTATTTTTTACATAAAGTTACGTTAAACAATATTACAATTATTAAAAAACGTTTTAATCAAATTTTTAACACCCTACCCTAGCGGGACAAATATTTATTGTTACGAAAATTGTCCCGCTACATCCTATTCCCTATCCCCTAAAATATTTTGCTTAAATTTCCGTGAATGGTTTCAATACATTTTTTATAAAACCTAATTTTTACCTAATTTTTTCCTAACAAAACAACCTCAGTAGCAAAAAAGCCCCCACAAAATAAACCTCATTACCTAATTTTTTAATGAGGTAATGAGGTTGTTGTCTGGCTGAATTCATTGGGCTAATTATCAAGTTTTTGTTTTTCCTGCGTCTTTTAATTCGTTGGTTTCTTTTAAGCCCAACTTGATAATTCGTTTATATGTTTTACTTGGTAAGGTTTCATCAAGACGTTTTTCATTTGTAAATGTTAAATACTTAACTTTGTTTTCATCAATACCAAGTAGAACTTTAAGTCCATACCAATTCGCCGATCTGCCTTCCTGACACCAAACTTCCTCAAACTGACATTTCGTTATAAGATATGCTCGTCCTTGTGTTGTACCTTGTTTCTTGTCATCAATAAACGCAACGCCTTGATCCTCCCATTTAGGTGACTCCTTAGCATAATAGAAGTGATAATTTATTGTAAATGGAATACTTGTAAGCGGCTGATTTGTATCGTTGCAACCTTCGTAAATTTCGTTGTTTAAGCGACAACGTCCACCTTCGATATAGAGCATAAAACGCTCGTACAATAAGTTGGAACCGTAACAAACATACCAAACGTAATCTTTTGGATTTTTGTCGGCAGGAAATTTAAAACCGGATAGAATTATGCTAGACTTATTTTTGTTATTATCAACAACTTCTGTTTCTAAAACTTCATCTTTTTTTAGCATAATTTGCCTCCTTTAATTAAAAATTTTGTTTATTTTTTGTGCTTTCAAAAAATAAACTGGATACGGAATCTGGATTATCCTGATTCTTTGTTAGATGGTATTTATCAGTTATAACTGACTATCGTGATTACTACAGCCTATAACAGAATAGACTAAATTCATATTAGCAATCAGAAACCATAATATTGTTAATGGGGCTATTCTACTATTTAATTATAATATGTCAAACACAATGTAGTTGAATAATATTTGTCATTTATAATTTTATGATTTTTGTAATATTTTTCTAACATGAAAAAACACAAGTTAAAGGCTAAAAAAATAATACGCATAATACACGAATTAAAACAACTTTAAGCAACCATTAATGAGTTGACTAATATATTCAATTTCTACGTCTAATATTATTTAAACCAATCCAAAACCTTGTCAACCCAATCTTTGGTTTTATTTTTTGTACCACCATGAGAAATCAGATAATCAATAACTTCATTTCTTTTAGCTGTATCAAGTGGCGTCTCACCATCTTTATTTTTTGCATTTATATCTGCACCTTGCGATATAAGGTACTTTAAAATTTCAATATTAGTGTTGTTATATGTCGTAGCAAAATGTAATGGTGTCTCGCCAATTTTATTTTTTGCATTTACATCAGCACCTTGCGATATAAGATGCTTTAATATTTTAACATTAGTGTTATATCCTGCAGCAAAATGTAATGGTGTCTCGTCAATTTGATTTCTTGCATTTACATCAGCCCCCTGCGATATAAGATACTGAAAAATTTTAATATTAGTGTTAATTCTACTAGTATAATGTAATGTCGTCCAACCATATTTATCTTTTGCATTGACATTAACACCGGCATTTATCAATTCTTTTACCTTGTCGAGGTCGCCGTTTTTTGCGGCGTCAAAAAGGGCTTCGGGTGTTGCGTTGATATTAGGGCGGGCATTGGTTTGTGGATTACTTAGACTTTTGAGGTATGTTACTTTTTCATGATGTTTAGATGCAATAGCATAATCTAGCGGCGTTTCGTAATTGTCATCTTTGGCGCTAGTATCAGCACCTTGTGATACAAGATATTTTAAAATATCAATATTAGGATTATACCGTGCTGCCATATGTAATGGTGTTATAAGATTTTTAGTTTTGGCGTTGACATTAACCCCTTTTGATATGAGATATTTTAACATTTCTATGTTAGGATTATTATAACATACAGCATAATGTAACGCAGTCCAACCATTTTGATCTATTGCGTGAATATCAACACCTGCATTTATCAGTTCTTTTACTTCGATGTCGCCATTTTCTGTTGCGTCAGAAAGCGTTGCGGGTGTTACTTCTTTAATTGGAGTATTAAACGTTTTAATTTCTTCTTGTGTTTGTTTTTTTGTTTGTATATTTTTTGTATTGATTCCGTCTAATGTTGCGCCTAGTACGATTGCGTATTCTGAATTTGACCAGCGGTAAACGTTTTTTTCTCCGGCGATTGTTTTTACTTTTTCTTCCAAACCGCGTAATTGCGACGAACCGCCAACTAATAAAACCGGAATATCACGCCGGTTCAACTTCTCATAACATTGCTTCAAATATACATCCAACTCACAACATACCTCCTCGACAAATTCATCTATACACCTTGTAATTTCTTTTTGCGGCACTTGCAACTTTACGTCTTGAATTTTTGCATCGTATATTTCTTTATTGCGTTTTATCAAAAATTCCTTGATATTCCGAATTTTGGACTTAAAAGCGCTTCGCCAATTTGTTATACGTTGCCAATAATTTTGTTTCACGTCGTCGTTTGAATCAGCGTCGTCATTTATGTCATGCAATCGCTCAATTATCCTTTCGTCAAGATCATCGCCGCCCCAATTAAAACCTTTCGTTGGAATTTCCGGTACAGGTTGAAATATTTCATTTTTAAATCTAACGATAGCAAAATCTGTTGTGCCGCCGCCAATATCACAAACTACCACATACTCAATTCCCTCCTTATAAGATTCCGATAACCACGCACAAGCCGCCGCAACAGGTTCTTCTATAATTTTAATATTGCGAAAATTACCTTTTTCGGCGGCTTGACGTATCGCTTCGCGTTGTATCGTAGAAAAACTTACCGGAACAGTCAAAATACACGTATCAATTGAACGATTTATAAAATACGGAACAGAAGACTCCGTATGTTCCTTAACATAACGAAAAAGATAAGACGCAAGTTCTATACGCTCAACCTTTCTACCACCGCCAAGACGCTTAAATCCAGTCTTGTGAATTTCCTTTTTAATAGCAACGACATAACCGTCTGGATCATCGTCAAGTTGATCTTCCGCATCATCCCCAACTAGAATCTCCGACTCAATAATCTTACCGTCAACCGGCGCCGGAACATAAAACGCAGACGGAATCATCGTCCGAATATTACGACCTATCTCAACAAGTACAGGTCGATTCTGATTTTCGTCAAAATATGCTACCTTAGTACGACTAGTACCAAAATCAATCGCAAGCGTTGCAGTTTGTTTACCCATGTTTTTTTAATTTTGTTTTGTAATGTTTTGTTAAATATCAGTTGAATATTTGGTAATCGTTCACGAAAATTTGTTTAGCAAATTACGTTTTGGCAATTTTTTTTAGGGATAAATGGGATAGGAGGGGCAAGTAGGACAGAAAGGACATGTGGGACGATTTTTTGTTACAAAAAATTGTCCCTATTGTCCCACTTGTTCCTCATGTCCCTAAAAAATCGCCGATACGTAAGGGCATTCTAAAAATTAATTTTTTTGCAAAAAGATAGGTGATGTTTCGCCGAAACGTCGCAATGGAGTTTATGATACCAATAAATTTTAATAATTCATAAAGCCTAAAAAAATATATATATCTTTCAGACGTGCGAAATATAAAAATTTATTGATGTTGTAAACCGTAATGCGGCCCAAAATTAAACACAGGGCGAAACGCCGCCTACCTGAACAAATGAATTTTTAGAGACGCCCGTAAATTTAATAAACAAATTTCCATAAACGGTTACTACGCTTTTTTGCCAAAAGTTTTTATCAATTTCAATAACGTCTCAACTCTCGCCGTACGTTCCTTAATATCATTCAAGTTCTTTTCATTTTCCTCTTTCGTCTGCGTCAATACTAAACGCGCCTGCTCGCTTTGCGTCTCAATACGTTTACGCGAATCGTCAACAATACTCTTAAAAAGTTCATTTATTTTGCGATCATATCGTACATTCATATCGTCAAGATGATTTAACGCTTCCCGTGAGATTTTCGCCGCTAATGAATGAATATTTTGTTTTAATTTATTGATGACTTCCTCGCGGCGTTTTTGTTGTAAATCTTCATTAGCAAATGTGCCGCCTAAAAAACCGCCAATAAGCGGCGCAATATACATTAATCCGGCTGCTGGCGGGAAAATTATACTTACCAGACCGACTGCGACATACGCCATCGTTCCGCCTGCCATTCCGCCATACATATTATTACGTATCGTTGCAAAGTCGCTAAATTGCGCATAAATTGTATCAGTTGAAATCAATGAATTGTTGATTTGATTACTAGATGGAACTATGTCAGTTGAAAATGATATTGTTTTGTCAAGGTTCGCTGAAATTGATTTTACCAATTCAGTAACTTCAGTATTATAAGCAATATGAATCTCACTAAAACGTTCAGCAACCACAGCAAGCCAATCGTCCTGCAGTTCTTTTGATACCTCGATAAATTTATTCGGATCAAATTTGTTACTTTGTAAACTACGAATAAATTCTTGTACAAAAATTCCGTTTGGATCAATTTCGTTTTGGACGATACGCCTATATTTGCGTTTTATGTCGTCGAATTGTTCCTTGAAACGATTCATTTCTTGTTGGAATGTTTCACGTTCCCATTGATTTAGGTTATTTTTTGCTTTATCTAATTCATCTTTTATGTTTTTTAATTCGGCGTTATTTTTTGACGTTAGCAATTTTTGTTTGCTTTGTAAGTCGGCGTAAATTTCATTTGCCGCAATAGCGAGCGTCGTTATAAATTGGGTCGCTAACATTTCGTCCTTTTTTGTTTTCAAGCCTTGATGAATAAAACTCAATAACTCCAAAAAACCGCTTTCCTGCAACAACTCCCCGTCCTGATCTTCATCCGCAATATTTTTTAACTTTGAACTTACCGGAAAATATTTTATTTTGTTTTCCGGCAAACCGGTTTCTTTTTGCAAAATACTTTTGTTGCGAACCTGCCAAGTTTCCGCCTGTTCGGAGTCAACGGCGTCTGTTTTTGTCTGTACAAAAAAAACTTGTTTTTTTAATTTTTCGCGTAACTCTTTTAGGAAATTTACTTCGTCGCTACTTATGACAGATTCAACGGAGTCCAAAACAAAAAAGATCGCATCCGCATTCGGCGCATATCTCCATGAAACATCCCGATGCGCCTTAAATAACCCGCCAACTCCAGGCGTGTCCACAATCACAATTCCATCCGCTAACATTGGATTCGGCTCTTCCACACCAATAAAATCTACACGTTTCTCATTGCGCGGATTCCCCGTTTCAGTACCATAATCTCTCAATTGCCCCTGCGTAACCTCCAACGGCTCGCTTCTGTTTCCAGTGTCAATATCAGGTTGAAAAAATATTTTAAATTTTCGCTCCGGTCCATAAATTACCTTAAACACTACCGAAGTCGCAATATCACTTTCAACAGGTAACAAATCAGAAACGCCAAGCAACGCATTAATAAAACTCGTCTTGCCCTTCTTGATTTCTCCCATAATAACTATCCTAAAAAGACCAAGTTCAATCCGCCGCATATCAGATTCAAAACGACCAACCAACTCAGACCGACCCTCCAACTTGACAATATCACAAAATAAATTCCAACATTGCCGCAAACGATCCCGAACATCAACGCCATTTTTTGACATAATTTTTTGTAACGTTAATTTGTTATAAAACCCACACGTAAATTTCAAATACAAACAATATAATTTTTAACTCGTACAAATTGCCCTCTTGCACAAATCACACAAGCACAATCAAATATCCAAAAATAATTGATTACGATCAGCATTGTTAAAAGTTTCCAAAACCGGCGTAAAATGTAACTGCTTTTCATTAACAATCTGATCCAACGCAATACTCGTAACTTCGCTCGTAACTATACCCACAATCGAACAAATCCCATCAATAAAATCCGGATTAGTAACCGCAACATCCGGCGAAATATCCTCCAATAAACACGCCGTCGTAAACGCCGCCGTAAAACCCGCAACATTACTCGCAACATTGATCCAAAAATCTCGCGTCGAATATATTTCAGATTGCGGATTAAAATTTACGTTAAAATTCGGATCGTTTGCAATATCCGGCGGCGCATTGTCCGTAGCAACATACGTACAATTTGAATCATTCCACGCCTCCAAAAAATGCGCCAACGGATAACGCATCCCAGCGCCGTCGGGAATACCTGGATCATTAACCACAACCTGCGGATTGTTCACATCAGAAAAATCAACGCCTGAAACAACAATCGCATGATCCGGCGTATTATTGTCAATACCGGTTAATTTTTCCCAAAACGAACCGCCACTCCATAATTCGCCGGAATCTACAGCAACAATCACTTTATGCCCGCGAGCAAGTTCGTTGACCATAGAAGACAAATCGCCGTTATAATTCGTATGAGCCGATACCCCGTAATACTCTAACAAATTACCCATGTCTGAAATAGACGTTCCGTTCTCCGTCAACCAACCATTCGACGTAGCCGTATAAACTAATTGCGACTCCGAAACGTCAATACCAAAATCGTTGAGTATCATCTCCTGCGATACAACCGCACAAGTAAACGGCGTCGTTTGCGAAACAAACGTCGTATCACTGCCAACCGCCGCATCACGCCAAGGCGAAAACGTTTGCCCCGAATCCCAATCATTGCCAATATCCGGCAAGTTAGAAAAATCACTAAATTCGTGTTCAAATAACATATCGCATTACTAATATTAAAGGGTTAAAAAATTGTAACCGTTCACGGAAATTCGTTTATACTGCCCGTACATGAAATTCAGCGATTAAAAAGCGTAAAAACCTGCCGTCCGATAGCTAGGCAGGCGGCGGTAAACGCAAACTCAAGTGCGAACAGTTTAATAAGTTGTCATAACCAAATTTTTAGGGACAAGTGGGACTGGAAGGACTCGTGAGACAATTTTTTTTGTAACAAAAATTTGAAGAACGCAGCTGTCTCGCCTGCGATCCGTCTGACGATTTTTTGTTACAAAAAATAATTGTAACCTTTCACGAAATTTTAGAAGTTTAGAGTTTTCGGTGTAGGGCGTAGTGGATAGATTTATTGTTACGAAAATTGTCCCGTTACACGTTACACACTACACACTATCCTTTAAAATTTTTTGCTTAAAATTTGCGTGAACGGTTAAATTTATTTTCTATCGATTAGAGTTGCGATCCATTCGGATTCTTTGAATGCTTGCAAAATGATTTTTACCATGATAGTTAGAGGCGCTGCCATAAATAAACCAATCGGTCCTAACAACATTCCCCACGTGAAAAGCGATAACAAAATAACCACCGTCGAAATCCCCAACCCATGCCCCAACATCTTCGGCTCAATACCATACCCAATCGTACACTCAATCCCGACAAGACAAACCGCATAAATCACTACACCTTGCCAATCATGCGTCATAAAAATCAATAGCCCCGGAATAATCGACGCCAAAATGCCGCCTACATTCGGAATAAAATAAAGAAAAAACGCAACCAGACCCCAAAAAAACATCGCCGGAACACCAAAAAACCAATACACAACCGTCGCCGCAACCGCCGACATCATACTCGATATCGCCTTCAAAAATAAATAACGACGTATCTCCCCCGAAATCCGCTGAAGATGCTGGTTGTTAATCGGTCCGTCAAACCCAAGCGCACGATCAACCTTCGACGGAAAACTCGCCGCCTCAAACACCATAAAAATCGTAAAAATCAAAACCAAAAAAGCGCTTTCGCCAATCTCCCTAATCGCAACAAGCGACGTCCGCAACCAAATCATTACATCTTGCGAATCGAGAAGTATAAGTTGCGATTTTTCTTTTGAACTTATCGTCTGTTTTGCTTTATTTGTTGTCAATTCGCTTAAACTATCATTGCCGTCCGTCAGAAAACCAAAACCGCCCTTAGCGGCTCCCAAAAATTCGCTCAACGAAGTCGTCTCAATATTTCCAACGCCGTCTAAATTACTATCCGTAACAATGGCTGATTTATCGTTACGAATATTGTCGCCTTGCGTTTTCGGCAAATCAATTTCACCATCGCCCGCCTCCGCCGTATTGACATTATCCGTTAAACTTGCATCATTCCCGCCCTCCGTAACCTGCGCCGCAACAACATTGACAACTTCATCCGTCCTCTTTATCTTAACGTCTTCGCCAGATTTATTATCAGCAGATTTATTATCAGATTCTTTAACTGTTTTATTTTCATTTTTGTCGGCATTTTTATTGTCTGAATTATCGTTACGATTATTAACTTTATTATTATTTGCGTCGATTACAATTTCGGACGGCGTTGTTTTATCTATTTTTGGGTAATTATTTTTTAGATTATCATTGTTCTTTATCGGCAAATTTTGCGGTTGCGAATTATTTGATTGCGGTTGCGTAAAAGTTGACGGCGGCGTTGGAGGATTTTGCACTTTCGGCGTTATTGGAATTGAATTATTGAAACGATTATTTGAGTTATTAATATTTTCATTATTGTCAAATTGCGATTCGGGAATGATTTTATTTTCAATATTATCGTCGTCTTCATTTTGTTTATTTGCTTCGTTTTGTTTATTTTCCATCAACATCCGCCAAGCCGTCAAGCCGCTAATCGCTATGCCAATTCGCTCTAATCGTTTGTCAATAGCGGCAATCTTGGCTTCCAAATTCGCCTTATACTCAGGACTTTTTGCGACAAGATAATTAAGCGATTTCGCAACATGATAACTTAACCCAAAAAATATAATTACCGTAAAAACAATCACAATAATCAACGCAATAATTTTCGGACAACCTTTTTTCTGCATCCATTGCAAAGGCACGTGAAGGATAATCGAAAGAAAAAGAGCAAGAAATAACGGACCAATAATTTTACTCGCGGCGCTAACGCCATAACCAATCACCACCACCGACGCTACCATTACAAGAAATCGCGAAACAATAGATTGACGCGGCGTATTAGTAAGAGGCGCATTCGTAAGAAACGAAACAACGCTATTAGCGCCGCTGTCCATCCCAACTTGCGATTCCGTCAATTTGGACTCCGTAATTTTAGATTCCGTTTTACCCAACTGATTTTTAGACGTTTCGTTCATATCATTCATATTAAACCTGTTCACATTTTAAATTTTAAACTGCTCCCGATATTTTTTTAATTCGTAATTCGGAATTAGTTCTAAAAATAAATTTTAATCAGTGTAATCTGTGGACAAAAAAATGATCCGCGGATTAAAAAGATTTTTCTGTTATTTGCGTTCTTTTTGCGGCGGGCTGTTACGCGTTCCTTCCGGCGATTTTTTGTAACAAAAAACTGTTATCTATTTTTCTAAAAAACTATTCTCTAGTCCCTACTCTTTAACTTTTAAAATCTATCGTTTTTATTTCCGTGAACGGTTGTTTATTTTCTAATTTTTTTGTTTTTTATTTTTATCAATATTTCCTTCTCTTTTTCTTATGATTAATCTTATTGGTATTTCTGCGAATGGTAATTCGTCTCTTAAAAAGTTTACGAGGTATCTTTGGTATTGTGTAGAAAATGCGTCGGGCATATTTGTGAACATGACGATAGTTGGCGGATTTGTGGCGACTTGCGATGCGTAGTAAACTTTGGGTTTGTGAAAATGGTAGAGTGGCGGCGGATTGTTGTCAAGGGCGGCGGTAACGAGTTTATTTAATTGTGGCGTGGGTATATGTTGTCTTGCTTGGTTAAAAAGCATTTGTGCGTGATTGAGCGCCATTTTTATATTTTTTCCGGTTTTGCCCGTAATAAATGCTATGGGCGCGAAACGAAAATCGGGAAATGTTTCATGAATATATTCAGCCCATCGTTCAGTCGGCATTTGGTTGACCATTGTGTCCCATTTATTTACTATAAAAATGCAAGGTTTCATTTCTTCTTTAATAAAACCGAGCAATTGTTTTTCTAGCGTTTGGATTTGCGAGCATGCTTCAAAAAACATCAATACTACGTCTGCTTGTCTGATGCTTTTTTCGGCGCGGTTGGCGCTATAAAATTGGAGGTCGTTTTTGATTCCTTTGCGGCGGAGGAATCCGGGCGTATCGATGGCGATGAAGGTTTTACCGTCCATATCGAATCGGACGTCGATAGAGTCGCGTGTTGTGCCGGGGATATTTGCGGTAATTACGCGGTCTTCGTTTAGCAAGGTATTGATGAATGTGCTTTTGCCGACGTTTCGGCGACCGACTATTGCGAGTTTCATTATGGGGTCGATTATATTTGGCGTATTGGGGTCAAAAAGGTTATTAGCGATTAGATTTTCTTTTATTGTTTCGGTCAAGTTTATGCGACCTTTTTTTTGTTTGACGCTAATTGTTATTACTTGCCAGCCGAAGCGTTGAAATTCGTTAGCGTTTTTTTCGTCGCGTTCGTTATCGGATTTATTGGCGACAAGTAGAACCGGCGACGCAAGTTTACGTAAACGTTCTGAAACTTCTATGTCGAGCGGAACTATTCCGCTGCGGGAATCGGTTACGAAAAGAACGAGGTTAGCGGTTTGGAGGGCTATATTGATTTGTTCTTCGATATGTTCGGAGAGGTTATCTTCATCGACTATGCCGATGCCGCCGGTGTCGATTAGTTCGATATATTGCGGTTCGTCTGCTTCGGGGTTAAGGTCAAGTAGAAACGTTACGCGATCGCGAGTCACGCCCGCAACCGGATCGACTATTGAAACGCGCTGTCCTATAAGCCAGTTAAACAAACTAGACTTACCAACATTAGGACGACCGACTATGGCAACTTTGGGAATATACACGGAAAATATTACTCGTACTGGAAATTAGAGAACTTATATGGGCGTCTCTAAAAATTCATTTTTTTGTAAAAAGGTATTGCGGCGTTTCGCCGAAACGCCGCAATACGCACAAAATAATTATTAAATTCATTAATTCATAACGTACAAAATAAACGTATTTTATACGTTGTGAAGTAAGAAAATTTATTGGTATCATAAATTCTATTGCGGCGTTGCGGCACAGTGTTTAATTTTTTTAGCCGCCTACCTGGACAAATGAATTTTTAGAGATACCCTATTTGTTACTCGTACTTGAAATTCAGTGATTTTAAAACGTCGAAGTCTGCTATTGGATAGATCCGTCATTCGACGTTAAATGCAAATTCAAGTAAAGGACAATTTAAAAATTCGTAACCGTTCACGGAAATTTAAGCAAAAGATTTTTAGGGGATAATGCGTAAGGTGTAGTGGGACAATTTTTGTAACAATAAATATTTGTCCCTAGCGGGACAGGTGGGAGATATATTTATTGTAACAATAAATATATCTCCTAATCCTTTAAAACTCTACGCTTCTACAATTTCGTAAACGGTTACAAAAATTCATACTTTGAAATTGAGGTTTAAAAAATGTAACAATTCACGTAGATTTAGATGTTATGGTTTGGTAATTTATTTGTAACAAAAAATTGAGGATAGTAATTCGTCTCGGATGTTGATTTTTGTAACGCAAATTATCCTGTAATATTTTTCTTATCCCTTCTGTTCCTAAAAAATTTTGATATATAAATTTTGTTAAACGAATATTCGCGAGTGATTACGCAATAACAATGCAAAATTATAGACTGGACGTTGCACATTGAAAAGCCCTGTTTAATAAAAATTAATAACTCCTGTTACGCAAACGGTCAGATTCAGCCTCCAATAGGGAACTTCTAAAAACCACAAATTTAATTTTATTAACCACAGAGAACACAGAGGATGGCATCTCTAAAAATTCATTTGTCTAGGTAGGCGGCTAAAAAAATTAAACACTGTGCCGAAACGCCGCATTACGTATAAAACAATTATTAAATTTTAATAATTCATAATGTACAAAATAGATTTATTTTAGGCGTTGTGAAATATTAACATTTATTAGCAACATAAACTCCATTGCGGCCCAAAAAATAAACACAGTGGCGAAACGCCGCCTACCTGGACAAATGAATTTTTAGAGATGCCTTATTGTTTGTTGGCGGCGGTGGCAACGGTTCGTCGTCGGGAGGTTCGGGAATCATTAGTTTCTTTTCGCCAGTTTTGGGATTTACTAAATACGCTCGCGAATCTGGCGGGTCGGCAATAAATTTTTTCGCCTCTTTAAGGACGTTTTGCAACTCTTCAACAGAGTCTTTTTCCGTTACAGAAATTCGATCTAAAAACGGAACTATCAATTTGTCAGAAAGTTCGCGCGATTTTTTGGAACTCATCATTTTGCGGTATGAAAATGGATTATCGTACATCGTCCGCATTTTGCCTATCGTGTCAAGCAAGACTTTTTTGTATTCGGTATCTTTGGAATTATCGTATTCATAGATCAATTTCTTGACAACATTTTCGTTGCGCAAAATAACAAGATACGCAAGAGCGACATTCCACGTTTTTCTATCTTTACTTTTCAAACCTTCAAATAAACCAGGAATTGCAAGTCCCCAAAGCCGCCAAAATTGAGACGAAGCGTCTCCGGCGTCGCCTGGATTATCGGTTTTAAATTGTGTCAAAAGATATTCAACGTATTCATTGATCTTTTTTTGTTCATCTTCGGTAGGCGTAAATTTACCCTCAATAAACCGCGTCCCCAAAACCTTCGCCGCCTTCCAACGAGCAAATTTATCCGCCGATGTTGTCAAACGCTTAAAATTCTCAACATTATCAAGCAATGAAAAATCCTCGCCCTGATCTTCGGGTCGAGTAATTGTTGTTTCATAATTTATATTTGCATGCGAGTTTGACTGTTGCCGTAATCGTTCTTCTTCAATTCGTTTTTTCTCGTAATATCCTTTTATTTTTTCTAATTTATTTTGATTTTCATAAAATAAATCTTGATTATAATTTATCATGTTATTAGATAAAAAATTAGGATATTTTATTTTAATGTCATTTGTTAGTTTGTTTGTTGCTATTTCAAGTTTTGAGAAAAATATGATAAAAGAATCAGATGGTTTTTCCAATGAATTAAGGATATTCATTGCAATAAAATTAGAGAAAAGAACAAATATATACTTATCTTGTAAGTTCGTGCATGTTTCAGAAATGTCAAGTGGAATCTGATAATTTAAACTCTGTAAAACACGAATCAATAACCATGTTTTACTAAATATTTTGTTTATAAAATCAAGTTTAAATACATCGTTTAAATCATTTGGTTTATTGCGATTCCAAAATGTTTGCCAAAGTAGAGTTTCATCTGGAATTATTGCGTAACTATGCAAATCGATAAGATTATCAATTCGTCTTTTCTCTGTTTCATTTATTTTTGAAGCGTCTCCTAATTTTTGTAAAAATAGTAATGTATTTTTAGATTTAATTTGGATCTCAACTATAGTAAATATTGAAAGTTTAATGCCGTTTATTAGTTGAGATTGTTTCTCATCTTTAGACGTGAGAATGTTCCATAATTCACTAAATTTATTATTATCAAATGTTATTGCTATTTTTCCGTAACAATACAACATTTTAAAAATAATTAGTCCATAGCGTTTTTGTTCTGATACCATTTCGATATCTTCACCTTGATCTGGAAAAGAACCTTCCAAAAATCTTTCTTGCTGGAGCATTTTTATAATACTATCAAGCATGAAATTTGAAATTTCATTTTTTCTGTTGTCTGATATTTTAATTTGCGAAAATCGTATTATTTTATATGAAACATCAAAAAACAATTCTGGTTCTATAGCATTAAGTTTTGAATAAGATAATATGACGTCAATTTGTTTTTTTGTATTTTCCCAATCATGTTCTGTTATTTTTTCATATTGCGGCGGATATGAGTAAATAGACGGCAATTCGCCATATAAATATCCATTACAACAAAGAAAAACAATAATAAACAAAATATATTTTGATAATTTTGTATCAATATAAAAATTTCTCAAATTTTGATTATGATAAATCATAAATAACTCCCACCAAGTAATTTTTAACGGATAATATTAACTTCTTAATAACACTAGATGACTACAATGATAATTAATTTGTTTCTTAATTGGGACAAATTTAAATACAAATACATATAATAATTCCTCTCACATAGATTTATTTCCAAAGAGGATTTCTATTGTCCGCCGCCCAATCTTTTGATTTATCTATAGATTGTTTGCCGTGAATATTTTCTAATCTACAACGAAACTCTTGATCACCACGAGTATATGCACTATAACCAGGTATATTACTTGAAAGATCGTATGAATCATAATCATCTATAAATGTTTTAGGAAAATGTGTCTTTTCGGGTGTATTTTCTCGTGAATTAGTAACCATATCGCCATCGTCGTCGGTCCCTGTATGAGTATATGTGAATTGATGATACAATTCATGCGATATAGTGCCTGCCACAGCATCAATATACTCATCATTTCCCGTTACCGTCACAGTGGACGAAGTATAACCAGAACGAACTTTTCTGGTTAGTTGAATAGCTGTTCTCTTATTTAAGCATGTCTTACCAATGTATAATTGTCCATTTTGGTATTTACCATTTAATTCTTCTTGGCTAAAATTAAAACTCCCAATATTTTCAATAACACCACCATTTTTCCAGAATACAAACCAGCATGGCGGTTTATCGTTTGTTGGCGTACTGCCATCTACATTTACGTCTGGTGGAAAGAAAACTTTTATCCATTTACTTCCTGTAAATGTATATTTAGTATTCTCGCCGTCATAACATTGAACATAGACGGAGCCATAAGCATCCCCGAACCAACTATTACTTGCACGTGCTAGATCAGAATATGGAATTTTTATGTCAGTACCGCTTTTTTTATTACTGCTAATATTCCACGCATTAAATACGCCATCCGGCATTTCCCAATACCAACTTTGGCAATCGCTTGATGCTGTTGCCTCGTACTCAATATTTGAACCGACACAAACTTTCAAATGTTTTGATTGAGCATGATCGCCAAATTGCATAATGTACAAACGATAAACGCGTATATTTTTTACGTTTGATGTTGCAGTAACGCCTTTATAAGTTGCTTCAACGTATACAGGCGTGTCAAAATAGTGATGATTAGCGTCAGCGCTTGGTGAATTTGATACGTAATCAGAAAAAACATTTGTAGTTTCTACTGAATTTGCATTAATATATTTGATTTGATTCCAATCTTCTGTGCCATTGGCTTTCTTAAAGCAAAATTTATATTTAACATTTTCGCTAAAACTTGTCCATGATGGGATATTTGCGGTATATGTTATTTCACGTCCTTCCATGCATTCGGTTAATGGCGTTGTGCCTACAGCGCCGCCTGCATTTTCTGGGGTTACCTTTACGGATAATATTTTGATTTTTATTGTGTGTGTTGCTTCTGATGTTTGTAAATAACCGTCGTAATTTGCATCAAGCCCCGCTTTGAAAGTATATTCATGATTACCCAAAGGCGATAATGTGACTTCTATTGGTTGATTAGAATAAGTTCCGTTTGCTTTATTTGTACTATCGCCGTTAAGCGTCCAACAAGCACGACTATAAACTTCCGGCGTGTTTGGATAAAATACAGCGCCAAGTTTAATTTTTACGCTACCTCCCCAATCGGTGGAAAAACAAACTTCAGAATCTGACGGCAAATAAGCAGAACTAAAATTACCATCTTGATTTTGACCAGTTATAGAAAAGGATTTAATTGACATCACTATAACTGTAATTGTTTCGCGAACTTCACCAGCTTCAAGCGTGCTGTTACGATTAATGTCAAGTCCGGCTTTAACCGTAAATGTATGTTGTAAATCTGCCGATGGAATTAACGTAACTTCGCTACTGTTACCGTTGAAATTTCCGTTTGAGGGATTAGCGTCGTTGCCTTCTACTGACCATAGGACGTAATTCATTTCGGAAGTGGATGTAATATTGGGCGACATGTTAGTTGAAAGAGTAATTTTTGTATTGTTATTTGGTTTATGGCAGACGTATAAAGTAGATTCTGTTGAACCTGGTTTTGTAATGTAGTTATTTGTGTATGCGGTTTCTTTGACGGTCAAGGAATCAAAATCGTATGTAATAACATCAACGGATTTTTTGCTTGTTCCGCATTTTGCTGTAACTTTTTTTGTGTCTGAAGTGGAGGTTGAGATTGTGTTAAAATCAACTGATGCGGTTGTGTTTGTTCCGGTTGCGGAGTCTTCCCATATTGGATAATTTTCTGGCCAGCAAGGTGCATTTGTTGGCGTTTTGTAGGTTTCAAATTGTATTGTTTGTCCTTTGGGAACGTAAATTGTGCCGGAGGGAGTTTGCCAAGTCGTGTCGGTTGAACGTTTGTATTTAACTGAATCAACGCCGACAACCCAAAGAGTTAAATTTTTTGTTTTGGTTGTTGTTCCGAAATAAACAGGGTTATTGTTTTCGTCTTTAATTTGATTGTCGTTATCATCTAGTTTTGGAAATCTTACAGTCATTGAGAATGTCAATGTGTACTTGCCAGACGATTGCAATTGTGCGTGAGCCGCTTTCAGTCCATACGCCTTGAGCGTCTGCGCCAATTGTTGTAGTTCCAATTCCAGTAACGCCGTTACAATGCCATTGTGCAGCGCCAGGTTTCATCTCTTCACTTGTGGGAGGAGCAATTGTCATTGAAGTATTGACTGCAAAATCAGAACTTATCCCAACAGGAATTACTGCGTCGTTACCAGAAAGTTGTTCAGGCGTTACCGTAAGTACAAAAGAAACTTCGTCGTTGGCGGCTTGCGTTAAAACCAATGTTGACGATAAAAAAAATATCGTAAACAAAATTACAATCAAAAAAATTCCCCGTTTCATAAAAATTATGTCCTGTGTTAAGTGGCGCTGTAAATTTAACCGTTGCACAAATCTGAAAACAAAAAATTCTCTAAATAATGATCACTCTATAATTTTTATGAGTTCCTTGTTGCCGTTTACCTGACAATGGATCATAAATCATAATTCCATTACGCCGAGCGCCGATCCAAATTTGTCCATTTTCGTCTTCGGCTAGACACGTTAAATAATCCTCCGGGTACAACTGATTCATTAAACCCGATTGCGCCGGTTTAAAATCTTTCGGAGCGCCGCCGTAAAGTCTGCTAACCTTGTCCGCATAATCCTTACCGCGCCAATATTCTTGTTTTGCAAAATCATTAGACATCTTTACAATTCCTGCCGAAGTCGCAATCCATATTGTCTGTGAAACGCTATTTTTCGTTACCAAAATATCGTTAATTAAATTAGACGGAAGCCCATCGCCAATCGGCGTTAACGGAACGGGACTAATATTTCCTTGACCAAAACGATCCGGCGCAACAATATTTTTTGAATGTTTGTATTCGCCTTTAATTGTACGATTAAAAATTGCGAGACCGTGACATTGAGTCCCAACTATCAA
>JAISLW010000331.1 GCA_031277105.1 Planctomycetaceae bacterium | reverse complement strand
CAAATAGTACCTGCCGTCTCAAAAACGATGGCAAGTACAAGAAAAATGATGGCTGTTAATTGCATAATTTGTAAATTGTTCTTAATTGAATTTTCGTTTGCCGCCGCCTTATTAGTTATAGAATGGCACAAACTTTGACGCTTTTAAATCTCGTTAAAATTCAAGTACGATCTGTATTATATTTATTTATTCTTATTTTGTAAGCGTTCACGGTATTTTTTTATTAGGGTATCTCTAAAAATTCATTTGTCCAGGTAGGCGGCTAAAAAAATTAAACACAGTGCCGAAACGCCGCATTACGTTTTTGGGCGCTAATAAATTTTATTACTTCACTAGGTCTAAAATAATTATATTTTAGACCTTGTGAATTATTAAAGTTTAATAATCGTTTCACACGTATTGCGACCCAAAAAATAAACACAGCGGCGAAACATCGCCTACCTTTTTGCAAAAAAATGAATTTTTAGAGATACCCTAATATAAATTTTATATGTAGGAGTATAGTTATGAATAAATTTTTTCCAATAAAACTGCTACTTGTAAATAGGATATTATGTATTCCTTATATATTATTTTATATTTTGTTTGTTTGTGTTTTTTAACCTTTAACCGACATAAAAAATTAGGTAATGAGGTTTGTTTTGTGTGGGCTTTGTTGTTACTGATGTTGTTAAGTTTAGAGAAATTAGGTGAAAATGAGGTTAGGTTATAAAATAAATATTTTGTAACCGATCACATAAATTTAAGCAAAAGATTTTAGGGGATAGATTGTATCCGTACAATTTTCGTTACAATAAATATTTGTCCCGCTAGGGACAACATGTTGGTAAAAAAGCAAAGGTCAAAAATATATTTGTCATGCTAGGGACAACATGTAAATACAACCTTAACAGTCATTGCGTCCTTAACGGGACGCTAAAATTTGTATCATTTTTTTCTACCACCATGATGTTCCTAGCGGGACAAATATTTATTGTAACGAAAATTGTCCCCCTACCCCCTAAAATCTTTTGCTTAAATTTCCGTGAACGGTTACACAAAAACCAAATCCTAACGCTTGTCCTCTAACCCCAAACTATTAATTTATGAGATTGTATATTTTCCAATTTTGTTTTATTTTTGTTTTGAATATATTTATTTTTTCGTCTGCTATTTTTGCGGGCGAGTTGACGTTGGAGTCTGGTTTTAGGTTGCCGCCGGATTCGGCTAAAGTTTGGGCTTACTGGTGGTGGCTTAACGGTAATGTTGATAAGGATTCTATTACAAATGATTTGTGCGAAATACGCCGTCAAGGTTTTAGCGGCGCGTTACTTTGCGATTGCGACGGTTCAAACGCAGACGGCAATATTCAAGTTCACGCCGGTCCAATGTTCGGCACAAAAGAATGGCGTGAATTGTATAAACACGCATTGATCGAAGCGTCCCGACTTGGAATGTCAATCAGTCTAGTAATTCAAAGCGGCTGCGCAAATCTTGGCGGTCCCGACGTTCAACCCGAAAACGCAATTAAAAAAATTGTTTGGTCTGAAATTATCGTTACAAATAACGACGCTGAAATTATTTTGCCTCAACCTCCGTCTAAACATAAATTTTATCGCGATATTGCCGTCGTCGCATTGCCCGCTAAACAAATTAACGTTACAAAAAATCAACCGCAAAAAAATATCAAACGCCGTCCGCTTGACAAACTGATAGATAAAACGGCTGTTAGCGAATTGAATTGGTCAACACCAAATTGCGATTATTTGATAGCGGACGAGTTGGAGGTTGCGGGCGAAGAGGATGCGGCGGTTGAAGAAGTAATTATTTTGTCAGAATCCGACGTAACCGACAAAACGCTTGATTCTCGAAGTATGCTTTTTGGGGCGGCGAGTATCGGCGAATCATTTGACAAATCAGTTGATTCCAAGTCTGGCGTATTGAAATTACCGCCGTTAAAAAAGTCCGGCGCGTGGTCGATAATTCGGTTTGGTTATACTTGCACAGACGCTAGAACTACGGGTAGCGGGCAATGACGCGGTCTTGTCGTTGATCATCTTGACGCTGAAGCGTTTGATATTTAAACTATTCGTACTTGAGTTTTCGTTTACCTTCGCCTGCCTAGCTTTCGGACGGCAGGCTTTGACGCTTTTAAATCGCTGAATTTCAAGTACGAGCAGTATATTGGCAGAATAATGTTCATCCGTTGATAGTGGACGCCGGTAATTTAGCGGGTAAAACGTTACGGTATTTTCACACGGACAGTTGGGAGTTGGGCGGCTTGAATTGGACAAAGACGATGCGGGCTGAATTTCGGAAGCGTCGCGGTTATGATATTATTCCGTATCTTCCGGTTCTTACGGGCAAAATTTTAACTAGCCGCAATATTAGTAATCGTTTTCTTTTTGACTTGCGGCGAACCGTTGGCGACTTGGTTGCGTAAAATCATTATTTAAAATTTAAAACCAAGTCGCACGAATTAGGAATCGGAATACATCCTGAATCAGGCGGACCTCATGGCGCTCCGATAGATTCGTTGCAATTGCTAGGGTTAAATGATATTCCAATGTCTGAATTTTGGTCGTGGTCGCCGCGTCATCGCATTGGCGATCCGAATCGTTTCTTTACAAAACAACCTGCGTCGGCGGCGCAAAAGACAATTCAATCCAATTAGAAACTTTGCAAAACTTGAATAACGATTGGAGAGTAACGTTTAAGTTTGCTGATAACATAACAGAAACGCTAATTTTTCCAACGCTAATTGACTGGACTACGCACGCAGACGACAGAGTTAAATATTATTCCGGCGCGGCAATTTACAAAAATGAATTTTCGTACAAAAAAAACAATGACCAAAAAATACAAAACCGGCGAATTTATCTCGAACTAGATTCAGTAAACGAAATGGCGCTAGTTCGGATCAACGGTCAAAAAATTTGCACGTTATGGTCGCGACCGTTTCGCGCCGATATTACAGACGCCATTCGCAACGGAAAAAATACGGTAGAATTAGAAACCGTAAATCATTGGGCAAACCGAATTATTGGAGACGCCAATTTACCCGAATCAAAACGAAAAACAAAAACAAACATCAAACGCCTAAACCAAAAATCACCACTACTAAAATCTGGCTTAACAGGAAACATAAAAATTAAACAAGAAATGTAAAAAAATACGGAATACAAAATACGGAATTGAATATTTTAATTTCATATTTAAAATAATCTTTATAATCTGCATAATCTACGGACAAAAAATTGATCCATAAATTACACAGATTAAAAGAATTTTTGTAATCGTTCACGAGATTTTAAACTATTCGTACTTGAGTTTGCGTTTACCTTCGCCTGCCTAGTTTTCGGACGGCAGGCTTTGACGCTTTTAAATCGCTGAATTTCAAGTACGAGCAGTATAGAAGCGTAGAGTTTTAGGAGATAGGGTGTAGGCGCTAGATTTATTGTAACAATAAATATTTGTCCCATCTGTCCCGCTAGGGACAACATGTAAATACAATCATAACCTTTATTGCGTCCTTAACGGGACGCTAAAAATTCGCGTATAACTTTTTTCTACCAACATGTTGTCCCTAACGGGACAAATATTTATTGTTACGAAAATTGTCCAGATACGCCCTACGCACTAGCCCCTAAAATCTAGCGCTTAACTTTCAGTGAACGATTACAAAAAATTATTCTCTGTGAACTGTTACGAATAATCATATATTCCCAATTAAATCCTAATTTATGAGTGAACTTAATGAAGAGTGCGGTGTGGCGGCGATTTATCATTTATCTTGTGGCGAGCCTTCGCCGCTTTGTACCGCGCAAGGTCGCGAAGATGTATCGTCGCTTGTTCCGCGTATGTTGCTTGACCTTCAAAATCGGGGTCAACTTGCCGCCGGTTTTACGACTTATTCGCCTTTTCGCAAGCAGCTTATTGATACGTATAAGGAGATCGGTTCGGTTTCGGAAGTATTTCAATTTACGCGTCGTGCGAAGTTTATGGATTTGTTGAAGGAGTATTCCGGCAGGGCTGCGATTGGTCATGTTAGGTATGCGACGTGCGGCAGGGACGACCGTAGTTATGCGCAGCCGTTTGAGCGGCATCATATTAAAAAACACAAGTGGTTTAGTTTTGCGTTTAATGGTCATCTTGCGAATTATGATAGTCTTAAGGACGATCTTTTGAGCGACGGGAATACTTATCTTGCCCGTGAAACTGACACCGAAGTCATAATGCATTGTTTGAGCGCCGCTTTGTCGCCGCAGGAGGATCCTGATTTACCGGCGTTATGTCGTTCAATGTCTAATCTTTTTGACGGCGCTTATAGTATAGTTTTTTTGAATGCGTTGGGCGATATGTTTGTTGCGCGTGATCCGCTTGGTTTGAAGCCGCTTTGTTATGCGATGGAGGGGTCGCTTTTTGCGGCGGCGAGTGAGAGTGTGGCGCTGTTCAATTTAGGTTTTGCGGCGGAAAATGTCAAAAACGTCGAGCCTGGTCAAGTTATACTTGTCAATGAGAACGGTATTCGTTTTGAGCGTTTTGCGGAACCGGTTAAGCCGGCGCATTGTTTTTTTGAGTGGGTGTATTTTGCCAATGTTGCGAGTACGCTTGATGGGCGAAGCGTTTATCTTGCGCGAAAAAATCTAGGAGAAGAATTAGCAAGACAAGAGTTAGAGAGCGACGGCGTTATGATAGACAAGGACACGATTGTTGTGCCGGTGCCGGATACAAGTAAAGCGGCGGCGGACGCAATGGCGTATAAACTAGGAATACCGAGTTTGGAGGGACTGATAAGAAACAGATATAGCGGAAGAACTTTTATTGAAGGCGGCGAATTTAGATGGAAAAAAGCGCAGACAAAATATACGCCATTGCGCGAAGTGCTGGAAGGTAAACGCGTATTTCTTGTCGAGGATTCTATTGTAAGATCGACGACGATGAGAGTGTTATTGCAACGGATACGCGAGTTAGGGCATGTTAAGGAGTTGCATGTAAGAACTGCTTGTCCGCCAATTATAAGTCCGTGCTTCTACGGTATTGATATGCCAACATACGCCGAGTTATTCGTGCCAAAATATCTCCAAAATAAAACAAGAGAAAAATGGAATGTAACAACCGAAATCGAAAAACAAATGGCAAAAGACCTAGGCGCCGACTCCTTGAGATATTTACCGGTAGAATCTATTGCAAGAGCAATAGGATTAAATGAAAACCAAATTTGTCAAGCGTGTATCACCGGAAAATATCCAACCATCTGGGGACAAAAATTAGCAGAAAAAGCATTCATCGAATATATCGAAAATAATCATAGAACTTAAAATTCAGAATGCGAAATGCGAAATGCGAAATTATTTTTTTTTATTTTTTGTAACGAAAAATCGTCAAAAGAATCGCACGCGTCCCTCTTGTCTCATTTGTCTCATTTGTCTCATTTGTCCCTCAAAAAAATATTGGACGTGATATTGATAATTGGTAGAAAATAAAAGTTGAGTTAAAAAAAATATGTGGAAGAACAAGGTAGTGTTAATAACGGGTGGTTCGAGTGGTTTGGGGCGTGTTATTGGGATGCGTTTTGCGCGGGTTGGCGCTAATGTGATTTTGGCGGGGCGTGATGTTGATCGTTTATTGGTTGTGTCGTCTGAGATTAGCGGTTTTTATTCGGGCGTGGAGTTATTGACGGTTTGTTGTGATGTAACGAGTCAGGTAGATGTTGACAATCTTTTTCGTGAAGTTTTAGCGAGGTTTGGTCGTCTTGATGTTCTTGTTAATTGTGCGGGTCGTTCGGTGCGGGGTTGTATTTCGGATGTTACGCCGGAGCAATTTATGGAGTTATTTGATTTGAATTTTCTGGGTGTAGTTCGTTGTACGCGTGGTGCGTTGCCGATGATTTTGAGTAATCGCGGTCATATTGTCAATATTGGTTCTTTAGCCTCAAAGAGCGCCGCAAGGTATATAGGCGCTTATCCTGTAACAAAATTTGCGGTAGCGGCGTATAGTCAGCAATTGAGGTTAGAGTTAAGTGATGCGGGGGTTCATGTTCTGCTTGTTTGTCCGGGACCGATAAAGCGAGAAGGCGACCGTTTATACAAATTGGACGTTACCGAAGGCGTGCCAAAATCTGCAACTGCGCAAGGCGCAGGAGTAAAAGTACGTTTAATTGATCCGGCAATATTAGCGGACAAAATAATAAAGTTTTGTGAATTAAGAAAACCGGAATTAATTGTTCCAGCCAAAGCAAAATTACTATTCGCCATATCCCAAATATCGCCAACGTTAGGAGACTGGATAATAAAAAAATCAACTTGATATACAATGCGTAATTGAAAATCACTAAATTTCAAAACAAGCAAACAATATAAAAAATCTGTAACCGTTCAAGAAAATTTTAAGCGACAAGTTTTAAGGGATAGAGTGGAGGAGTAGAGGGTAGGGAAACAATTTTTGTAACGAAAAATATTTGTCCCTAACGGGACAGATCGGACAAATATTTATTGTTACAAAAAATACCGGATCGCGGGCATTGCGTCTGTGTTCCGTCAGATTCGCAGGCGGAACGCCTGCATCCCAGGATCGCGGGCGTCTCGCCTGCAGGCGGTTGTACTCAACCGCCAATGAGCGACGTTAAAATCTCAACCGCTTTATCGGTTGCCTATCGGCAACATGCAGGCGGGACGCCCGCGATCCGTTGGTCTCGCCTGCAATTCAGAATCGCAGGCGCTTCAGGATCGCAAACATTTCGCCTGGTGTTTCTTCAGATTCGCAGGCGTCTCGCCTGCATCCCAGGATCGCGGGCGTCTCGCCTGCAGGCGGTTGTACTCAACCGCTAATGATCGAGGTTTTGATCGTAACCGCTTTATCGGTTGCCTATCGGCAACATGCAGGCGAGACGCCCGCGATCCGTTGGTCTCGCCTGCTTTTCAGGATCGCAGGTACTTCAGAATCGCAGGCGCTTCAGGATCGCAA
>JAISLW010000274.1 GCA_031277105.1 Planctomycetaceae bacterium | reverse complement strand
AGCCGTTTTTGCCAAAGGCATAAATAAAGGTAAAGCCGAAGGTATTGCTTTTGGCATTGCTAAAGGTATCGCCAAAGGTAAAGCCGAAGGTATATCTGAAGGTAAAGCCGAAGGCATATTTGAAGGTATCGCCAAAGGCAAAGCGGAAAATATCATTCGTATTTTGACGCGTCGTTTTGACAAGTCGCCTTCGATGCGATTGCAAAGGCAGATTATGAGCATTAAAGATATTGACAAACTTGACGAACTCTGCGATTTCGCATTTGATTGCGTATCGCTTGGTGAATTTGCTACGGCGTTTAATTGAATTTTTGTAACGTTAATTGCCAAACTTGGAATAGTAAATTTTTTTATAAATTGCGACTCGACAAAAAAATTCTTTTTTACCAAGCCGCCTTTAGAATAATCATTAAACATGACTTCAAAATCAAACAATAAAAAGGCGGCTAAAAAAAGCAAACACCGTGCCGAAACGCCGCATTACGGTTTACAAAATCAATAAAGTTTAAAATTTTGTACATCTAAAATGTACATATTTTAGGCTTCATGAATTACTGAAATTTATTGGTATCATAAACTCCATTGCGGTCCAAAAAGTAAACGCAGTGGCAAAACACCGCCTACCTTTTTGCAAAAAATGAATTTTTAGAGATGCCCTCTCGTAATTTCTCAAATTGATTTTCCATGTCAAAAAAAGAAAATTGTGCCATCGTAATTCAATTACCGTAAGGGTTAGGAATGGTTAAAGGGAAATTGAAAAGTTCTAATACCAGCATAAAATTAAATAGTACCAGTAAAGAACACAAATAATAGTAAAAACAAATTTATTATAACAAAAAATAAAAATCCAAAAAACAACACCAAAATATAATAATTTTTAGAGACGCCCTTATGTTAAAAAATTTTAAGACTATTCTCTTGCGACTTATACATAATATTGATTGGATAATTGTAATATTTTTTTTACATTTAATACCCCATCTTTGTGAACGCTATTTTCCATTCTTTTTATCTATTATACTTTTTTTAATAATTTTATTATTGATTACATTGTCAAAATTAAATAAGAAATCCAAAATAATAATAAAAACTATGATAATAATTATTGTTTTATTCCTATTTACACCTATTGACATTTGTTTTCGATTATCGGATAGACTACAAGTATCAATCTTACCAGTTGTTCTATCTAACGGTTGTAACTACTCTATTCGACAATACAGAATACATGGTTTTACTGAAAATAAGGATTATTTAATCTATCGCTGGAAAACAACAACGCATCCAACACTGGCAATTGTATTTTTTATACCTTATAGAGCATGTGCAAATGAGATTCATATGCAAAATCATTCCTTTTATCATTCTACGGAACAAAATAGAGAGTGTACTAATTTTCCAGATCAAAATGGATTGTAATTATATTTTTGTAACGATAATTATTTTTGACAGGTTTTAATTTTGTCAAAAATAGCTGTGATCAAGAATAACATTTGTAGTAATTGAAAGTATAAAATTTATTTTTTGAACATGCTATTTTATGAATGACAAAAGGATCGAAAGTCAATAAGATCACGCTAGCGTTTGCCAAAGCGGCGAGGAAATTGTCTGTCTATTTATAGAGATATTCTTAAAACAAAAAATCTGTTGTGATATAAACTCGATCATTAGCGGTTGAGTACAACCGCATGTAGGCGAGACGCCCACGATCCTAAAATGCAGGCGAGTCCAACGGATCGCGGGTGTCTCGCCTGCACTTCACCGCAAGGCAAACAAAAAGACGGTTGAGATATAAACGTCTCTCATTAGCGGTTGAGTACAACCGCTTGTAGGCGAGACGCCCGCGATCCTGGGATGCAGGCGTTCCGCCTGCGAATCTGAAGGAACCCAGGCGAAACGCCCGCGATCCTAAAATACAGGCGAAACCAACGGATCGCAGGCGTCTCGCCTGCTATTTGTCGATAGGCAAACAAAAAGGCGGTTGAGATAATAAGGTTAATTTTTTATATCATTTTCTACTGATGTTGTTTTGTTCAGAAAAATTTAGGTTAAAATGAAGTTTGTTAAAGAGCATATTAGAATTTTAAAGAAACATCGAATGTTGATCGATTCTCCCAATTAATGAATTTTTAGAGATACCCAATAATATTAAATAACGTTTTGACGCCAATTAAAAATTCTTCTGTGTTCTCTACAAGTTAATAAAAATAAATTTGTGGTTTTTAGAAGTTCACAAAAAATTGAATTTTTTAGAGTCGCCAAAATGATTCTTATCTTTAAAAAATCGTTTATTGTAGCGGCATTTAAAAATTGCTCTTGACAAGATGATTGAATTTATTACAATCCGCTTTTTAAACTGTTCGTACTTGAATTTGCGTTTACCCCCGCCTGGCTCGCTTTCAAACGGCAGGCTTTGACGTTTTAAATCGCCGAATTTTAAGTACGAGCGGCATACTGTTATGAGTCGATGTTGGGTTACGTTTACAGTTTTAAGTTAAACGTCAACTGAACGGCTCATGTAATTTTTAATTAAACTGTTTTTAATTGAATTTGCGATTATCGCCGTCAGATTAGATATTGGATTAACTATCGGACGGCAAGGCTATCACGCTTTCAACTCGCTAAATTTTAATTACAACCAGTATAAACGATAATAGAGACAATTTAACCGTTTAACCGTCGTCGCTATTGTCCATTTAACGAAATCCTTAACATTAAACTTTAATTTAAAAAAATGAACCAAACAAAAAATCAAACCGTCAAAAATCAATTTCCAACATTTACATTTTTACACATGTTTTTTCAACCAAATTCGATGTTCCGAATTGGCGTATTTTTACTATCAGCGATTATTTTTGGCAATTGTATCGCTATTGCACAAACAAACCCGATACGCGGCGGAACACCGCCAACTCCAAACAACGTAACGCCAAATAATATTGCGACAAATAACGTTGAAACAATAACGCCAAATAAAGAAAATAATATAACCGATCCCGTCGTTAAAGCCGAACTCGAAAAAGCAGTCGAAGCATTTAATAAATCAAAATTTCCCGAAACATTGGATATTTTGAAAACGCTGTGCGCAAACCATCCTGAAATAGCGCCGCCACGAGTCATAATGGCTCAAATGTTCGCAGAAGCCAAATTAGGCGACGCAGTTCGCGCAAATCTTGAATTAGGAACCGAAGAAACACCCGACGACCCCGAAGCATATCTTTTACTCGGCGAAATCGCATTGCGACAACGCAGTTTGACGGCGGCAGAATTATTGTTGAAACGCGCGGCGGAAAAAGTTCAAGCATACTCCGCCAACGCAACACGGAAAAAAAATCTGACAAGTTCGCTAATGCGAGTCTTCTCCGACCTGTACGAAGTACGACAACGCTGGGAACAAATGGAAAAATGCGTAAACGAACAAATCCAATTCGACGGTCAAAACGCTACATTTCTACGCCGCAAAGGTATCGCAGTGTTCCGCCAAAATCGCGACGACGAAGCAAAACAACTATTCCTACAAGCAGACCAACTCGATAAAGAAAATAAAGAATTCGGACAAAAAGGACTCCCCGCCGACGCCGCAATGTCCCAACTTTACTTGACGCGCAACGATAAAGATAACGCCAGAAAATCACTAGAAGCCGCATTGAAAGCCTACCCGCAATCAAAAGAAGTTTTAGCGCTGTCCGTTCAAATGAGAATAAACGACGACCAATTAGAAGACGCCGGAAATTTGTCGCAAAAATTATTGAACGACGATCAAACTTCAATCCCCGCAAAAAGATTACGCGCAACCGTAGCGCTATACTTACAAGATTATCCTTTGGCGGAAAAATTATTCCAAGAATTATTACTAGAATCGCCAACCGATTCCCAAGCCCAAAACGGATTGGCATTAGCGCTCTGCGAACAACAAAATTCACCCGATAAAATAAAAAGAGCATTAGAATACGCCGTCGATAATGTACGAAAAAACCAAAATAATAGCGAATTTTGGGGAACATTAGGATGGGTTCAATACCAAGCAAACATGTTCGACGAAGCCACAAAATCATTAAGACAATCCGTCGCAACAGGCTCAATTAACGCCGCAACAGCATATTACCACGCAAGATTAGCCGTAAAAGCAAATAAAATCGACGACGCAAAACAATTCCTAAATCTAGCATTGCAAGGAAATAACCAGTTCGCAAAAAGACGCGAAGCAATTCAAATGCAAAAAGAATTGTCAAAATAAAAAAACACTCGCATAAATGAATAAGAGCCTTCTAAAAACCACAAATTTATTTTTATTAACCACAGAGATCACAGAGAACACAGAGGAAATTTTTAATTTACGTCAAAACGTTATTTAATATTAGAATTGACTTTTTGATTTAAAAAATTTATAAAAAAATTCTTCTCTGGGGTATCTCTAAAAATTCATTTGTCCAGGTAGGCGGCTGAAAAAATTAAACACTGTACCGAAACGTCGCATTACGGTTTATACCATCAATAAATTTTTATATTTTACACATCTAAAATAAACATATTTTAGGCTTTATGAATTATTAAAATTTATTGGTATCATAAACTCCATTGCGGCGTTTCGGCGAAACGCCGCCTACCTTTTTACAAAAAATGAATTTTTAGAGACGCCCTCTATAAACTCTGTGTTTTCGGCGAATAAATAAAAAACCGGTTATTAGAAGTTGCCTAGAATAAATAATAACGTCTAGAGAATTAGGGATAGTTTTTTTGTAACAAAAAATTGTCCCTAATATCTCTTTTGTCTCAAATATCCTTTTCTTGTTTCTTTTTTTCCTAACGTTTATTTTGAATCGCATAAACCTAAAAAAATTTTTATGAGCATAACACGACAACAAATTTATATTTTGTTAATTTTGATTTCTGCTTCGATAATGTTTGGTCGCATTATGGCGGTAGATCGAGTTGATTATAAGGAGTTGCAAAATTATAAATGGAGATTGAATAATAAACTTTACAAGGATAAAAATGAACGGTTGAAAGGACGGCTTGAACGCGGTGAAATTACCGTCGAAAGTTACGTCCGCGAAATGAAAAAAACACGACTCGAACTCATAAAAGACGCACAATACGAAACGCCTATTTTAAGCGGAAATGATCGGAGCAGATGGGCAACCATACGAGCGCTCGTCGAACCCGATATGAGAGTTAAACGAAAAATAAAAGATAAAAACGGAAACGAAATCGAACAAATCGTATGGTACGCCATCGATAAAGTACAAGCCGAAAAAGGATTTGATACTATTGATATGGTTAAACATGCGTTGCCGGACGATCCTGATACAGGGTATCTTTATTCTTCAAAACCGCCATTGTTGCCGACGCTAATGGCAATTCCATACGCCGCTATTTATCATTGCAGCAAACTAATAAAACAACAAAACACGCCGCAAAATAACAACACCCCCAATAACGCAGACGGTTCGGCGCCCGTTCCAAAAGTTCAAGACGTTCCTGAATATTTACGTATTGATAGCGGAGTTGAGTCTTTTGACGACGATGTTAAACCGATTTCGCTTTCGGACAAGGATGATCGTTATTTTGTTGTTCGTGCGGCGCTTGTGTTGTTTAATTTGATACCGTTGGTTTTTTGTTGGGTGTTATTATTTCGTCTTATTGATCGTTTTGGTTTGAGCGATTGGTCTCGTGTATTTTGTGTTTCGTTTATTTGTTTTGGCACTTTTTTATCGACATTTATCGTAACGTTAAATAATCATATTCCTGCGATGTTGTGCGTAACAGTATCTGGTTATGCGGCGGTGCGTATATTTTTTGACGGCGAGCGGCGTTGGCGTTATTTTTTGGTTTCCGGTTTTTTTGGCGTGTTTGCGTTTGCGTGTGATTTACCGGCGATTGCTTTTGGTTTTGTGTTGGGAGTTTTGTTATTGTTATATTATCCGCGTCAAACGTTGATTGGATTTGTGCCGATGGCGGCGTTTGTTTTTGCTGGATTTTTTGTAACGAATTATATTGCGCATAGAGATATTCGACCGGCTTATGGCAACAAGGACTGGTATTTTTTTGAGTATCAGCGGACGCAGAGTAAGAATGACAAACCGGTAAAAAGTTACTGGCATAATCCGCAAGGCGTTGATAAAGGAGAAGAGTCGCGTTTGGTTTATTTTGTGCAAGCGACGGTTGGGCATCATGGATTATTTTCGCTTACGCCGGTTTGGGCGTTGAGTTTTGTTGGGATGTTGATGTGGATATTTAGCAAGGGCGGCGATGCGAAGTTAAGATTGATGGCGGCGATAATTTTGGTTATTAGTTTAATAGTAATATCGTTTTATTTATTATTTATGGGGCAAAATCAGCGTAGTTATGGCGGCGTAAGTTCGGCGTTGCGGTGGTTATTTTGGCTCATACCGCTTTGGTGCGTAACGCTTGTAGGCGCCGTAAATAAGTTAGCGAATTATGCGACAGGTCGCGGGGTTTGTATGATTTTATTATTCGTATCAATTTTCTCCGCTTCATATCCAACATGGACTCCTTGGACGCATCCATGGATTTATCAACTTATGCTCTACCTAAAAATTCCAGTACTCGTATAATCAAAAAATAGGGAACTCTAAAAATTCTTTTTTGTAATAAAGTAGGCGATGTTTCGTCGAAACATCGCAGTACGCGTAAAATAATTATTAAATTGTAATAATTCATAACGTAATAAAGACGTCTTTTAGGCGTTGAGAAGTAATAAAATTTATTGACGTCGTAAACTCTAATGAGGCGTTTCGGCACAGTGTTTAATTTTTTTAGCCGCCTACCTTTTTGCAAAAATATTAATTTTTAAACTGTTCGCACTTGAGTTTGCGTTTACCTTCGCCTGCCTAGCTATCGGACGGCAGGCTTTTACGCTTTTCAATCGCTGAATTTCAAGTACGAGCAGTATAGAGATACCCAATTACAATTATCGTTACAAAAAATCAAATTAAAAAACGCATTTGAAAATGTGAATAGTATAATCTACATAATCTGCGGCTAATTAAAAATTGATTCGCAGATTATACATTGATCTTTTTTTCAATGCCCCCCTTCCAATTATTATTGTAGCGGTTAAAATCCGCAATCTATGCTGTTCGTACTTGTGATTCATTTATTTAGAAGCGTTGAAGTTTGTCGTCCGACGTTAGGCAGGCGAATGTAAACGCAAATTTATGTGCGAGCGGTTTAAATTGTTTAGACTTGGAGTGTAAACAATTTAATTTTTTAACCATTTACGTATTGCGTTTTTTATTGGCGTTAGTTTTTTTGTCAATAAAAATACAATACGCATTCAAAATTAAGGAGAAGAAATGACGATAGAGAAATCAAAATTTCCGTATAAAATAGCCGATATGAGTCTCGCCGAATGGGGACGTAAAGAGATACAGCTTGCGGAAAATGAGATGCCTGGATTGATGTCGTTGCGTAAAAAGTATTCGGCTACGAAGCCGTTGAAGGGCGCTCGCATAGCCGGTTGTCTTCACATGACGATACAAACGGCGGTGTTGATAGAGACGCTTACGGCGCTCGGCGCGGAAGTTACTTGGAGTAGTTGCAATAAATTTTCTACACAAGACCACGCCGCCGCCGCAATTGCCCAAACCGGCGTTCCCGTCTATGCTTGGAAAGGCGAAACGGATGCGGATTTTGACTGGTGTATTGAGCAGACGGTAATTTTTCCCGATGGGAAACCGTTGAATTTGATACTTGACGACGGCGGCGATTTGACGGCGCTGTTGCATAAACCCGAATACGCCGAAATAATCAAAAACGTCAAAGGACTCTCCGAAGAAACAACAACAGGCGTGCATCGTCTCTATCAAATGTTCGCTAAAGGCGAATTGAAAGTTCCGGCGATCAACGTGAACGATTCTGTAACGAAAAGTAAATTTGATAATCTTTACGGTTGTCGCGAGTCTCTTGCGGACGGTATTAAGCGGGCAACAGACGTAATGATAGCGGGCAAAGTTGTAGTAGTATGCGGTTATGGCGATGTTGGCAAAGGTTGTGCGCATTCGATGCGTTCTTACGGGGCGCGGACAATTGTTACGGAGATAGACCCGATTTGTGCGTTGCAGGCGGCGATGGAAGGATTTCAAGTAATGACGTTAGAGGAAGCGGCGCCGATTGGTAATATTTTTGTAACGACGACCGGATGTTGCGATGTGATTATGGTCGATCAAATGGCGCGGATGAAAAACGATGCGATTGTTTGCAATATTGGACATTTTGACGTTGAGATAGATGTTGCGGGTTTGGCGAGTTATTCGGGAATAAAGAAAGTTGAGATCAAGCCGCTTGTTGACCGTTATACTTTCCCGAATGGTAATTCGATAATTTTGTTAGCGGAAGGCAGGTTAGTTAATCTTGGTTGCGCAACGGGGCATCCGTCTTTTGTAATGTCAAATTCATTTACAAATCAAACATTAGCGCAAATCGCATTATGGACTGAAGGAAACAAATATCCCGTTGGCGTTCACGTGTTGCCTAAATTATTGGATGAAGAAGTTGCGAGATTACATCTTGAGCAGATTGGGGCAAAGTTGACGAAGTTGACAAAGAAGCAAGCGGAATATCTTGGAATATCAGCAGACGGTCCCTTCAAACCTGAAACATACAGATATTAAACAGAACGCTTCAAACAAAGAAAATTTCTAAAAATAAAAAAGGTAGCCGGCGTTTCGCCGAAACGCCCTACCTGAACAAATGAGTTTAGAAGATACAGATAGGGACATTCTAAAAACCACAAATTTATTTTTATTAACCACAGAGAACACAGAAATCACAGAGGAAATTTTTAATTGGAATCAAAACGTTATTCAATAGGGCGTCTCTAAAAATTTATTTTTTGGACGAACGATCAATCATTCGTTGTTTCAATACATTTTTTATACGTATCGTATTTGAAATTTAGCGATAAAAAAACGTAAAAGTCCGCCATCCGATAGTTAGGCAGACGATGGTAAACGTAAATTCAAATGTGAACAGTTTAAATTATTCTCTGTGTTTTCGGCGCTTAATAAAAAAATGGTTTTTAGAATGTCCTTTATGCGTATTAGAAATTCTTAAAAATTTTTCTATTGAAAATCAAATTCATTCGTCTATAGATGTCCCCAAAAACGTTGGGCGGTTTTTTGTCAACAATTTTAAACTGTTCGTAATTGAATTTTCATTTACCTTCGCCTGTCTATTTTAGGACGGCGGTTTTTTGCGATTTTAAAGCAATGAATTTCAATTACGAGCGGTATATTTTTTCCCCAAGCGGCGGTTGTTTATACTGCTCGTACTTGCAAATCAGCGATTTAAAAGCGTCAAAGCCTGCCGCCCGAAGGCAAGGCAGGCGAATGTAAAACGCAAATTCAAGTGTGAACAGTTTAATAATCGCTAATTGTTTAAGATATTTCCGCCGAGCGCTAAATTTTGGATGTATGGCGTTGTTTAAATTTTTAACGTTTAACTACGTTTGACAAAATTTAAACTGTTCATACTTGAATTTTCCTTTACCATCGTCTGCTTATTTTCGGCGACAAACTTTTATACTTTTACATCAATGAATTTCAAATACAATACGTATAATTGCTAAAATTCAAGTACGATTCGTATAATCGCCAACCTTTGTACAAATGTATGAAAGTAGTTTAAAACCAATTTTTTTGAAAGGAGTAAACCGATGTCGTTTAACTTAAAAACCAGTTTGTTGTTTGTGCTTTTGTTACCGTTTACGTTTTTTTCCGTATTCGGTCAAGGTATTTTGGTCAACGAAAGCAAGATTGTGATACAATTACCGCGTCCGATAATTTTGCATCCTAAGCGTCCGCATCCGATACCGCCGCGTCCGGCGCCGCAGCCGCCGGAGTCTAATTACACGATCAAATCACTCGAAGTAAACGCAAACGTCAAAGAACAAGTCGCCGACGTAAACGTTTCTCAAACATTCGTCAATACAGGCAAAACTCAAATGGAAGTTTCTTTTGTTTTTCCTTTGCCTTACGACGGCGCTATTAACTCAATGACGTTGCTAGTCAACGGCAAAGAATACGGCGCTAAATTACTCGACGCTAAAGAAGCAAGAAAAACTTACGAAGATATCGTCCGCCGCAACCAAGATCCGGCGTTGTTGGAATGGATAGGCAACGGCATGTTTAAGACTAGCGTATTTCCGATTCCTGCGGGCGAAAGCCGCGAAATCAATTTGAAATATTCGCAATTGTTAAAAGTAGATGGCGGTTTAACAGATTTTCTTTTCCCGATGAGTACGGCAAAATATACCGCAAAACCAATAGAAAAACTCGAAATTAACGTCAACATCGAATCGCCCGACGAAATAAAAAATATCTACAGCCCGACTCACGAAATAAAAATTAAACGTCCGACTGCAAGGAAGGCTTCGGTTGCGTATGATGCGAAATCTGTTGTGCCGTCGTCTGATTTCAGGTTGTTTTATGATTCCGGCAAGAACGAAGTGAGTACGCGTCTTTTAAGTTTTCGACCTGATCCAAAGGAGGACGGTTATTTTATGTTGCTGGCGTCGCCGCAATTTTCTGCGGATGCGTCGAAACAGATCGCTAAAAACGTGATGCTTGTTTTGGATAGTTCGGGTAGTATGTCGGGGCAAAAAATAATTCAGGCGCGTGAAGCGTTGAAATTCGTTTTGAATAATTTGCACAATGAAGACACGTTCAATATTATCCAATACAACAATAACGCAACAAAATTCAAGGACGAAATTCAACCGGTCAAGGAAGAGATCATTAACGAAGCGAACAGTTATACCGAATCGATTCGCGCTTCGGGCGGCACGAATATTGGCGAAGCGCTGGAGGCTGCGCTTGGTATGATTCAAGATAAGAAAACGCCGAATTATGTGCTTTTTCTTACGGACGGTTGTCCGACTGTTGGCGTAACGGACGAGTTAAAGTTGAGTGAAATTGCGACGGCTGCGAATAAAAATTCGGCGCGCGTATTTGTGTTTGGAGTTGGTTACGACGTAAACGGGCGTTTGCTTGACCGTATTGCGCGCGGGAATCGCGGGCAGACGGAGTATGTTAAACCGAATGAGAATATCGAAGATTATATTTCGCGCATGTACAATCGTATAAATGCGCCTGTTTTGACGGATGTTGTTTTTAATCTCATTGCCAATAGTAACGAGCAGAAAAACTATGTCGCTAATCGAGTTTATCCGAGCGGTAAATTTGATTTGTTCAAGGGCGAGCAGTTGGTGATTGTTGGTCGATATTCGAAAGCGGGCAATGTTACGATAAACGTCGAGGGCAAGGTTGGCGATGAAACGAAAACGTTCAAATTTGAGGGTAATTTTGTAGATCAAAGTATCGATCAATCATCATCGTTTATCTCGCGGCTTTGGGCAATAAGACGTATCGGCGAAATTTTGGATCAGATTGATTTGAAGGGTCAAAATAAAGAGTTGGTTGATGAACTTGTGAATTTATCGACTGTTTATGGAATATTGACTCCGTACACGTCGTTTCTTGCCGATGAGAATGTTGCGTTGACAGACTTTAAAGCGAATGCAAAAATTACATCGTCGAATACGCTAGACTTAAACGTCGTAAGCGGCATGCACGGCGTAGAACAACGAGCAGGAAAACTCGGTTTCCAAAAAGCGCTAACGCTTGATTCTTTCGATCACAATAATAAAGATAACTTGGCAAAAGTAGAAAAAAGCAAAATGCGCAGCGGTTACAATGTTACATCGGCGCCGAATGCTAATATGAGGTTGGATAAAGCAGAGGCAGAAAAGTCAGCCAGACGCAATTCGGACGTATCCGGCAGAATCTCCGGTTATGATGCAGACGATAAAGCGGATACGGCAATAGGCGATCCGAAATTGATGGTGCAAAATATAAACAATCGAGCATTTTTCAATAAAGCCGGAATATGGATCGATTCAACTCTTACCGAATCGCAAATGAAACCGGAAAATATTATAACGGTGAAGCAATTTAGCGACGAGTATTTTAAGTTAATCGATCAATACAAAAATGAATTAGCCCCGTTTTTAACGCTAGGAGGTTCGCAAATCGTAAACGTAAAAGGTAAAGCATACAAAATAGAACCATAAAAGAAATCGTAAACGTTCACGAAAATTTCAGCGTTAGGTTTTAGGGAATAGCGAGTAGTTTTTTAGAAAACTAGATAACAATTTTTTGTAGCAAAAAATCGTTTGAAGGATCGCGGGCGTCTCGCCTGCAAGCGGTTGTACTCAACCGCAAATGAGCGAGGTTTTGATCACAAGCGCCTTTTTGTTTGTCTTGCTGTAAATTGCAGACGCGACGCCTGCGTTCCTTATCAATTTTTCGTTACAAAAAATCGTTCCATTTATCCCCGAAAAATTTTGCCAAAACGTAAATTTTATAAACAAAAATTCCGTGAACGGTTATTGAAAATTAAAGTAAGAACAAATTTAATATGGTTGATATTCCTTTTTTATTGCCGAGTGGTTGGCAATCTTTTTTTTGTGGTAGAGAAGTTGATAAGTTTGTTAAGGATACGGTTGTTGAGGCGACTGATATTTTTTTTGACAAATTAACTTCGGATTCTCCGTCGCAAGCGGAGTTTCAAATTGCGTCGGATGCGGTGCAAAATAAACTCTCTGAAGTTATTGAATCTAATTATTGGATTGATATGTTTTGTGGCGAGGATGCGACTTCGGAGCAGCGTGGTTATCTTAGATTGCATTTGAGAAAGCTTGTGCCGTTGCCGGTGATACCTGATTTAGTTTCAGTGCAATCGGAGGTGCGGTTTTTAGTTTTGGTTTTAGTTACGGTTATTACGACGGTTGTTGGTTTATTTTTTGGCGGCGGTATTGCCCAATTTTTTGGCGTTGTTGATGATGTAGGTTTTATGTTTGGGGCTGTGGTTGGCGTTATTGCCGGTATTTTTTCTGTAACAATATTGGCGACGCGGGAGCGGTTACGCAACAAATTTCTTTTAGGTCTTGGTTTGGTTGCGGGGGCTGATTTTGCGATTTTTTGGTTACGCAATATGTTTTTGGTTTTGCGGGGTTCGCCGTTATTGATTATCAAGCGTTTTATTTTTTATGCGGGGTTAATGTTGATTGCATTGGCGGCGAAACGGAAGAGAATTTTTAATCGTGAAAATTGCAGAAAAGAGGTTGAGGCGATAATTGGGCAATGGTGTAATTCTGTAATTGCTATTTTTGCCGTTTTGACGTACAAGATAAATTCTTTGGAACAGAATCCGTTTAACCGTTATATGCAAGACGGTGAAAAGTTGAATGTTGTTGTATCGATTGTAAAAAAATTACAAAAAGCGGAGCCGAAAGATACGAATATAATTATTAGGGAGTTAGTGCAAGAACTTGAAGCATGCGGATTTGAAATAAGCAACGAAGCGGACGGCGATAATTTTTGTAACGATAATTATAAATTGACAACAAACAAAAAATTTATTTGGGAGGAATCGCAAAATAAATTTTATAATCCAATTGGAATTATACGCAACGGCGATAAGTTTCAAATTATTGAAGAACCGGTAATTCGTAACGAAATCATAGAACGTAAAGGAATAATCAAAAAAAAATAACCATTCACGAAAACTTTAAACGCTAGATTTTAGGAGTTAGGGAGTAGGAGTTAGGGAGTAGGGAGTAGGGAGTAGTTTTTTAGAAAACTAGAGAACAGATTTTTTGTAACAAAAAATCGTCGTCTGAAGAATCGCAGGCGAAACGCCTGTGTTCCTTCAGGTTCGCAGGCGGAACGCCTACATTCCAGAATCGCGGGCGTCTCGCCTGCATTCCAGGATCGCGGGCGTCTCGCCTGCAAGCGGTTGTACTCAACCGCCGATGAGCGAGGTTAAAATCTCAACCGCTTTTTTGTTTGCCTTGCGGCAAAGTGCAGGCGAGACGGCTGCGATCCTTATCGATTTTTCGTTACAAAAAATCGTTCTTTTCTTTTTATTATTCTTTTGTTGACAGGTTGAAATCGAAAACGTTCTTTTTACCTTTTTCAACTTTTACGGGTTTAATTCCCGACGTGGCAACGTTACCATATTTTTCTGGCACGATATAAGTTGTTTTTGGCGGGCGGTCGCCGATTTGTTTTTGATATTCGTCAAAATTCAAATTGGAACCTTCAATTTCAATTTTGGAAAACGTAACATTGTACTCGTTTGGAATAGCGCCGCTGCCAACAGGCGCGCCGCCGGTTGTCAATTTATATTTGCCGGAATCATCGGTCAAACCGCCGGCAGGATTACCGTCGCCTGGCGGTAAAAAAACAACGCT